>NZ_JAPVYE010000002.1:0-402576 GCF_041431685.1 Streptococcus sp. 20925_1_22 | reverse complement strand
AACTGTCAATACCTTTTTTGAAAAAAATTAAAAAATTATTATTTTTAAATTGGTGAATAGTTTTACATACCTTTGAGGATGGTAAATTGACCTACATTCTATCTTTTTAAAGGCGTAAAAAATGCCCTTGCGGACATTTTTTCTATTCTTGTTCTTGTTTATACTTTTCGAGTTCAGCTTTATTGGCCCAGACATAGTGTCCTGGACGAATCTCTGCCATTTCTGGTTTATCAACAGAATAATCGTGCTGTTCAGGATCATAGACCTTCAACACTTTTTTACGCTCCAAGATTGGATCTGGAATTGGAACAGCTGAGAGCAGGGATTGTGTGTAAGGATGGACAGGATGGTTGAACAGCTCCTCTGTCTCTGCCACCTCTACAATGACACCTTTGTAAATCACGGCGATACGATCAGAAATAAAACGAACTACCGAAAGGTCATGGGCAATAAACAGGTAGGTCAAACCCAACTCTTTTTGAAATTTTTTCAAAAGATTCAAGACCTGAGCTCGGACAGATACATCCAAGGCTGAGATAGGCTCATCAGCAATTACGAAATCTGGTTTCATAACCAAAGCGCGAGCAATCCCAATCCGCTGACGCTGTCCACCAGAGAATTCATGAGGATAGCGAGTTAAATGCTCAGCCAACAAGCCGACTTCATTGATGATATCTTTGACTTTTCTTTGACGGTCTTCTTCACTATCAAACAAGTGATAATTATAGAGCCCCTCAGAAAGGATATAGTCAACCGTTGCACGTTCATTCAGACTGGCAGCTGGGTCTTGAAAAATCATCTGAATCTTACGAATCAAATCCGCTTCTTCTGCTTTTGATTTTTTCCCGTTAATCTTTTTGCCTTCGTAGAAGATATCACCGGCACTGGTATCATTAAGTCCGATAATAGCTCGACCAATAGTAGTCTTACCAGAACCTGATTCTCCTACAAGAGAGAAAGTTTCCCCCTTATTGATGAAGAAATTCGCATTTTTTACTGCTACAAATTTCTTACTTCCTTCGCCGAAGGAAATTTCTAAATCTTTAATTTCAACTAATTTTTCAGTCATTTCCTTCCTCCTAAGCTTCTAATTGATTGAAGCCCATTTTTGAACGAATTTTTTCATGTAGGTTTTCGATAATCTCTGGCTTATGAACCTTAGGCGCATCTTCATGGAGCAACCAAGTCTTAGCCCAGTGAGTCTCAGATACATTGAAAGCCGGCGCTGCTTCTTCAAAGTCAATTGACATGGCATAGTCAGAACGCAAAGCAAAGGCATCCCCTTTGATTGGTGAATAAAGAGACGGTGGCGTTCCAGGAATCGAGTAGAGGGCACCATTTGCATCTGCTAGCTGAGGTAAGCTGGACAGCAAACTCCATGTATAAGGATGTTTTGGCTCGTAGAAGATTTCTTCAACTGTACCGTATTCGATAATCTCACCAGCATACATAACTGCAACCTTATCTGCAATACTAGCTACAACTCCAAGGTCGTGCGTAATAAAGATGGTTGTGAAATGATATTCTTGCTGCAAGGATTTGAGCAAGTCAATGATTTGCGCTTGAATCGTTACATCAAGGGCCGTTGTCGGCTCATCACAGATAAGAATATCAGGACGGCAAGCCAAAGCAATAGCAATAACAATCCGCTGACGCATACCACCTGAGTATTGGAAAGGATATTCTTCGAAACGTTTTTCCGCATCTGGAATCCCAACCTTACTCATGTAGTCAATGGCCATTTTTTTAGCTTCTTTGGCTGATTTTCCTTGGTGCTTAATAATGACTTCTGTAATCTGGCTCCCAATGGTGTTAATGGGATCCAAACTCGTCATCGGATCTTGGAAAATAGTCGCAATTTTTGCACCACGAATCGGCTCCCAATCCTTATTACTACGAAGAGTCGTCAAATCTTTGCCTCGGTAATCAATGGTTCCTTGAGCTACACGGCCATTTTCTTCTAGCATTCCAGTAAAGGTCTTGGTCAATACAGACTTACCTGAACCAGATTCACCAACAATAGCCAGCACTTCACCTTCAATCAAGTCCAGTGAGACTCCACGAATGGCGGTTAAGACACGATCGCGAACATCGAATTCCACGACAATATCGCGAGCAGTCAATATTACATTTTCATTCTTTGTCATATTTACTCCTATCTATGTGTACGTGGATCGCTGGCGTCGGCTAAGTTTTGCCCAACTACGAAGAAAGTGAGGGATACCAAAATCAAGGTTGTGAGCGGAATCCAAAAGAGGTAGGCATTGGTCGTCACGTTTTGAGAATAATCTGAAATCAAGCGTCCCAAACTTGGCACTGTTACAGGAAGACCTAATCCAAAGAAGGACAGAAAGGCTTCATAAGAGATAAAGCTTGGCAGCATCTGTGAAGTGGTAGTCACGATAACAGATACCAACTGCGGCATAATGTTCTTCGTAACAATCTTGAGAGTCGGTGTACCAAGAGTACGAGAGGCAAGGTTGTATTCCAAATCCCGATAGCGCATAATCTGCACACGGATAGTATAAGCAATACCGACCCAACCAGTAATCGTCATGGCAAAAATAAGATTCCAGAAACCAGCACCGATAGAGTAGGTCAAGACAATGACAATCAAGAGGGCTGGAATGTTTGAAATGATATTGTAGATTTCCATCATGACACGGTCGACTGTTTTGGAAATTCCCCAGATACCGCCGATGATAACTCCGATCGCCAGATTAATAACTGTCGCAATAATCGAAATGAGAATAGAGTTACGGGCACCAAACCAAACACCGTCAAAGAGAGACTTACCATTACTATCTGTTCCAAACCAGTACTGGGCACTTGGCTTGATATAACGCATGCTAAAGTCATTTACCTTACTCACGTCATTAAAGTCGAAGTTTGAAAACATAGGATAAATGAAGCTCATGAGAATAATGGCAATCAGAATTCCCAGCATAGTAATGGTTGATTTCTTTTTCAGAAATTGACGCATGACTGATTTCCAGTAAGAGTAGGCTGGAGCATCAATCGTTTCAGAGGCAAAATCGTCACGTTTGACAAATTGGAATTTGCTTTTATCAATTGTAGCCATTATTTACCTCCTTTTGATGTTAACTTGATACGTGGGTCCAGTACAGTCATCAGAATATCACCCAGCAAGAGGGCAAAGATAGACAGACATGTGAAGATGAATACAAGACCAACAACCATAGAGTTATTGGATGCCTTAACGGAATCAATCAACATCTTACCCATACCAGGGAAAGCAAAGACTGTTTCTGTCAAGGTTGCACCAGCAATAACTCCGACAATTGAAGCCGGGATACTGGATACCAGCGGCACCATAGCGTTTTTAAAGATGTGCTTGTTAGAAATTTCTTTTTCTGAGAGACCCTTAGCACGTGCAAAGCGGACAAAATCCTGAGACTGAAGGTCAATCATATACCGGCGAATCCAAACAGCTGTCCAAGGAGCACTCAAAAGCCCTAGAATAACAGCTGGCAGAACATAAGAACGCCAATCTCCCGCTCCCAAGATTGGGAAGGAATCTGGAAGACCAACGGCAGACCCCGCCAAACGGACAATGTAGACCAAGGCGATGGTTGGCAGTGACATCATAAAGGTCAAGCCTGCTGTAGAAATGCTATCAAACCATGTATTCTTGAGTCGAGCCATGTAGGATCCGAGCGGAATAGCAATCAGATAAGACAGAGCCACACCAATCAAACCAATAATGGCTGAGCTGGTAATCATGGAAGGATTTTGATAGTTGCTTTGAGTCGCTGTATAGGCATCTCCCTTACCAAACTTAGCAATGTCCTGTGAATCGGCTTTGCTTGGCGTCTTGTAAGTACGAGAATAAATATTAACAGACGATGTCTTTTTGCCTGTTGGGAATTGAACTTCAGAAGACTTAGTTTGTCCTTGTCCTTGCGTAATAACCTGCAGAACAGGGATATTGGCATAGGTTGGATAAGAATTACCTAAATTAAAGGTAATAAAGTTCTGGTGGACAAATGGGAACTGACCATTAAAATAAAGCAGATACTTATGCTTGGTACCTGAACCCACAAGAGACCAGCCAACAGAAGGATCATTTTCAAACCGGATATAACGCTCTAGGTTTGGATTTTCCTCATCTTGGATAACATTTGGATGGTCGATTTGAATCAAATTAGCATAGAACTCAAAGACACGTTCATACACAGGTACTTCGCGTACAGCGTAGAATTCTCCGCTCAGTGGGAATTTCTGCAATTTCCAACCATTACCAAGTTTATCAACATACTTCTGATAAATCTTCTCGTTTGCTTCAGTAGCTTCTGTGGTAACAGAAGAATCTTCCTTGCTGGCTTTCTCCTGCAGTTCCTTAGTATCATAATAGTCAATGTAACCCATCCGCTCAAAGATGGTGTTTTCATAGTTAGTCTTTTTATCTTTATTAGTCGCTATTTTATTATAGTTAGGATCCTGCTTGAAAATCAACCTTCTTGGCACCATAGTATAGATAATGGCATAAGTCAGGGTCGTCACCAAGAAAATCGACACAATTGAGCGTAAGATACGCATAAAAATATATTTTTTCATTTATCGTTTCCTTTAAATTCCAAAAGAACTTTCTCCTCTATTAGAGAAAGTTCTCTTAGCAAGCTTATTTCACGTGGTCTGCTAATTCTTCTTGAGCTTTTTTATTAGATTCCGCACGTTCTTTATTCCATTTTTCCTGAGCGCTATTATAATCTTTTGTCGTTACAGGCTCATCCTGCAATTTCATGTACTTATAACTTGCTGCTTCACGCGCCTTAGCACCAGACCAAGCAAACGGTGCTGAGAAAGGCACTACCTTAGTCAAGGTTGGACGGCCGGTTCTAGAAGTTACCGGAATCAACAAAGCACTATCAGTCAGCCAAGCCTGAGCAGCCGCATATTTTTCATATCGCTTGTTCAAATCTTGCTTTTCTGCACCCGCTTCGTCAACCAGCTTGGTATATTCATCCAAACCAACTTGTTTCGCTGCGGCATTATCTGTGCCATCAAATCCTAAGAAGGTCTTGGTGTTTTCACCACCAGGTTTGATGACATCTAGATAAGTAGATGGATCTTGATAGTCCGGAGACCAGCCGACATTATCTGAAATATCCCAGTCTTCTTCAGCAGCAGAAGGAGCAAACAAGGTAATGTTAGTCACTTCATCCTTAGACAATTGGTGAACATCAATTACAACATTATCTTTTCCTAAGGTCTTTTCAATAGACTGCTTGAGGGATTGAACACGTTGTACTTTAGAAGTAGCTGTTTGATCAACTGGAATGTCCAGATGAATTGGGAATTCTACTCCATCAGCTTTCAAAGCTTCTTTTGCTTTAGCAAATTCAGCCTTTGCTTTGTTCTCGTTATAGAGACCATCTTGACCATCTGAGAAGTCCACATCTTTCCATTCGTCACCATAAGTTACTACTTTTTCCTTAACTAGGTCACCGAAGGACTTGTCACTAGCCTGCACAAATGTAGGTGGGATGTAAAGGTTACGAAGAAGTTTGTCTGCTCCGTCCTTACCATTAATCTGAGAAGCATAGGACTCACGATTGAAGGCAAAGGTCAAAGCCTGGCGGAAGTCCTTGTTAAGCAAAGCTTTCTTAGTTGAAGTCTTTTGAGCTTCTGATGTCTTAGCAGTATGGTTGTACGACTGACGATCAATGTTTGTACCTACTAAGAAAGTTGAGGCATCTTGAGGTGTATAAACGATATTATCTTTAAAGTCTTTTTCAACCTTTTCATAAGTCGCACTAGTCGGGAAGAGTCTGGCTGTTGTCAGAGCACCTTGACTGAACTGATCAGCTAGTTTCCCTTGATCTTGTCCATCATAGAAAGAGAGTTTCACTGCATCTACGTGAACATTTTCTTTGTCCCAATAATTAGGATTCTTCTCAAATTGAATTTCAGATTTTGAAGTCAATGATTTGAGCAAGAAAGGTCCGTTATAAAGCAAGCTTGTTGGATCAGTTGCTTGAGCGAACTTATCACCTTGGTTTTTCAAAAAGTCTTTGTTTACTGGGTAGAGAATTCCCATTGTAGTTTTAGAATTCCAGAAGCTTTCTGGCTCATTAAGAGTATACTCAACGGTATGATCATCGACTGCTTTGATCCCTACTTCTGAGAAATCAATCTTCCCAGAAATATAGTCCTTAAGCCCTTTGACAGAATCCTGAACCAAGTAGATTGTTTCAGATTTATTGTCTGCCGCATACTTAAGACCTGTAACAAAGTCTTCTGCTGTAACATCTGCGTACTCTTCACCTTCGGAAGTATACCACTTAGCGTCTTTGCGAAGCTTATAAGTATAGGTTTTCCCATCTGGTGATACAGTCCATTCCTCTGCCATTGAAGGAACTAAGTTTCCATATTGGTCGTTTTCTAAAAGACCGTCAATGACATTGGCAGTCAAGTCTGTTGTAGCAGCCTTGCTTGAAGTGAGATAGTTCAAGTTTTCAGGATCTGTCTCGTAGATATAATTAAAGGTGTTAGAAGAGTCTGAGCTGCCTGACTTTGTGTTTGGCTTAGAGCCTGAGCAAGCTGCAAGAAAGCCAGCCGCAAGAAGAGTAACTCCTGCTAACGCAAGGACTTTGCTTTGTTTCATATGGGTTTCTCCATCTTTTAGATTTTTAGATTTAATTAAGATTATAGCATAGATAGTACTAAAAGTAAAATAAATTTTCAGAATATTAAGTTAGCTCACTAACACCCTAAGATGTTTATGTAATCAGGCTTCCTGCATGTTTGCTATATAGGATTAGACAAGCTCAAACTCGCTTATTCTATCTCTCAAATCATCAAAAACCCCACTGTTGCTACAATGGGATTTTCTTGATTTATTTGATATGTTCTGCGAGTTCTGCTTGAGCTTTTTTATTGGATTCTTCCTTTTCTTTTGCCCATTTTTCACGCGCTTTTTCATAATCTTTAGTCGTTATTGGTTTATCTTGGATTTCAACATATTTAAAACTGTATTCGCCCTTGTTTCCAGTCCAAGCAAATGGCCCTGAGAATGGAACAACCTTACGGACACTTGGTGTTGCACCAGATGACCAAGCTGGCATCAACAGAGCACTGTCTGTCAGCCAAGCCTGAGCTGCAGCATATTTTTCGTAACGTTTGTTAATATCCTCGTTTTCCGCAGCTGCGTCTTCCAAGAGCTTGTCATACTCTTCAAAGCCGGCCTCTTTAGCTGCTGCATTATCTGTTCCAGGGTCAAAACCAAAGTAGCTGTCAACATTCTCACCAGTCTTAGAGCCAGTGATTTCCAGATAAGAAGATGGATCGTTATAATCTGGACTCCAGCCAAGATTATTATTCAAGTCCCAGTCTTCTTGGGATGCAGAGGTTGCAAAGTAGGTGATATTATTCAACTCATCATCTGTCATCTGCTGAATATCAATTACTACATTGTCAGAGCCAAGATTGGCTTCAATAGACTGCTTCAATGACTGAACACTCTTAACGCCATTGGTATCTGCTGAGCTAACTGGAATATCCAGATGGATTGGGAATTCCACTCCTTCTGCCTGCAGCGCTTCCTTAGCTTTGGCAAATTCTGCCTTGGCTTTTTCTGGATTATAAAGACCATCCTGAGCGTCGTCTAATTTGACTCCCTTCCACTCATCACCGTAGCTAGCCAGATTTTCTTCTACAATGCTGCCGAACTCTTTACCATTAGCTTGAACAAAGGTTGGCGGAACAAAGGTATTACGAAGCTGCTTGTCTGCTGCTTCTTCGCCATTGGTTTGGGCAGAATAGGCAGTACGGTCAAAGGCAAAAAGCAGAGCCTGACGGAAATCTTTATTGAGCAGTGCTTTCTTAGTGGAAGATTTCTGTGCATCTGTTGTCTTGGAGGTATGCTCGTAAGACTGACGGTCAATATTAGTTGTAACGACGAAGGTTCCTGAACCTTGAGGAGTGTAGACGATATTGTCGCCGTACTGTTTCTTCACACTGGCAAAGTTGGAGCTATTTGGGAAAAGACGAGCGATGGTATAATTGCCGTCAGAGAAGCCACGCACCAGAGATTCTGTATCTTGACCATCATAGTAAGAGAATTTGACAGTATCAATTTTCACCTTTTCCTTATCCCAATAGTTAGGATTCTTCTCTAAGCTAATTTGAGATTTCGAGGTGATAGATTTCAAGATAAACGGACCGTTATAGAGAACACTGGTTGGATCTGTCCCCTGAGCAAATTTGTCACCCTTTGATTTCAGAAATTCTTCATTGATTGGGAAAAGAATCCCCATGGTTGTCTTAGAATTCCAGAAGCTTTCTGGCTGATTCAAAGTATACTGAACAGTAGAATCATCCACCGCCTTAACACCAACTTGGGAGAAGTCAGTTATTTTACCATTGACATAGTCGTCCAAGCCTTTAATGGATTTTTGAACGATATAGAGACCATCAGACTTGCTGTCAGCAGCATGCTTAAGACTGGTCACAAAGTCCTTAGCAGTCACATCTGCATATTCTTCACCATCAGAAGTATACCATTTCACTCCCTTACGAAGCTTATAAGTATAGGTCAGACCATCTTTTGAAACAGTCCAATCTTCCGCTAGAGAAGGCACTAAGTTACCATACTTATCACTTTCCAGCAAACCATCTACTACATTAGCCATAATCTCATTGGTTGCCCGCTTATTGGACACAGTGTAATCCAGCGTATCTGGATCTGCCGTATAAACATAGCTATAGTTTTTCCCAGATGAATTGGAGCCGCCAAACGAACAGGCAGCCAAAATTCCTGCAGAGAGAATGACAAGCCCAGCAGCTGCAGCTAACTTAGATGTTTTCATAAACTTCCTCCAGTTTTCATTAAGATTACTTTCATTATAGCACTTCTGCGACAGGATGTAAACGCTTCAATGTAATGGAGAGTCATATAAAAAAGAGACTGGGACAAAATGTCTCAGTCTCGCTTTATCGTATTCACAAACTTTTGATTCCAAACTGTTTATAAAGAATCAAAAGCTCGCGGTTCAGAACCTTATTTAATGTGTTTTTCTAAGTCTTCTTGGGCTTTTTTATTGGATGCTTCCTTTTCTTTTTCCCATTTCTTAAGAGCCGCTTCATAGTCTTTAGCTGTAACAATATCATTTTGGAGCTCCATGTTCTTAAAGACATAGGCATCTCCTTTGATTCCGACATAAGAGTAAGACTTGGTAAATGGCACAACCTTCTGAACGACTGGTGAACCACCACCAGAAACACTAGGAATAACAATGGAGCTATCCGTCAACCAAGCCTGAGCTGCTGCGTATTTGGTGTAACGAGCATCTGTATCTTGTTTTTCTTGATCAGCTTCATCCAGCAAAGCCTTGTATTCATTCAAGCCAACCTTATTTGCCACATCAGCATTTTTCCCTTTTTCTATACCAATATTATCTGCAGCATCACCTGTTTCAGGGTTAAAGATATTCAGATAAGTTGATGGATCTTGGTAGTCTGCTGACCAGCCAGACATGTTGAGATCGTAGTCTTTCTGAGCTGCTGTTTCTGCAAAGTAGGCAGAATTATCAAAGTCATCTGTTGACATTTGCTGAACATCAATAACGACATTTTCTTGGCCAAGCGCTGATTCGACAGACTGTTTGAAGGAATTCGTCCGTTGTACCAAAACCTTGTCAGACTGATCGACAGGGACGTCAATATGGATTGGGAATTCTACACCTTCAGCTTGCAAGGTTTCTTTTGCCTTGGCAAATTCCGCCTTGGCTTTATCAGCATTGTAGATGCTGTCTTGGGCATCTGTCAGTTTGACACCGCTCCACTCATCACCGTATGTAGGAAGTTTGCTCTCTACTACATCTGAAAAGTCTTTGCCATCAACCTGCACGAAGCTAGGAGGAACTAGCAAGCTACGGATGAGTTTAGTCGCCCCATCTTTACCATTCATCTGAGCTCCAAAAGATGTCCGGTCAAAGGCAAAGTTGATTGCCTGACGGAAGTCTTTATTTTGAATAGCAGCTGTAGTTGATGCCTTTTGAGCATCTGATGTCTTAGACGAATGATTATAAGTCTTACGATTCAGATTGAAAGCAAAATAGAAACTAGTTGAATTCTGTGGTGTGTAAATAATATTGTCTTTGTACTGCTTTTCTACAGAAGCATAGTTAGAGCTCGTAGGGTAAAGCCGTGCTTGAGAATAAGCCCCGTCTGAGAAGTTGCGGATCAAGGATTCCTGATCCGAACCATCAAAATAAGTCAGTTTTATATTTTCAACCTTGACATTGTCCTTATCCCAATAGTTCTGGTTTTTAGCATATTCAATGACAGACTTAGAAGTGAATGCTTTCAGAACATAAGGTCCGTTATAAAGAATGGAAGAAGGTTTTACGGTACCAAAATCTTTGCCTTGTGACTTCAAGAAATCCTCATTGATGGGGAACAGAATCCCCATGGTCGTCTTAGAGTTCCAGTAGCTTTCTGGCTGGTTGAGCGTGTATTCGACCGTGTGGTCATCAACTGCTTTTACTCCAACTGTTGAGAAGTCTTTAGACTCTCCTTTGACATAGGCATCCAAGCCTTTGATAGAGCTTTGGACGATAGGAAGAGCTTCAGAATTTTCATCTGCCGCGTGCTTCAAACCTGCTACAAAGTCTTGTGCTTTAACCTCTGCATATTCTTCACCATCTGATGTGTACCACTTAGCATCTTTACGAAGCTTATAGGTATAGGTCAAACCATCCTTTGAAACAGTCCAGTCTTCCGCAATAGATGGAACCAAATTGCCATATTTATCATTTTCTAAAAGGCCGTCCACCAAGTTTGTAATAACATCGGACGTAGTAGCCCGATTTGAATTGACATAGTCCAAAGTATCAGGGTCACTCAAATAGACATAAGAATAGGTATTGCTGGCACTAGAGTTTCCACAAGCAGCTAAAATCAGTGTTGACACGACTGTCAGTCCAGTAATGGCCAACCATTTAGATTTTTTCATGAGCATTCTCCTTCTCAATTCAGTATATTGTATTATTATACAATATTTTTCTAAAAAAGTAAACGCTTTATGTAAAAAAGTAATAATTTTCTATTTTTCAGCCTTATAAACTGTGTTATTTCAAATATTTTTTAATTATTGTCATATTTTTCTATGCTAAACTTTATAAAAATGCGTTTAAAGTCAATATCAGCGCCTTTTTACATCTATTCTGTAATATTTTTATTATCCTTCATTTGTGAAAGAAAAGAGCTTTTTATGATACAATGGTTATATCTTGTTTTAGGGGAAAGAAATGAAACGATTATTCCTATGTTTACTAGTTTTGGTCGGAATGACCGCCAGCAAGGTTGCAGCAGATGATTTCAACATTGCAGCTAAGAGTGCAATGGCTGTAGACGCTACTTCCGGAAAGATTCTCTACGAAAAAGATGCTAATACTCCGATTGAAGTTGGCTCTATTACCAATCTTTTGACCGTCTATCTGGTCTATGAAGCCATTGACAGAGGAGATCTGACTGCCGATACCTATGTTGATATTTCAGACTACGCCTACAATCTGACAGCGAATCCAAATATCAGTAATGTCCCTTTGGAAGCCAAACGTTACAAAGTCAAGGACTTGATTGCCGCTTCCTTGATGTCCAGCTCCAACAGTGCCACGATTGCCTTGGCTGAGAAGGTTGGGGGCAGCGAAGAAAATTTCGTCCAAATGATGAAGGCCAAGCTCAAAGAATGGGGAATCACAGATGCTACTATTGTGAACTCCACCGGGCTGAATACTCTTCTTGTGGAATACGCATCTGAAGAAACAGGCTATACTGCCTCAGCTAGCACAGCTAAAAAAAGCAAGGACACTGAAAACAAATTCAGCGCCTACGACTTGGCTGTTATCAGCCGGCATCTGATTATGGACTTCCCTCAAGTGACAGACATCACGTCCAAGTCCACGGCCAAAATTGCGGGGACGAGTCTGGAAAATTATAACTTCATGCTGGAAAACCAGTCCAACTTCCGCTCAGGTGTAGACGGACTCAAAGCCGGCAGTTCGGAGAAGGGAGGATCTTCCTTTGTTGCAACGACTACTGAAAATGGTATCCGCATGATTACTGTTGTGCTGGACGTTGAGCAAACTGACGGTGACCCCTACGCACGCTTTGTAGCCACGGCCTCTTTGATGAACTATGTTTCGCAAAACTTCACTCAAACGACCATTGTGGCTGAGGGGGAAGCCTACAATAAAAGCCATTCAACCGTTATTGACGGCAAGCAAAAGACCGTGCCAGCTGTTGCAAGTAAGGACTTTACTATCATTGAGCGCATCGCCAATCAGGCGGAACACAAGGTGGAATTTTCTACCAACGAAAAAGGATTCCAAGCTCCGCTGAAAAAAAATACTGAACTCGGCACCTTGACCTATACCGACCCTGAACCGATCGGCCAAGGCTATCTGGAAAACAAAGCACCCTCTGTCACAATGGTGGCAGGCCAAGAGGTGGAAAAAAGTATTTTCTTCAAGGTCTGGTGGAATGACTTCGTCCGCTATGTCAACGAGAAACTATAAAGAACAACCGCGAATCAAATGATTCGCGGTTGTTTTGTATGTTTTGTAAATGTTGGACTAGAACTAGCAAACTTCTTTGAATATTAACTCGCAATGCGTGTCTTCAAGCAGTGATTTAAAGTTTTACCCAACTGATCCTTCCATTTCATAGCTGATGAGACGGTTAAGCTCAACAGCATACTCCATAGGCAGTTCTTTGGTGAAAGGCTCGACAAAGCCCATGACAATCATTTCGGTTGCTTCGGATTCGGACAAGCCCCGGCTCATGAGATAGTAGAGCTGCTCTTCTGAAATCTTAGAAACCTTGGCCTCATGCTCCAGAGCAACCTGAGAATTATGAATTTCATTAAAAGGAATGGTATCTGACGCTGAAATATCATCCATGATAATCGTATCACACTCAATATGGCTGACGGATTTCTGTGAATTCTTTCCAAAGGTCACTTGACCGCGGTAGTCCACTTTACCTCCGCCTTTAGCAATGGACTTAGACACGATAGATGAACTGGTATGCGGAGCATTGTGAATCATCTTAGCCCCTGTATCTTGGTGCTGATTGGTATTGGCAAAGGCAATAGACAACATGGTTCCTCGCGCTCCAGGCCCATCCAGATAGACAGACGGATACTTCATAGTTGTTTTCGCACCAAGGTTCCCGTCAATCCACTCAACTGTCGCATCTTTCATGGCCCGCGCCCGCTTGGTCACGAGATTATAGACATTGTCGGACCAGTTTTGAATAGTGGTGTAGCGCATATAGGCACCATCAAGGGCAAAAATTTCAACAATCGCAGCATGCAAGCTATTGCTGGAATAAGTCGGAGCTGTACATCCCTCAACATAATGGACGCTAGCGCCCTCATCAACAATAATCAAAGTCCGCTCAAACTGACCCGAATTTTCATTGTTAATCCGAAAATAAGTCTGCAAGGGAACATCTACCTTGACACCTTTTGGCACATAGATGAAGGTACCACCTGACCAGACGGCGGAGTTGAGAGCTGCTAGTTTGTTATCTGTTGGAGGGACCAATTTAGCAAAATACTGCTTGAAGAGCTCTGGGTATTCCTTAAGAGCTGAGTCGGTATCCGTAAAGACAATTCCTAGCTTTTGGAACTCTTCCTTCATATTGTGGTAGACCACTTCGGACTCATACTGAGCAGCCGCTCCAGCGAGGTATGCTCGCTCTGCTTCTGGGATCCCAATCTTCTCAAAGGTTTCCTTGATCTTCTCAGGCACTTCATCCCAGCTTCTAGCAGGCTTATCAGAGGCCTTTTGATAATAAATCAAGTCATCAAAATTAATTTCCGACAAATCCGGCCCCCAAGTCTGCATCGGCATCTTCTTGAAAGCCTCGTAGGATTTGAGGCGGAAATCCAGCATCCATTCTGGTTCATCCTTGGCTGCAGAAAGCTCACGAATGACCGCTTCATTCAGCCCTTTCCCTGTCGAGAGAACAGGCTCAACATCGTCATGAAAACCAAACTTGTACTCACCGAGATCAATCGGTTTTGGTTCTACTCTTTCTTCTGACATAATTTCCTTTCACATTCTTACTTTTTATCTTCTTCAATTGCTCGCTTGAGGGCATTCCAACCCAAGGTCGCACACTTAATTCGCTGCGGGAATTTGGCAACGCCTGCTAAAAAGGCTCCATCTCCCAATTCTTTCTGGCGACTGTCTTCCTTGCCCTGAACCATCTGTGAGAAAACTTCCGCTAACTCCAGTGCCTGCTCTTTTGTCTTGCCCAGAACCGCATCCGTCATCATGCTGGCCGAAGCCGTTGAAATGGTACAGCCGGAATTCACAAAGGCAATATCCTCAATGTGGTTTTCAGCATTAAACTTCACAGACAAGCTGATAACATCACCACAGGTCGGGTTATTGAGAACTACTTGCTCTACATCTTCTAGCTTACCATGATGATGGGGGTGATCCGAGTGGTCCGTCACAACCGCCTTGTAAAGACTGTCTAACTTAGAAAGCGCCATTGAAAAACTCCTTTGTCTTTTCTATAGCATCTACCAGCTTGTCGCAATCCGCATAAGTATTGTAGATATAGAAGCTGGCACGCACAGTCGCTGGCACCTGTAGATAGGTGAGCAAAGGCTGGGCACAATGGTGACCCGCCCGAACAGCTACTCCTTCGTAGTCTAGAGCCGTCGCGACATCATGCGGATGGAGACCATCCAGGTTAAAGGCAATCACACCTGATCGCTGGGCCAAATCCTGAGAGCCATAAATGGTCAAACCTTCCACTGCCTGCAGCTTAGGAAATACGTAGGCAATCAGGTCCTGCTCATGCTGGGCAATAGCATCCATACCCAAGTCTTCCAAATATTCAATGGCTGCTGCAAGACCGATTGCTCCTGCCATATTTGGCGTTCCAGCCTCAAACTTCCAAGGCAATTCCTTCCAGGTCGCTTCCTGCTCATAGACGAAATCAATCATTTCGCCACCGAACTCGACTGGTGACATCTGCTCTAGCAATTCTTCCTTGCCATAGAGAACCCCGATACCGGTCGGACCAGCCATCTTATGTCCCGAAAAGGCAAAGAAGTCCACATCCAAATCCTGCACATCAATCTTCATGTGCGGAATGGATTGAGCTCCATCCACCACCAAAAGTGCTCCTCGCTGATGAACCAGTTGGGCAATCTCCTTGATGGGATTGATAACTCCAAGGACGTTAGAAGCATGAGCCAGAGAGACAAACTTGGTTCGCTCATTGAGCTTGGCACGGAAATCTTCCATATCCAGAGCACCGTCTTTGAGATAGACATAGACCAACTTGGCTCCAGTCTTCCTACAAGCTTCCTGCCAAGGAATGATATTGGAATGGTGCTCCATGATAGAAATCAGCACTTCATCACCAGGCTGCAACCTTTCAGTCGCAAACTGAGCCACCCAGTTAAGTCCCGTCGTGGTTCCTCGCGTAAAGAGGACTTCTCTGCTTGAAGCTGCATTGATAAAAGAACGAACTCTTTCTCGGGCTGCTTCATAGGCTGCCGTCGCCCGCTCGGCTAGCGTATGCACACCGCGGTGGACATTGGCATTGTCTCTAAGATAGTAGCCCTCGATAGCTTCCAGCACCTGCTTAGGTTTCTGGGTCGTCGCCGCATTGTCCAAATAAACCAAAGGCTCATCATTGACAATTTGGTCCAAAATGGGAAAATCTTGCTTGATTGCTTCTGCATTAAATCCAGACATGAAGACTCCTATCTAACTAATACGGGACAAGGCCCAGCTTTTTATCTTTTTGCGAGAATAATATCGATATTTTCAATCATTTCATCACGGACTTCCTTAACAGGGATTTCTACAATCACTGAGCCTAAGAAGCCGCGCACGACCAAGCGCTCTGCTGTTGCCTTATCAAGACCCCGACTCATGAGGTAATACATATCCTCTGGATCCACCTGGCCGATAGAAGCCGCGTGACCAGCCGTCACATCGTTTTCATCAATCAAGAGGATTGGGTTAGCATCTGAGCGAGCCTGGTCAGACAGCATGAGAACCCGACTTTCCTGCTGGGCATCTGCTCCCTTAGCCCCTTTGATAATATGGCCGATACCATTGAAGGTCAAGGTCCCTTTTTCCAGAATAACCCCGTGCTGCAGGATATTTCCGATAGAGTTGCAGCCATAGTTAGTTACGCGGGTATCAATCCCCTGAACCTGCTTACCGCTTGAGAGAGCCACCACCTTCATATCCGCATGGCTACCCTTGCCATAGAGGTCGCTATCAAAGTCAGCCACAACATTGCCTTCGTTCATAACGCCGATGGCCCAGTCAATCATGGCATCATTATCCAGCTTGCCACGACGACTGATATAAGCTGTGACATTTTCGCCCAAGCGATCAATAGCTGAAAACTTAATCTGAGCTCCAGCCTGAGCAATAACTTCGACAGTGATATTGGCTGTTACTGGAACAGAGCCCTCACCATAAGTCTCCAAGCGTTCCAAGTAGTTAACCTTGGAATGCTTGCCTGCGATAATCAAAATATGCTTGTTAAAAGGAACATCGCTTTCGCTGTCCTGATAAAAAATTCCTTCAATTGGCTGGTCAATCTCAACATTGTCCGGCACATAAAGAACGGCACCGCTGTTGAAATAGGCAGTGTGGTAAGCTGCCAATTTGTCCTCGTCGTACTTGACCGCAGACATAAAATGCTTCTCTACCAGCTCTGGAATCTCTTCCAAAGCTGTGTGGAAATCTGTGAAGATCACACCTTGTGCTGCCAAATCAGCCGGCAATTGCTCCAGAACAGTATGAGTTCCCACCTGAACAAGTTTGAGATTGTCATCAAGTGCGGTAAAGTCTGGAACACTTGTCAGCGGCTCGCTCTCTGAAATACGGCCGTCTCCCAGATTCCAGCGGTGAAATTTAACCCGCTCAATACGTGGCAATTCTAACTGGTCAATTTTATCAAAGGCCTGCTGGCGCAGTTGAAAGAGCCAATCTGGCTCTGCATGTAGCTGTGAAAATTCTTGAATCAATTCTTTAGTCATGTCATTCTCCTATCTTTTATCAAAGTCAAAAGAATGTTTGACTAGGCTTCTTCGGTATAGGTGAAGCCCAACTCTTCAGCCAATTTAGCATAGCCTTCTTTCTCCAAGCGGACTGCCAATTCTGGACCGCCAGAAAGAACGACTTTACCATCCATCATGACATGAACCACATCTGGAGTGATATAGTTGAGCAGGCGTTGGTAGTGGGTGATAATCATAGCACCAAAGCCTTCACCGCGCATAGCATTAACCCCTTTGGACACAACCTTAAGAGCATCGATATCCAGACCTGAATCAATCTCATCCAGGAGCGCAAAAGTCGGCTCTAGCATGAGCAACTGCAGGATTTCGTTGCGCTTCTTTTCACCACCGGAGAAACCTTCATTAAGATAACGCTCAGCCATTTCTTCTTTCATGTTGAGCAGTTCCATCTTTTCATCCAGCTTCATGATAAAGTCGCGGACGGAGATTTTTTCCTCGTCTTCTTTGCCAGCATTCATGGCAGCACGGAGAAACTCTGCATTAGTAATGCCAGGAATTTCACTAGGGTATTGCATAGCCAGGAAGAGTCCCATGCGAGCACGCTCATCCACTTCCAGCTCCAAAATATTGACCCCATCAAAAAGCACCTCTCCTTGAGTCACTTCGTAGTTAGGATTACCCATGATAGCTGCAGACAAGGTTGACTTCCCTGTTCCATTTGGGCCCATGATGGCTGCAACCTCTCCCGTTTTCAGAGTGAGATTCACTCCTTTGAGAATTTTTTTCCCTTCGATTTCAACATGAAGATCTTTGATTTCTAAGACAGACATTTCTTTTTCCTTTCTTTGCTTAGCTGATTTACATACTTTAGTATACCAAAAAAAAGCCCAAAAGGCTTTTATTTTGTTTAGAGCTATTCTTATTTATCCCTCTTTTGACGCCATTTCCGCCGAACTTCCTCTCGGTAGGAGGAATTCCCAATAAAGCGGAGAATATTGAGCAAAGGAGTACGATTAGGTCCCAAAACTCCGACCAACTCAGCAAAGAGCTCAACTCCCAGAAGTAAGCCAATCATCAAGAGCACGCCCCCAATTCGACTGGAAACATTCAACAAGAGAGAAATCATGGCAAAGACCAGTGAAATCCCATAGATAACCAACACTGTTCCTCGGTGAGTCAATCCCAAGGACAAGAGTCTGTGATGGAGATGGTGCTTGTCAGGTGTGTAGAATTTCTGACCAGATAGAGTACGGCGGATAATCGCCAGAAAAGTATCCGTAATCGGCACCCCTAAGATAATCATAGGAGTCACGACCGCAACAGCCGTCGCATTTTTTAGCCCTTGTAGGGACAGAACAGCAATCATAAAGCCGATGAAGAGGGCTCCTGTATCACCAAGATAAATGATAGCTGGGTGGTAATTGTAAGGGAAAAAGCCTGCAATTGACAAGACCAAGACGAAAATAGTCAAGGTCAAAAAGAGATTATGCTGGGGCAAAAAGAAGTAAGAAACAATCCCCATCGTCACCAAGGAGATGATGGACACCCCACTTACCAGACCATCCAGACCGTCAATCAAATTAACTGCATTGGTGATAGAAATAATCCACACCACTGTCAAAATATAGGACAGCCAAGGCTCAAAATGCAGGAAAGGTCCGCCAAAAGGAAGCTTAAAATCATCCAATCGGAAGTCTGTCAGCCACCAGATTAGACTGGCTGCTAGAACAATCCCACCCATTTTCAGCATAGGCGACAGCTCTTTGATATCATCAATCAGCCCTGTAAAAGCAATAATCAAACCACCTAGTACAACCGGCCAAACATAATCAAAATAGGTCTGTCCAAAAAAATCTACAGCAACAATCTGCGGCATCAAGAGCAGAGTAGAGATAGAAAAGGCCGCTACAATCGCCAACCCGCCACTGCTAGGCATGGGCTTTTTATTGATGCGGCGAGCATTGGGATAATCTACCGCACCAATCTTAAAGGCTAGGAGTCGAACCAAGGGTGTCAGAATCACCCCGATAAAAAAAGTTCCCAGCAATACCAAGATAAACTTTAAAGGAAAAGTAATCATAGGCATTCAACCTTTTGCAGACCGGAGACAGCATCTGTCACCAAGAGCAGGTGCCCGTGCTCCTGTAGCACTGCCCGAGTAATATCCGAATCATCTGCAAACTCACGCATTTTAGCCAAGAGCCAAGCTGGATAGCGCTCTGGGCAGCCTTCAACGTCTACCAAAATCGTCAAATAATAAGCTGAATCATACTTATAAAGCTCTGATAAGTCAATCTTATAGTCCACCGTCTGGGCAAAGGTCGCAGCAGCCTTGATATCTTCAAAACGCAGGATATAGTATATATAGCGCTCTGCATTTTCTGCTGACTGCTCATCGGCCGCCTCCTGAGAAAGCTGCTCCCCTTCCTCCGCTTCGGCTGTTTCCAAAGATTGAACTGCTTCTATGTCTTCCTTACTCTTTTCAAAAATGCTCTTTTCCAGTGTCTTGAGGAATTCATCTGGAGACATATGAGATAGCTCATCCATGTCTGGCAGATCTGCCAAATCCTCAAAACTCAGATTCTTATCCAACTTAGACTTGGTAACAAAAACATCCACCTTATCTGGCTTAGGCGTCACACGGAAACTCAGCATACCGCTGTCCAAAAAATTATCCGGCATTTCCAACTCATCTAAGATGGTATAGAAAAACTCTTCCGTCTTTTCTTGGGGAACCAAGAAATCGGCCATTTCCATGCCACGCTCTTCCAAATCTTCCAGCTGAATCGTGATTTTTATGGTCGAATCACTAATCTGTTTCATTTCCATATCTCTACCTCATACACTTCTAGTCCTACCATTATACTAAAAAATCCCCTGTATTTCAAAAAATAGCTAGTATTGCTCTGAAAATGGAAGTTGTTGGAAAGAAAAGATTCCTTACAAGAAAAAACTCTCAGAAAATTCCGAGAGCTTCTTATTTCACTGCATGAGATAGTCAGGGAAACATTAAAATTGCCTTTTTATCCCATCAAAACTTTGATGGCTGCATAAACCAGAAGCACGCCGCCTAGACCAATCCGATATTTCCCAAAAATTGTAAAGTCATGCTTTTTGACGTAGTCTGTCAGGAAACGAATCACGACTAGACTGACACCAAAGGCCACCCCCATGGCAACTAAGAGCAAGAAAATTTGCCCAAATCCCAGACTGTTCCCATTCTTGATAAACTTAAGAATTTTCCAGCCACTAGCGCCAAACATAATGGGAATCCCCAGATAGAAAGTGAACTCTGTCACGACAGAACGACTGACACCATTCAAGAGACCGCCGACAATGGTGGCACCAGAACGGCTAGTCCCAGGAAAGAGAGCTAGAATCTGAAAGAGACCAATTTGCAAGGCAGTCTTGTAAGGAAGAGAGGCTAAATCTGTCACGACAGGCTCCTCTTGTTCGCGTCTTTCCAGATAGATAAAGGCAGCCCCATAAACAATCAACATCACTGACACAGAGACCAGATTGTAGAAATGTGCTTCAAACCAATCATCCAAGAATAAGCCGATAACAGCAGCCGGCAAGGCTGCCACGACCACCTTGGCCCAAAGCTGCCAGGTCTTTTGAACCTGACGTGCTGACTTGCCTGGTTTAAAAGGGTTGAGCTTGTCAAAATAGATGACGACGACCGCCAAAATTGCTCCCAGCTGGATAACGACATTAAACATTTCCATAAAGGCTGGACTTTGATTTTTATACTGGATAAAGTCTTGAATCAAAATCAAGTGCCCTGTACTGGAAATCGGTAGCCATTCTGTGATTCCTTCGATGATACCGTAAATAATAGAGATAAAAATTTCAATGATAAACATAGAATACTCCTGAAACAAGGGTCTACTCAAGGAAAGTCACAGTTAAATTCCCAAAGAGTATTAGGTCTTATTATATCACAATTTCAAGGCTAGGAAAAGCCAGTACGATAACTTTTCTTGCTAGCAGAGAGCTTGTCTATTAGAAAGCTCCACCGCCTCCGCCGCCTCCGCCGCCGGAGAACCCACCACCTGAACTTCCGCCAGATGAGACAGAGAAATTGCTGGCTGTGGTGGCTACATGGCCGTAGTTTGAGAAACTGTGCATACTGCTATAGAAGGCATAGTGCAGGTTAGCCTGAACATAGCTGTCCATAGATGGATTTTGCAAGTGAATCTGGCGCAGAGCCATGACACGGCTGACACGATCTGCATAGCCAAAGAGGGTCGCATAGACCAAGAGACGGTTCCAAAGGATAATGCCTTCGATTTCTGTCTTGTCCAGATGGGCAATATCTCGCAGCATATTGGAAAAACTTCTCCACAGATAGTAATCATGCGCGCCTTCATCATTCAGGACGCCATCTCGCCAATAAAGCTGTGCCTTACTAGCAAAAATGAGAATCAAAACAAGCCCCATCAGTGCTAAGGGAATATATACCCAGATAAAGCCTCCAAAAGCGCCCAAGTAGACAAATAAAAATCCAAGAGAAAATAGTAAAACAGCACTAGCTAGAATAATGGCAGTAATCAGTAATCTCTTTTCCTGAACTTTAAGAGGCCGGTAGTGACTAAAGAGATCCAAACGCTTGCCTTCCGATCGCACTTCTTTAGATAAGGAGCGCAAACTGTTAGTAAATAAGGACTTGATATTACTACCAATGTTACGGATATAGGACTCATCTGCAGAAGACTTGTGCTTATAAATATCTTCTGAAATTTGATAGGCTGAAAAGAGATCTTTCACCCTAGCCTGGGATTGCTTATTAAAAGCCATGCCCAAAAAACGTCTCTCAAAGTCCGCTAGCCCATCATAGGTTGCTATTTGCAGAACAGGATTTTCAGCATCTCCCTGCAGGAGGAGATTACCCCTATCCAGCAGGTCTAACAAAGTCGCCTGAACCATGTTTTCAAAGTTCAGCACTGCCTTACCGCCCCTAGTCGGATCGACATCCTCCATGTCTACTGCGTAAATATTTTCCGCCAAGACAAGGGGAGCCAAGTCCTGAGGAGCTTCGTATAGACGGGCATTCTTGGGATAAGACTGCTTAGGCTTGATCTTCTGGGCAAAGACAAAATAAAGAATAGCCGCTGCAAGGATGGCACATAAGAGCAGCAAGGGCATATAAATTTCTCCTAGTTGCCGGTAAAAGACCGTCTTGCGGGCAATTTTTTCTTCTTGAGCTTTAAAGGTTGGCAAGTAGTCGCTCTCGTCTTCATTCTGGGACACAAGAGAGACCGCTTGTCGATCCCAATAGCCGTGGAGCTCGACATTATCACCCGAGCCAATTCCATTGAGTTTGACCAGATAGTCGGTGCCATCCTTATCCACGAAAGGCTGGGTTCCAAAGTAGCCACTATGAGCAAAAAGCTCGCTCTTATCTGGATTGCTCAAGCCAGAAACTGTCAAAACGACTTCTCCTATCCCCTGATCCCAGTCGCTGATAGGAGTCCAGTTGAGCTCAGCAATATCCCTGTGAAGAAAAAGGAGATTTCTCAACTGCCAAGTCACAGTGACTATGACTCGGTCACCATCGTAGCCTGAATTATAGATTTTGACCTCATAACCATCGCCCAAATCTTTGATTTCTGGTCTAAAGTCCACATCAGTCTCACCATTGGTCAGAATCGAGACCGTCGGATTTCCATCAATAGCAAAGCCATTGGGCATCTTTCCAGCCGAGCCCAGCGAGACAATTTGACCATTGTAGTCGTCATTAAACTTGTAGGTCACTTTCTCTGTGTAGGTAGCTGTATTGTCCTCACGCAAGGCCAGATCGCCTTGATAGGATTCAATATCATAGTCAACAGCCGAGACAACCCGACCAAAACAAAGGCAGGAAAATAAAACCAACAGAAGATAAAAATATCGCTTCATATTCAACCTCTCTTTACAGATACTTTGCTCTATTATATCATTTTTATCAAGTAAGGGCTTACCGAGATTGAAAAGAGGAACTATTTTCGGTAGAATAGGAAGAACTATTATTAGATAAGCAGGAGAATCCCATGAAGAAATTATTACTCACTTTATTTACAGCCCTCCTGGTCACCTTAGGAACGGTCCATGTTATTCAGGCCGATGACTACCTGAGAATCGGTATGGAGGCAGCCTACGCTCCCTTCAACTGGACTCAGGATGATGATTCCAACGGTGCTGTAAAAATCGAAGGCACCAACCAATATGCCAACGGATACGATGTGCAGATTGCCAAAAAAATTGCACAAGAGATGGGCAAGGAACCTCTGGTTGTCAAGACTTCTTGGAATGGCTTGATTCCTGCTCTGACCTCTGGCAAGATTGATATGATTATTGCTGGTATGAGTCCAACTGCCGAGCGGAAAAAGGAAATCGCCTTTTCCAACAGTTACTACACCAGCGAGCCAGTTCTCCTAGTTCGTAAAGATGGAAAATATGCATCCGCTAAGACTCTAGAAGACTTCAAAGACGCTAAAATTACTTCCCAGCAAGGAGTTTACCTCTACAATCTCATTGACCAGCTGCCTGGCGCAAAAAAAGAAACAGCTATGGGCGATTTTGCCCAGATGCGTCAAGCCTTGGAATCCAGGGTTATTGATGGCTATATCTCTGAGCGGCCAGAAGCCTTAACTGCAGAAGCTGCCAACTCCAACTTCAAAATGATTCAATTTGAGAAAGGTTTTGAAGTCGGCGAAGAAGACGCTTCCATTGCTATCGGGATGCGCAAGGATGACAATCGTATCGAGCAAGCCAATGCAGCAATCGCTAAGATTACTACCAATGACCAAGTCAAGCTGATGGATGAGATGATTCAGAAACAGCCTGTTGATACGGATAGTGAAACAACGAATGAATCATTCTTCAGTCAAGTTGCTAAGATTCTGGCTGAAAACTGGCCTCAATTCCTACGCGGAGCTGGGTTGACCTTGCTTATTTCGATAACAGGAACCATTGCAGGCCTCATCATCGGACTGCTGATTGGAGTTTATCGGACGGCACCAGCTTCTAAGAATAAACTCCTGGCATCACTGCAAAAAATCTTCGGCTGGTTCTTAAATATCTATATTGAGATTTTCCGTGGAACTCCAATGATTGTTCAGTCCATGGTTATCTACTACGGAACAGCCCAGGCTTTCGGAATCTCTATCGACCGAACTATCGCGGCCATTTTCATCGTCTCCATCAATACTGGAGCTTATATGAGTGAGATTGTCCGCGGTGGTATATTTGCTGTTGATAAAGGGCAATTTGAAGCCGCAACAGCACTGGGTATGACTCATGGTCAGACCATGCGCAAGATTGTTCTGCCTCAGGTCGTCCGCAATATTCTGCCCGCAACCGGTAACGAATTTGTCATCAATATCAAGGATACATCTGTGCTGAACGTTATCTCGGTAGTCGAGCTTTATTTCTCTGGAAATACTATCGCTACCCAGACCTACCAATACTTCCAAACCTTTACCATCATCGCTGTAATCTACTTTGTCCTGACATTCAGCGTGACACGCATCCTGCGCTATGTTGAAAAACGCTTCGACACAGACAACTACACGACAGGTGCCAATCAAATGCAGACAGGAGAAGTAAAATCATGACAGAAACCATTTTAGAAATTAAAAACCTCAAGAAGTCCTACGGTGAAAACCAAGTCCTCAAGGACATCTCCCTCACCGTTCATAAAGGAGAAGTGATTTCCATCATCGGCAGCTCCGGCAGCGGAAAGTCAACCTTCCTGCGCTCCATTAACCTTCTGGAAACGCCAACTGGCGGACAGATTTTCTATCGCGGCAAGAATGTTCTGGACGAGAATTACGACTTGACCCATTACCGTGAAAAGCTGGGCATGGTCTTTCAGTCTTTCAATCTCTTCGAGAATCTTAATGTCCTTGAAAACACTATCGTCGCTCAGACAACAGTTCTGAAAAAAGAACGGTCAGAAGCCGAGAAAATTGCCAAAGAAAACCTCAACAAAGTTGGCATGGGCGAGCAATACTGGCAGGCCAAGCCTAAGCAACTCTCAGGAGGTCAGAAGCAGCGGGTCGCTATTGCCCGCGCCCTCTCCATGAATCCTGATGCCATCCTCTTTGACGAGCCGACTTCAGCCCTCGACCCTGAAATGGTCGGTGAAGTTCTGAAAATCATGAAAGAACTAGCTCAGGAAGGGCTGACAATGATTGTCGTGACCCACGAAATGGAATTTGCCCGTGATGTTTCCAGCCATGTTATCTTTATGGACAAGGGCGTCATTGCTGAAGCTGGCAGCCCGCAGGATATCTTCACCAATCCCAAAGAAGAAAGAACTAAAGAATTCCTGCAACGCTTCCTCAGCTAAATTACTTCTATTTTCAAAAACAAAAAAAGGAATCTGGAACTAAGTCCAGATTCCTTTTTTGATTTAATGAGCAATATCAGTTGCACAATTTTGAAGTTTAGTCTTCAAATTTTTCATGGTTTTTGTCGTAGAAATCAATCAAGCCAAGAGCTGTTTCAAAAGAGATATTTTTCACTTTTGCACGTCCTTGAGCAAGAGCAATGATAGACATTTCACGTGCATTTGTTTCTTTACTAATACGGTAACCAGTGATCTTCTTATCACGTACCCAACTAACAACAGATTCTACTTTCTCGAAATTAGATTTAGCCATTTCTTACTCCTCTCTATTCTAGCTACATCAACTACTATAATTGTTTTTATACAGTTTGTCAACTTAAACAAACCAAATTCGAACAAATTAAATAATTCTGAATTTTCTTTACTTAGCTTTGAGGGCTGAAAGTATCTGAGTCCGAATACTTTCGACACCTTCTGGATTTGCTGGAAGGAAGATGGTATTATTACCCGAACTATCTGCAAAATTATTCAGCGTATCCAGGTACTGATTGGTCAAAAGAATAGACATAATCTGCTCTTCTGTCAACTCAATGTTGGCGCCCTTCAATTCCTTGATCGAATCTGCCAAACCATCCACAATGGCCTTCCGCTGCTCGGCAATACCAACCCCATGCAGGCGGTCTTTCTCAGCTTCTGCAGAGGCAGCTGTCACAATCTTAATCTTATCCGCTTCAGCCAATTCCTGAGCAGCCACACGCTTACGCTGCGCCGCATTGATTTCGTTCATAGACTGTTTAACTTCAGCATCAGGCTCAACCTTGGTAATCAAGGTTTTGACAATGATATAGCCATAGGTCGACATTTCTTCAGCTACCTGTTTTTGGACCTCTAGGGCAATTTCGTCCTTCTTTTCAAAGAGCTCATCCAAGGTCAGTTTTGGAACGGAGGAACGAAGGGCATCTTCAATATAGGACTTAATCTGTGCTTCTGGCCGCATAAGTTTGTAATAAGCATCAATTACGTTGTTCTCATTTACACGATACTGGGTCGCAACATTCATAGTTACGAAAACATTATCCTGTGTCTTGGTCTCAACGACAATCTCGCTCTGCAGCAAACGCAGCTGAACGCGAGCTGCTATCTTGTCAATCCCTAAAGGAAGACGAAAATTGATACCACTGCTGCTGGTTTTGTGATAGCGTCCAAAACGCTCAATGATTGCCACAGATTGCTGACGAACCACATAGACTGCACTAAGCAGCAAGAATATTAAGATTATGATCAATATGATAAAGAAAAATGGAATAAAAAACATGTTCAAGCCTCCTTGATTCACTATAGTATATTCTAACATATTTAATTTGCAGTTTCAAACGAAAGCATACAAATTAGGCTAAAATATCTTTACAATCAGACAAGCATATTGTAGAGTGTTTCATTCCCGTTCAGATTGATAAAGGACGGATCAAACTGCTCAATACGGTTAATCAAAGAAGCATAATCATGCTTATCTGCCAGAGAAATACCAATCAAAACTGGTCCCGTTCCCTTGCTTGCCCGCTTGATATATTCAAAACGAGTGATATCGTCATTGGGTCCTAAAATATCATTCACAAATTCTCTCAGGGCACCCGGACGCTGCGGGAAGTTAACCACGAAATAATGCTTGATACCATCATAAATAAGCGCCCGTTCTTCCATCTCTGGCATACGGTTGATGTCATTATTACCACCTGAGATAATGCAACAGATAGTCTTCCCCTTGATATACTCGCTCAGAACTTCCAAAGCAGCAACACTTGCCGCACCAGCTGGCTCTGCGACAATCCCTTGCTTGGAGTATAGGTCAATGATGGTCTCTGAAATAAGCCCTTCATCTACACCGATAAGGTTTTGAACATTCTTTTGTGTAACCTCATAGGTTGACTCACCAACCTTCTGTACTGCGATGCCGTCAGCAAATTTGTCGATTTCTTTAAGCTTGACCGGACCTCCAGCTTCAAAAGCTGCTTTCATACTGCGGGCACCGTTGGCTTCCACACCAACAACTTCGATAGCTGGCTGACTTTCTTTGATATAGGTTGAGACTCCTGATATCAGTCCGCCGCCACCAACTGGTACTAAAACTGCATGAAAATCGATAGCTTCTCTCTTGGCCTCGTCTAAGATTTCATAAGCCACTGTTCCTTGACCAGCTTGGACATCTTCATTATCAAAAGGATCGATAAAGGTGCGGTTTTCAGCCTTAGTATAGTCAAGCGCAGCCTTGGCCGAAGCATCAAAGGTATCTCCAACCAGCTTGATATCCACAAATTCACCACCAAAGAAGCGGACTTGGCCAATCTTCTGCTGAGGAGTCGTGATGGGCATAAAAATAGTTGCTGGAATTTTCATTTCCTTACAAGTATAGGCCACTCCTTGGGCGTGATTTCCCGCAGAAGCACAGACAACTCCACGCTGACGTTCTTCTTCGTTAAGTTGAGAAATGGCATAATAAGCCCCACGAAGTTTAAAAGAGCGCACCCGCTGCATATTTTCTTTCTTTAGGTAAATCTTAGCCTGGTACTTCTCTGACAAATAATGGTCGTAGTCAAGAGGTGTATTGACAACCACATCTTTTAACACTTTATGAGCATGCGTGATATCTTTTGCTCTGAGCATATTTTTTCCTTCCCTGTCTTTCCAGTTTATTCTCTATCAAGCAAAACAAGGGGCTGGGAATTCGCATTCCAACCCCTAATGTCTTATATGCTTTTTATCTTAATTGTAAATCTTGAAAGCATCGTCGTCGTTTTTACCAACGAATGGCATTGCTTTACGCAATTCTGCACCGACCTTTTCAATCTCCAGATTAGCAGCTTGCTCGCGGTAAGCAGTCAGTTTTGGACGACCAGCTTTATAGTCATCAACGAAGTCGTTCGCAAATTTACCGTTTTGGATATCAGCCAAGACCGCCTTCATGTTTTCTTTGACTTGCTCAGTAATCACGCGCGGACCAGATACATAGTCACCATATTCGGCTGTATTTGAGATAGATTGACGCATCTTCTTGAAGCCACCTTCATAGATCAAGTCCACAATCAGTTTCATTTCGTGAAGCACTTCAAAGTAAGCCAATTCTGGCGCATAGCCTGCTTCAGTCAAGACTTCAAATCCTGCTTCAATCAGGGCAGTCAGACCACCACAAAGCACAGCTTGTTCACCAAAGAGATCTTCTTCTGTTTCTTCTTTATAAGTTGTTTCAAGAAGTCCAACACGAGCCGCACCAACACCTTTACACCAGTCCATTGCGATGTCTTTGGCATTTCCAGTAGCGTCTTGATAAACTGCATACAGAGCTGGTACACCAAAACCTTCTTCGAAAGTACGGCGAACCAAGTGACCAGGACCTTTCGGTGCACACATGAAGACATCTACATCAGCAGGAACTTTGATAAATTCAAAATGGATGTTAAAACCATGAGCAAATCCAACTGCGTTTCCAGCTTCCAAGTTTGGAGCGATTTCTGCTTCATAGAGATCTTGTTGGATTTCATCTGGAGCCAAAATCATGATAACATCAGCCAATTTAGCTGCTTCTGCTACTGTATAAGTATCAAAGCCATCTTCTTTAGCCTTGTCAAATGACTTACCAGGACGAACACCGATAATCACATCGTGGCCAGTATCACGCAAGTTTTGCGCATGAGCATGACCTTGTGAACCATAGCCGATTACGGCAATTTTCTTACCGTCAAGTGCTGCTACTTTTACATCTTTTTCGTATTCCATTGTTACTGCCATAAGTTTTACTCTCTTTTCTATTTTTATTGCCTGTTAGGCGGTTTTAACAAATTCAAGGTTTGGTTTAATCTCGGGTAAAGCCTGTCGCTCCAGTCCGAGCAATATTTTTGATACCATATGGGCGGATGACCCGAAGCAAGGCTTCGCTCTTCTCCGCATCACCGGTCATCTGAACGGTAATGGAGCTAGGTGCTACATCCACAACTGTCGCCCGGAATGGCTGGATAATAGACAGAATCTCTGCTCGCTTATCAGCTGGAGCTGAGACCTTAACCAGAATCACTTCACGCTCTAAGTGAGGACGGTCCGTGATATCTCGAACTCGAATCACATCAATCTGACGATTGAGCTGCTTGATAATCTGCTCGACTTCTGCCAATGAAGCCACATCAATGATAATGGTGATACGGGATACTTCCGGATTTTCCGTCGTTCCGACTGAGATACTCTCAATATTAACCTGACGTCTGGAAAGGACACCCGTGAAGCGGTTCAGAACCCCCGAACGGTTTTGGAGTTTAGCTGTCAACATTCTACGCATGGAACTTCACCCCCAACATCTCATGATTGCTCTTGCCGGCCGGCACCATTGGAAGAACGTGCTCCTTGCGAGAAATATCTACCTCGATAAACATCGGTACATCTTCCTTCAGCACTTCCAAATCCTGGACAATAGTCTCCGGATTGTCAAATTTATAGGATTTAACACCATAGGCCTGAGCCATGAGCTGGAAATCTGGCAATGTTTCAAAGACAGACTCAGAGGTACGACCATCATAGAAAGCTTCCTGCCACTGGCGCACCATGCCTAACGAATGATTGTTAAGCATGATGACCTTAATCGGAATCTTATAGATATTGAGAATAGCCATCTCTTGGTTTGTCATCTGATAGCCACCATCTCCAACAAAGAGCACCACTTCCTTATCCGGGTTGGCAATCTTAGCCCCAATCGCTGCTGGAACACCGAAGCCCATGGTTCCTAGACCACCAGACGTTACCAGTTGACGCTCGTTTTTATACGGATAATATTGGGCGGCCCACATCTGGTGCTGACCAACGTCTGTTACAACGATGGCATCACCCTTGGTCAGCTCACCAACGCGCTCAATGACAGCTTGAGGCTGTACAACACGTTCTTTCTTATCATATGAGCGAACCCGTTCCTTATCTTGCGTTACTTTTTCAATCCACTTGCTGGTATTATTATGCACCTGCTCTTCATTCAACAGCATCTGCAGGGCTTTCTTAGCATCCCCTACGATAGGAATATCTACGCTGATAATTTTTCCAATTTCCGCTGGGTCAATATCAATATGTGCTACTTTAGCGTTCTTGGCAAAGGTTTTCGGATTACCGGTCAGACGGTCATCAAAGCGGCAGCCGATACTAATCATAAAGTCAGCCTCAGTCATAGCAATATTGGCCGCAAAAGAACCGTGCATTCCACCCATACCTAAGAACAAAGGATGGTCTGTCGCAATAGTTCCCTGACCTAACAAGCTAGTGACCACTGGAATCTGATAACGCTCCGCAAACGCAACCAATTCCGCTGCTGCCTCGGCATAGCTAATACCACCTCCCGAAAGAAGGACCGGCTTTTTAGCCTTAGAGATTTGTTTGATAATCTTCTTAATCTGCAATTCATTAGGCTCAATAGTCGGCTGGTAACTCGGCAGATGCAACTTGCTGTCGTAGATAAAGTCTGTTTCCAGAGCCGAGACATCCTTAGGCAAATCAATAACGACTGGCCCAGGACGACCTGTCGTCGCAATGTGAATAGCTTCTGTAATAATACGCGGAATTTCTGCCGTCTCCCGCACCTGATAATTGTACTTGGTAATAGGAGTCGTAATCCCAACAATATCCGCTTCCTGAAAAGCATCTTTACCGATCCCAGCCTTGGCTACCTGACCAGTAAAGACTAAAAGGGGGACGCTATCACTCATGGCATCGGCAATACCGGTAATGGCATTGGTCGCTCCCGGACCGCTAGTCACAACTGCAACTCCGATTTCCCCAGTAGACTTCGCATAGCCTTCTGCTTCGTGAACACAGCCTTGCTCATGGCGGCCTAGAATATGACGGATGCCTTCAAAACTATAAATAGCATCATAAAGCGGCAGTACAGCGCCGCCGGGATAGCCAAAAATCGTATCAACACCAAGATTTTTCAAGGTTTCTAACACAAGCTCTGAGCCTGTCTTAGAAGTTTCTAATTTGATTTTCTCCATTCTTCCCCTTTCATTTATTTACAATTTTCTAAAAATTCAAAAAGCTTTCTACTATGATAACATTTTTGAAAAAAATTGCAAGCCATGCAGAATGTTTTTCTACATTTTTTCTCTAAATCCGAATGTTTTTTCTAATAAAAGATAAAAAGTCAGAACTATATTTATAGTCCCGACACTCCGTTGGAATATACCTCACACAAATATTTTCTTTAGCTAAAAACTATCTTATCCCACCTTTTCTCCAAAGCTGAATCTCCCAGCTATAACCAGCCTTTCTCTTGCCCGATTCGGACTGCTTCTGTTCGATTTTCAGCATCTAGCTTGGTCAAAATAGCAGACATATAGTTACGAACCGTTCCATTTGACAGGTAGAGTTTTTCAGCAATTTCTTTATTGGACAGGCCAGTCGCCGCAGCTTGCAGGACTAGCCTCTCCTGCTGAGAGAGAGGGTTCCTACTGGTCATTAGCACCTCCATCAATTCCGGCGAATATTCCTTTTGCCCATCTAGAACGGTATGGATGGTTTTCATCAAATCCGCAATGCTGCGCTCTTTGAGCACATAAGCATCTACATCCGCCTTAACAGCTCGCTCAAAGTAGCCCGGTCGCTTGAAGGTTGTGACGATGATGACCTTGATGTTGGGTCGATTGGCCTTAACCCATTCGAGAACATCTAGGCCGGTCTGGTGGGGCATTTCCACGTCCAAAATAGCTACATCAAGAGTTTCTGACTTGAGACAGTCAATGGCCTTCTGCCCATCCGCGGCCTGATAGACTTCTTCGACATCTGGCTGCAGCTGCAAGAGCTGAGCTAGAGCATCTCTCAGCATACTTTGATCTTCTGCTAACAAAAGTTTCATGCTTCCTTCCCTCCGTATGGCAATTCAATTCGAATCCATGTTGGATCTTGGCTGCTAAGAATCTCAAGCTTTCCTGATAAGGCAGACAGCCGCTCTCGAATACTATGCAACTCCCGTCCGGTCAGCTTCTGAAAACCACAACCATCATCCTGAATGTCTAAAACAAGTTTTTCGTTTTTCTTTACCAAAGAAAAATTGCTCTTTTTAGCCTTGGCATGCTTAATAATATTGGTAGCAGCCTCCAGCAAAATCATACTGATTGTTGACTGCTGACTCGGTGGGATACTGGCAATATTGAGCTGGTTATCTATTTTTACCTGAACGCCGCTCATCTCCAGCATGGCTCGAATGGTCACTAGTTCCTCGTCCAGCGTCCGATTCTTTAGATCGTTAATAATCCGCCGAACATCAGCCATGGACTTCTTGCTGATCTCTTGCACTTCCTGCAGTTCTTTTGCTGCCTTTTCATAGGCTTCCATCTGCAAAAACTGCTGAGCTAGCTCCGCCTTAACACTGAGCATAGCAAAGGTATGTCCTAGACTATCATGTAAGTCACGGCCAATCCGATTGCGCTCATTTTCTGCTAGAAAGAGATTCAGCTGGGCATTTTGTTTGGTCTTTTCTTCCTTGATTCGCTCGGTCGTCTGAATCCGATGGAGACCAAAGGTCAAACCATCCGAAAAGAGAAAAGTGACAATAAAGAAGAGTAGTTCTGCTGGACCAACATGACCCATCAAATAATTAGTCAGCACAATAGCAGGCTGCAAATCAATAAAGGTCCAAAAACGCCAGGATTTAAACGAGACATCATCCAGCTCATAAATCAGCAGATTAGATAGATAAAAAATATACCAGGTAAAACCTGTATTTAGCCAGACAGAACCATAGTATATGTAAACAACCAAGAACCACCAAGAAAAAAATTGAATAAGGCGATGGTTACTTAGCAAAACCGCATAGTAAGCCGCAACAAAAATAGCTGTCCCAAGCAAGAGTAAAAGCGGGTATTCCCCGCTGATTACTCCCGCCACTGGAAAGATGATAAAGACCAGCGCAATATGAAACATATAGTGGACTTGTTTAAGCTTTTCCCACATGCTTTTATTTTACCTCAATTCGCTTTTTGAGCTGCAGCACAAGAATGCTGACCAAAACCGTATAAATCAGAACAATCAAAGCTGCCTTGCCATTGAACTGATGGTGTTCTAGATAAGAGGACACGACTTGCATCAGTTGATAACTTGGCGTCAACTTACCGATTGGCTGGAGCCATTTTGGGAACATGGTCAGAGGGAACCATAGACCGCCCAGAACAGCCAGTGCCATATAGACGATATTGCCCACAACAGACATGAGCTGAGCACTTGGCAAAAGACTGACCAATACCCCCATGGCAATAAAGACCACACTTCCTACTAGAAGGATCACGGCAATAAGAAGCCAGTCTACCATTGGCAGATTAACCCCGCGAACAAAATGCCCAATCGAGAAGACTACGATTATGGAAAGCATAAAAGTCAACAGCGTACTGCAAAGCTTTGATATATAATATTTTACCATAGAAATCGGCGAGTGCTGAATCATTTTTTGCCAGTTATTATTTTTATCAGACTGCAAAGTGCTTGGAATGCTAAAGAAGGCACTAGACATGATACTAAAAAGAGTCATAGAGAAAAGGTAGCCTCGAAGCACATGTTCAGGCGTATCACTTCCAGACATCATTCCTGAGAAAATCAGGTAAAAGACGCTGGGCAGACCAATAGACAAGAGATAATAAGCAGCCTGCCGCTTCATTAAAATCAACTCAATCTTCATAAGACTTGCCATATTTTTCATGATTACTCTCCTATTCTTGTGTCGTTTCAAAAATACTATCCAAGAGGGTACGGTTACGTACTTCAATCTCTTCGATTGTACAGCCGTGTTCCTGCAGGACTTGCCAGACTTGACCAGCATCTCTAGTAGCAAAAGATAAAGCCTTTTGCTTGATTTCTATATCAGTCACATTATCCAGCTTTTCCAGCACAGACTGATAAGTCAGCGGCAAGGTAAAGTGTTTTTCCTGCTCCTCACTGCGCATGGCATAAGGCGTCGTGTCCCGAATCAACTCGCCCTTGTGCAGCACCAAAATCCGATCTGCCGTATGCTCGACTTCTTCGATATAGTGAGAGGAATAAACGATGGTCACTCCCTGCTGCTTGAGCTGATTAACAATTTCCCAGAAATGCTGACGAGTGGAAGTGTCCATAGCTGAAGTCGGTTCGTCCAAGAACAGAATCTTAGGACGGCCAATCAGACTCAGAACAAAAGAGAAGAGACGTTTTTGTCCACCAGACAGCTTACTGGCCAACTGATTCTTTTGCTTATCTGTAAATTGCAGCAAGTCATCAATTTCTTGATTGGACAGACTATTTGGATAAATAGCTTGGAAGAACGCCAAGAGTTCCTTGACCTTCAAATCCTCCACCACTGTATTTTCCTGTGGTAAAATCGCTACCGACTGCTTGAGATGATTATCAGTTGGCTTTAGTCCCTGAATCCTTGCTTCACCTGCTGTCAGAAACTTATCGCCCAGCAAACAATCCATGAGAGTCGTTTTACCTGCTCCGTTGGGACCAATCAAGGCCACACAATCACCTTGGGAGATTTCAAACGAAATATCCTTTAAAATCTCCTTACCATGAATGCTTTTTGAAAGCTTCTTTACTTCAATCAGTTCCATTTTACTCCTCCTTTGATTTGATAAACCGTATGTGCATCTTTCCTTTATTTTTCCAAAGGCGAAAGAAGAACGAAAGCCAAATGCTTTTTTAATTCTTACAGCAACCTTTTATCATGTTGTTAACTATATTATAAGGCAAAGAAATTTTTCCTACTAGTTGATTTTGTCACCAGCTGACATGACAAATGTCACTATTCTGCTTTTAGAGCACAAAGCTAGCAAATATTGGAATAATCTGTTTATCTCCCTTCTGCATGAAGACACAAAAAAGCCGGTTCCCCTCGTTGAGAGGAGCCGACTAGTTGTATGTCTGTTGCAATTTAGATAGAAACTGGAATTAAAGCAGCCTAATCTAAAAATTTTTCAATAAACTAGCTACTCAATTTGTAAGATGAAATGACCAACGCTTTTTAAACTTTAGCTCTGCACCTCTTCTTTGAGACCATTGAGCTTCAGACTCAGAATGAACATTTCAGGTGTAATATCCTTAATATCCTTCAGTCCAAAACCTTGGAAGAAACTGTTCTTTTCCACCTCTTCGACATTGACCTTTTGCAAATCAATTTCAATCAAGGTCTGCAATTTCTTCTCTGCTGTAACTGAATAATCAATATTGACACCCTCCAGACTCTTAGCTGCTACATAGTTTGAATCAGACTGCATTCCTTCACGAATGATAGTCGTCATCTCCTCTGGAGTCAAAGTAGCTGATGCCGCACTAGCTTCTTCTGGCAAGGAAGTGAGCAATTCCATACGAAGATTCAATATTTTCTTGCCATGATAGGTAATTGTATCACGATGATGGATTCCTTCAATGTCTCCAACCAAGGTTTTAGAGACAATCTCTTTACTTTCGGAAGAAGAACTGGATGACTTGCTAGAGCTAGAGCTAGATTTAGTCCGCCTAGAAGAAGCTGATTCAGAAGAATGTCTAGGACGATGCTTGCTGAAGCTAGGAAGCACGCAGCCCGTCAAGAGTACCGAAGCAGAAATAACAAGAATGAAAAATTTTTTCATAGTTCACCTTTTTTACTTTTTATTTGTTACAGTATAACATAATACCAGTTTCTTGTCTAAGTGTTTTCTATAAAATGACAAAAGGCAACCTTTCGATTGCCTTTTTATGCTATTCAACACTAAAAATATATGGATAAACCGGCTGACTGCCCTGATGAATTTCTACTTCTACATCCTCGAATTGTTCCATCAAATCTTGAGCAAGACTGCTAGCCAATTCTTCGCTGCCGTCTTCACCGATATAGATAGAGACAATCTCACTGTCTTCATCCAGCATCTTGCTGAACGTTTCTTTCAAAGTTGCCAGCATATCTGGATTAGAAACAACAATCTTACCATCCACCATACCAAGGTTGTCATTTTCATGAATTTCCAAGCCATCAATCGTCGTATCGCGAACCGCAGTCGTCACACTGCCGCTGACTACTTCTGACAAGGCCGCAGTCATACGCTCTTGGTTTTCCTCAATAGTCTTGCCGCCATCAAAAGCTAGGAGACTGGTCAAGCCTTGAGGGATTGTGCGAGTCTCAATAACAGCTGCTGGCTGTTCAATCACTTCTGCTGCTGATTGGGCTGCCATGAAGATGTTTTTATTGTTTGGCAAGATAATAATATTACGAGCATTGACTTGCTCCACAGCTTTGATGAAGTCTTCCGTTGATGGGTTCATAGTTTGCCCGCCAGAGATGATGTAGTCAACTCCCTGAGCCTTAAAGATTTCAGCCAGACCATCACCAGCCACTACAGCAATAATCGCAAACTCTTTTTCTTGAGCCGGCTTAGCTGAGCGCTCTTCCTTTTCAACCTGCGCTTCGTGCTGGTTGCGCATATTGTCAACCTTGACCTTGACCAAACTACCGTACTTGAGACCTTCCTGCATGACTAGTCCTGGATCTTCAGTATGGACATGGACTTTGACGATTTCATCATCGTTGACTACCAACAGGGAATCTCCCAAATCGTTAAGGTAGTTGCGGAACTCATCATAATCAAAGTCTTTTACATAGGTTGGTCCTGTCTTGAGAACCACCATGATTTCTGTACAATAGCCGAAAGTGATGTCTTCTGTCGCCACATGGCCAGCTACAGACTTATGATGCTCAGCATTGATCATCTCAGACATGGTCGCAGGTGTCGCCACAAAGTCCTCAGAAGCGATATATTCGCCTGTAAGAGCAGACAAGAAACCTTCGTAGATAAAGACCAATCCTTGACCGCCAGAATCCACAACACCGACTTCTTTCAGAACCGGCAGCATATCCGGTGTCTTGGCCAGAGCAGCCTTAGCTCCTTCAAGAGCTGCTTTCATAACTTCTACAGCATCATTAGTGACTTCAGCTTTCTTCTTGGCACCAATCGCTGCACCGCGGGAAACAGTCAAAATTGTTCCCTCAACCGGCTTCATAACTGCCTTGTAAGCCACTTCTACACCAGACTGAAAGGCCAGTGCTAGATCTTCACCAGTCAGCTCTTCATGCTCCTTCACACTTTGAGAAAAACCGCGGAAAAGCTGGGAAGTGATAACTCCTGAGTTACCACGCGCGCCCATTAAAAGGCCTTTCGCAAAGATACCTGCCGCTTCGCCAACTGTTGAAGCAGACTTGTCCGCCACTTCCTTAGCACCATTTTCAATGGTCATACCCATGTTGGTCCCTGTATCTCCGTCTGGAACTGGGAAGACATTCAAAGAGTTCACATATTCAGCCTGTTTATTTAAGCGAGTAGATGCTGCTTGCACCATTTCTTGGAATAAACTAGTAGTAATATTTGCCACGATTATTCTCCTACGACTTTAATATTTTGGATATAAACATTCACTGCATGGGCAGTAATTCCGAGCTTGTTTTCCAAACTGAATTTAACACGCTCTTGGATGTTTTTGGAAACTTCACTGATTTTGACTCCATAGCTTAACACAGTGTAGACATCAACTGCGATATCACCTTCATCAGTCGCTTTCACAACCACGCCCTTAGCATAGTTTTCTTTTCCTAAAAGGGCTTGAAAATTATCCTTGATTGCGTTTTTGCTGGCCATGCCAACTACACCAAAAATTTCAGTCGCTGCACCTCCGACGATTGTCGCAATCACATCATCAGTCAGCTCAATTTGACCATCTTTTGTATTAATTTTCACAGTCATAATTTGTACCTCAAAAGTATTTTATAGTTTATTCTACCATATTTTATACAGGGTGTAAAAGAGGAAGGGTCTAAATCAACTGTCTAGGCGGAAATTTCCAAGCAAAAAAAGGACGGAAATTTTCCATCCTTTTTAAATAAAGATTAAACGCGTTCAACTTTACCTGATTTAAGGGCACGAGCTGAAGCCCAAACTTTTTTAGGTTTACCGTCAATCAAAACAGTAACTTTTTGAAGATTTGGTTTAACAGCGCGTTTTGTTTGGTTCATCGCGTGAGAGCGGTTGTTTCCTGATACAGTCTTACGACCAGTAAAGTAACATACTTTAGCCATTATCGTGTTTCCTCCTATTAGATCTAATATTACGGATGTGCTAGCACCACATACCTTCCTATATTACCAAAAAACTTGACGTTTGACAAGTACATTTGTCCAAACTTTCGAAATTAATCCGTTTTCCTAAACATAGCTAATCTTCAAAGAACCGAAAGCTACGTTGCCTTTGACATAGAGAGTTTTTCTCTTTTCATTGACATTGCGGGGATTGTAGACAGAGCCAAAGGCATTATCTACATCCAGCTCTACACGCCAGTCGCTGGGCACATAAAGCATCACACTGCCAAAAGACAGATCCACTTCAAAAGTTGCTGAGTCCCCTTCGATAGTCGCATTATCAAAATAAACCGATGCACTGCCAAAAGCACAGTCTAACTTTTCATAGGTGAAGTTATCTGAGTTGATATAGCGCGTGCCGCTGCCAAAAGCAATATCATCTTTTGAGGAAGAAGAGGCAGTTGAGAAGATACGCCCCTTAAAAATGCGCCGGGGCTTGAAAATCATATTGAGACCGATGCAAGCCAGAATACCACCCAAAACCAAGGTTCCTGTTGAAATAGCTAAAAAGTGGTAAACGGCATTGGCAATAATCAGCGCAATAACTGCCATGATCAGCCCAGTGCCAAAGTCTCTTTCTAAGAAATTTTCCAAGGCGAAATAGGCAAACATTGCAACTACTAGCATGGGCCAAATATTAAAATTGAAGGCAGGAATCCCAAAATTCCCCTGCAGCAGAACCCAAGCTGCCAAGACTAAAAAGCCGATTCCAAAAATTGTTTTTTTCATGAAAATTACCTCGTTTCGTTTAACTTTTCTTTTAAAATTTGATAGTAGTGTCGGGAAACGTGCACTTGTTTATGTGTGTCATAAAATTGGATAGTACTGGTTCCCGAAAATGATTTATCCAAAGCGTAAATAGCCTTGGCATTGGCAATAGTAGACTTTGAAATGCGACAGAAATATGCCGGAAGTCTCTCTTCTAATTCGTATAGCTTCAATTTGACTTCATAAGCATCATCCCTGCTATGAGCATAAATTTTGGTAGCATCCGTTTCAAAAAATAAAATATTCTTCAAATCGACAAAATATTCACTTGTATCCTTATAGAAAGCTATCGGTTGACGGTTGGCTTGTTCAAGAGCTGCTTGAATCCGAGCCACCTCTTCACCATATTGAGCCGTTCGGATAACGACTTCAGTTTCTGCCATATCTGTATCAAGCTCAATCCTAATCTTCATAGCCACTCCTTTCCTTGCTTCTGACTTCATTATAACAATTTTCAAAAAAGAAACAAGGCATTTTCAGTAAGTGGTTATTTTTGATAACTAAGTGGTAGCTTACCCTTCTCAAAAAATGTTAAGCAAATTTGATTTCTCATCCTAGACTCTCCAATAGATTCGTTTAGTATAAAAGCACGACTTACACATATTGAATATCTGTCTTATTTTATGATCAAACAAATTTGAAAACTTTTTTCCTTCTGATATAATAGTACCTCAGGAGGTACTATATGTCTAAACAAAAAATTAATCGCTTTGTCGGATCTATTGGAGCTTTTATTGGGATTCTTGTCTTTATTGCATATATTCCACAAATTATCGCTAACTTGCAAGGAGAAAAAGCTCAACCATTCCAACCACTATTCGCAGCAGTTTCTTGTTTAATTTGGGTAATCTATGGTTGGACCAAAGAACCTAAAAAAGACTGGATCCTTATCATTCCCAATGCGGCAGGAGTGATATTAGGCGGTCTAACTTTTCTTACTTCTTTATAAGAATTAGATAAACAAAACCAGCAACCCATGAAAAAGTTGCTGGTTTTCTTTCTGCCGATTGCAGGGATCGAACCTGTGACCTACGCGTTACGAGTGCGTTGCTCTACCAACTGAGCTAAATCGGCGTCTTTTCCCCTTTATTTTAGCATCTTGAGTTTTTTTGTCAAGTTAGAATTTCACAATTTCTTAACCCAAATCAAACAAGGGTTGCTTTTATCCCAAAGTTCAGGAAAAATTTCTAACTTTTTAAAGCCCTGAGCCTGATAAAAAGCGTTAGTTCTGTCATAGGTAGGATAATAACCTGGTGCTACCGTTTTTACTTGCAGATAGGATGCTTTTTGACGAGCAGATTTTTCTAAAACTTCTAGAAGTTGACTACCAATTCCCGCTCTATGATAGAATTTCTTAACAGCTAAGCAGTCAATCTCTGCACAATCTTCACTAGAATAAGATAAGCTTACAAAGCCAGCCAATTTACTCTCCTGATAAGCAACCCAAACTTGTAAATCCCTAGCTCCTTCAATGTAAGCTTGTGTACTTTCAGGTATTCCAAACCATTCTGGTAGATCCTTTAAAACTTCACTGACTGCTATCATCTTTTGTTTTTCTTCCTTCACTTCTTCAATCGCTACCATCTTTAAATCCTTTCATGTTTTAAGCTTTAGGACTAAACATATTTTCCATCTTACGAACCCGCACTTTCGTAGGCATCCAATCCCCTATCCCAGAGTTTGAGCGAAATGAAAAAGAAAACAAGGGAAATCAGAATCAAACCACCAATGTTAAAGAGCCCATTTTTGTCCTGCAAGAAATAGCTAGCAGGATAGTAGGCTGTAAAAGCAAAAGGAACGATAAAACTAATCAACCAACGAAGGAGCGAATTGTAAATGGAAATCGGGTACTTGGCAAAATCATTAAACATATAGAAAATGTAAATCATAGCACCTGACTGCTTGGTCCAAAAAGCGATACTGGCTGTCGCGATTTTCAAAGAAGTATAAATCAGGGTCGCAAAAGGAATGCAGACTAGGAAAAGCAAGAACTTGGGAATAGTCCAAGTAATGCTAGAGAACGTTGTCGCTAGTAAAATTCCACCGACCAAGAGCTCACCCAAGGCATCAATCTGAAAAGTCTCGACTAGGATGTGAAAGAGAGGATTGATAGGACGAGTCAGATACTTGTCAAACTCTCCCTTTCTCACCAATCGTTGCCCCAGTGCCCAGAGATTGTCAAAAAAGAGATGGTCCAGTCCCTTGGGAATCAAGGAAAAACCATAGATAAAGGCAATCTCTTGAAAGGTCCAGCCTTCTAGCGAGGGGATGTGTTGAAAGATGACATTGAGAAACAAGAGGTTCAAGCCTTGGGTCAGGAAGACACCTAAAACACCAACCACAAAATCAACCTTGTATTCCATGATTTGCTTGATGTACTGTCTGATAAAAATCAGATGCATGCGCTGATATTTTTTCATACTAACCTCCTTGAATGGTGATAAATGACTGGACTCTTTTCCAAATCAACTGAGACAAGCCCACCATCACTAAGAGCCAGAAAAACTGTAGCAAAAGCGCTTGATGAATCTGACTGGCATCGTATTTCCCAACGATAATCATAACCGGAGTGTAAATCAAGGATGAAAAAGGCAAAAAGGAAAGAATATTTGAAACAATTTTAGGAAAGAAAGCCAAGGGAATCAAACTCCCCGACATAAAGGCCACTATAGAAGTCTTGAGTAGATTAGAACCCCATAGATTTTTAAATACAAAGGCTGAAAATCCAAAGCAGATATTAAAGAAAAAGTTAATCAGGTAGGCCAGCGTTAAGCTAAAGAGATAAAGGACAGTTAATCCCAGCACTTCTACAATCCCTTGCCCAGATAAAATTTTCATCAACACAATAACACTTAAAAATGGCAGGCCAACGCTGATAAAAATTAACCACTTGGAACCAAGCTCGGTGAAGAGATAAGAAGCCGCAAAATGCACCGGTCTCAGCAAGCGCATTATAATGGAGCCATCCTTGACCTCCTCTCCAATCATAAAAGAACTATCAGACCTAGTCAAAAGATTAGTCACAAAACTCATGATGATATATAGGGTGATATCCGCCATACTGAAGCCCTGAATCAAAGACTCTTGCGAGGAATCAAAGACTGCCTTCCAGAGATAGAAAGCGACAAAGGCCCCCATGACATCGCCAATCCGATAGAGAATAAAGTTGACTCGATAGGTAATCAACTCCTGAATCCCTGCATTGATAAAGGGTTTATAACGTCTCCACAATTTGACCATCTTAGAGCTCCTTTCGGTAGAAGCGACGGATAATATCCTCAATATCCGTATCCACCATCTTCAAATCGCGAATCTCAAAATCAGACAAGGTTTGCTTGATAATATCAGCCGACTGGTAGTGGGAACTATCGAATTCAATATTAAGGCTGTTTCCTTGTCTATCAATGGTCATATCCGAAAAGCCTTCATAGTGAGAAAGGAGATGACTTTGACCTGGTACCAGTTCAAAGGAAAGAGTCTTCATCTTTCCAAAGGTCTCCTTGAGCTGGCTCACCGTTCCATCAAAAATCTCCTGCCCCTTGTCAATCATAAAAATCCGATCACAAAGTTGCTCAATATCACTCAAGTCGTGAGTGGTCAAGAGAATGGTTGTTTCTTCCTCCTGATTGATCTGGGTGATGGCGCGACGAATGTTGTCCTTTACCGAAACATCCAGACCAATGGTCGGCTCATCTAAAAAGAGAACCTTGGGATTGTGCAGTAAGGAAGCAGCAATATCCGCCCGCATCCGTTGACCAAGTGAAAGAGTCCGCACGGGATCCTTGATAAATTCCTTCAAATCCAAGACTTCATTCAAAAAGTCCATGCGCTTATGGAAAAGCGAGTCAGGCACATCATAAATCTCCTTCAAGACAGTATAGGTCTCTTGCAGAGCCAAATCCCACCATAACTGGGTTCGTTGTCCGAAGACCACTCCAATATCCTTGACATAGTCTTGGCGATTATCCTGCGGAATCTTGCCGTTAATCCGACACAAACCAGATGTCGGCTTCAAAATCCCTGTCAGCATTTTGATGGTTGTCGACTTCCCAGCACCATTGGCCCCGATAAAGCCTAAAATCTGCCCTTTTGGAACCTCAAAGGTCAAATCCTTGACCGCTTCAAAGGTCTGCTTTTCGGGATGAATAAAGGAACGTAAAGCCCCCTTCAACCCCGGTTCCTTGACTGTCTTCACAAAATTCTTTTGAAGATGTTCTACTTCTATCATTGCCATAATTTCTCAATATCCTATCATTCAATTCATGTTACAGACCATTTTCCCACCTAACTCAGGAAAAACAGAATCTTATCTCCTCACTATACTACCACTTTTACTTCCAAACTAACATAGGTAATTTAAAAATAATTATTATATTTTGTAACACACCAAAAAACCCACCCTTACGGGCAGGTTTCTGTTTTGTAGTCTTCAGCTAGATTATGCTTTACCTTCTCATTTCAATTCTTTAGCCAAGATACTCATGTTTTCTTCTAGATTCTCTAGGTAGTTTTTATCATTTTGAGGATCTGCTTCCAAAGGATTGAGAGTTTTTAGTCTGACTCCCGTTGACTTGACGAGCGTTTCTGCCACTTTCGACGATGCATTGCTTTCGGTAAAAATCGTCTTAACTTTATAGGTTTTCACAAATTCTTGAATTTCAGTAAGCTGCCTTGCATTTGGCTCTTGTTCAGGAGAAATCCCTGCAATACCTAGCTGCTGCAAACCAAACCGCTTTGCTAAATACGAGAACGCAGTATGTTGAGTGACGAAAGTCTTTTGCTTAGCCTTTTCAAAGATTGGTTGGTATTTTTTGGTCAATTCTTGAGCTTTAGCAATGAATTTCTTAGCATTTTTTTGATATATTTCCTTATGTTCTTTATCGAGTTCAGACAGCTTATCCGCAATAATCTGCGCTTCTTCACCAGCTTTTTCAGGATCTAGCCAGGTATGAGGATCGTAGAGAGTTTTTTCATCGATTCCTTCGCCAGCTTCCACGTCTTCCAAACCCGGTACACGCTCCAAGGTCATTCCTTCGGATGCTTCCAGCACTTTCACCTTAGATTTTTGCAAATTTGGATCTAGGCTCCCCGCCCATGACTCTAAGGTATGTGAATGATAGACAAAAACATCCGCATCATAGATAGCCGCTATATCATTAGCCGATGGTTCAAATGAATGGATCCCTGTACTAGATTGAATCATGCGAACATCATTCAAATCACCAGATACTTCTTTAACCATGGCATAAACCGGATAAAAACTGGTCACAATCTTCAAACCTTTGGCTTGCTGTTCTTCTTTCTGAGTACACGCTCCCAGCATCAGAGCTAGTATACTCAGCATTAGTAATACTGCAGTTCTTTTTTTCATATTAACTCCCAAATTGTTGGTTCATCTTTTATTTATCAATAAAACATTCATATCTAAAAACAGATAAAAATCAAGGTGTTGTTTCTGTATTAGTAGCAGGTGTTGAAACAGCTGATTTCAACAAGGTTAACAGTTTTTCTGCTTCTGCCATAATGCCATTATTATCCATAGTCCCTAAATTAAGATTATTTCGCAATCCTGTTAAGGTCTCAGTTGCATTGGATTTCAAACTTGGATCCGTCGTCTTTTCAAGTAAGTCTTCCGCCTCTTGCAACTTAGCTTCTACTTTAGCAGTTTCAACTTGAGGTATTTCTGGCTCAGTTGGTGTTTCCTCTTCAACTTCTTCTTGAGGTTTCTCTGGGCTAACAGTATCCTCCTTGTCATCTTTTTTACCTAAAACATGATCACTTGCATTCCCCCATCCATCGCTAGACTGTGGTCGCTCATCTGGATGTTCAACATAATACTTGATAGTTGCAAATAAATCCTCTAATGTATAGCCATTAGGAGCTCGGTAAGTCTTATCATCGAACCAAGCAAATTTGATGTTGTGGTAGTGATCCTTATGAGGGATAATCAGATTACCATTTTTTACTGCTACAGTATGCTCAACATTGTAAGGCAGACGAACGAGCGGTATCCGTTTCTCTCCTTGAACACGTTCGTAGATAGCAGCCGCACTTTCTCCACTTGGATTGGCTTTGGAATCATCTGTTGGTGCAGGTGGAAGCAGACCTTTTTCTTTAGTATAGGTCTGAGCAGCTGCTTTTTCTTTAGCTGAAAGACTATCTTTTCCTATCCAGTGACTGTGTCCCATATGAGGGGTTACATAAGCATCTCCTTCGTCGCTGATAATATCGCGCGCATCAAAGATATATCCATCAGATGTCGTATATTTGTCAGCCAGCTGGGCTACCCGAACTTCGATTTCAGTATACTCAATCTGTGAATTTGCTTTGCCTAGACGTTCTGGATGATTGATAGGCGTAAGAAATGCTAATAAGTCATCAATTAATTGCACCTTATCACTTGTTTCATCATTCAAACGCTTCACTAAATCATCCAAGACTTGAAAATCTGACAAACGTCCCTTATTTTCTAGTAATTGCTGATGAGCCTGAGTCAGAAGACCATATACTTTATCGTAAAATTCTTGATTTTTCGGTTCAACTGATTCTTTCTTAGCTTGCAGGACATGAGACATGCTTTTCTGCTTCGCCAATTTATTTTCAATCGCTGTAATAATCTCTTTAGGCAAGTCTTTAGCTAAAAGATAGCGGGACACTCCTTTATCCTCTAGCACATAACCGTCAGCTATTTTCCTAACGACCTGCTGGATTAAATCCTTATCCAATGAATCCGCATGTTCCAAATTTAACTTTGGAGGAAGAATCGGTTTTAAAGCTGGTTGAGATGGAGTTAGTATCGGAGTTGGTATAGGTCTATAAGGTGTCAATCCTAACATAGGTTTATTAGGCTGACTTATAAGAGGAATTGTCCGAGCAAGCTTTTCTTCCAATGCCGACATTTGTGTATAAGGAATAAAGTGATAATGATTACCATGCGGCACTGCTACTCCATTTTGTGTTCGACTAGTAATTTGTGCTGGATCAAAGATCAAGCCATCTGATTCAACATGACGCTGACTAAGTGGAAGATTATAAAGTTGCTGAAGGAGACCCTTAACATCTTCTCCTTGACTCGGTTGATAGTTGTTTGAAATTTGAGTAAAAGTAGGTTGTGTCTGTATCCAGCCACCGTTTCCATTATTATACGAACGGCTGACTACAGTACTAGCTACTTTTCCTCTACCTGATAGGTAAGCTTGAGCTGCAGCTAGCTCACTAGGCGACAAATCACTCTTTGGGATATAGTGAAAATGATCACCATGAGGTACAATATACGCATCTCCCGTATCCTCAATAATGTCTGAAGCATTAAAAACATAGCCATCATCTGTTGTATAACGGCCTTGAGCTCTAGCTGCTGCTACTTCATTGCTTATTTTCGTAACATTATGACCATGTTCCTGCTTTTGACGATTAATCTCTTCCTTACTGCGAATATTATCCGCGCGAGCTATATCTTTCAGATAAACATAATATTGGCCATTAACCTTGATAACATATCCACCCTTGACTTCATTGACAATATCCTCAGTCCTAAGTTGATAGTTGGGATCTTTCATCAAAAGATCTTCGCTGAAAATAGCATCATATGGAACTTTCCCATTATAATAATGATAGTGATCACCATGAGAAGTGACATAACCCTGATCAGTAATTTTGATAACAATCTGCTCCGCGTTAATCCCCTCTTTTTTGCTTACTTCGTCAGGCGTTAACTCCTCAGACTTTTGAACAGCTTGCTTACCATCAATATAGCTAACTCGATTGGATTTTTTAATCGAACTGTTTGCCTGATAATAACCTAGCTGATGAGCAAAAAGACCCACAGTAGCAATGACAACAATTCCTGTTAAGTATTTCTTCTTTTTTTCCATTGAATATCACTTTCTTTTTTGATTATACAGAATTCGCTAAAACTTATCACAATTTACAATTAACTCATAATATACCCCCAAAGAAATCATCTAAATATTTTTTTCTATAAAATATAGCAGAAACTCAATTTTTAACAACTTATTTAACTCGTTAACTAGTTAATTAACTGGTTAATATTTTACTCCTCATCATCTATTCTGTCAAGATTTTTTTATTAGATTGTAAGAAAAATATTATTTGTTCTTTATTTGTCCAATTGTCATAATACAAAAAAAGCTTATCCTTTCGGATAAACTTTTTTAAAAATATATCAAACTTTTTAAGCTTTACCTTCTGAACCGAATACATCGATACGTTCTTCAACTGATGCTTGGATAGCTTTTACACCATTAGCCAAGAATTTACGAGGGTCGAAGAGTTTCTTCTTGTCGTATTCTGCTTCGTTTGCTTCGTAGTCGCGAGCAAATGCACGAGTTGCGTTAGCGAATGCGATTTGGCATTCAGTGTTAACGTTAACTTTCGCAACACCAAGTTTGATAGCTGCTTGGATTTGGTCATCAGGAATACCTGAACCACCGTGCAATACGATTGGGAAGCCTGGAAGAGCTTCTGTCAATTTCTTCAAGTGGTCAAGATCAAGACCTTCCCAGTTTGCTGGGTATGGACCGTGGATGTTACCGATACCAGCTGCCAAGAAGTCGATTCCAGTTTCAACCATTGCTTTAGCATCTTCGATTGGAGCCAATTCACCTTTACCGATGATACCGTCTTCTTCACCACCGATAGTACCAACTTCAGCTTCTACTGAGATACCTTTAGCGTGTGCTTTTTCAACGACTTCCTTAGCCAATTTAAGGTTTTCTTCTACTGGAAGGTGTGAACCATCAAACATGATAGAAGTGTAACCAACTTCGATACACTCAAGTGCATCTTCGTAGTGACCATGGTCCAAGTGAATCGCAACTGGTACAGTGATGCCCATTGATTCTACAAGGTTAGCGATCAAGTTGCGAGCAACTTTATAACCACCCATGTATTTAGCAGCACCCATTGAAGTTTGGATAAGCACTGGTGCTTTCTTAGCTTCTGCCGCACGCAGGATAGCTTGAGTCCACTCAAGGTTGTTTGTGTTGAATCCACCAACTGCGTAACCATTGTCACGAGCTGCTTGGACAAATTTTTCTGCTGAAACGATTGCCATTCTTATCAGGCCTCCTCTTATTTTTTGTGGTTAAACCACTTACATTGTTTATTTTATCACTTTTTAACTAAAATTGCTAGTTTTTCCTGAAATTTTAAAGAATTGCAGGGAGACACTCAGCCTTTTTAAGCATCTCTATTGCAAAATGAAAAAGCTGGCCGAAGCCAGCTTACTTGATGCGGAGAGAGGGACTTGAACCCTCACGACCTAAAGCGGTCACAGGATCCTTAGTCCTGCGCGTCTGCCAATTCCGCCATCCCCGCGATTGAGTACCTTACTAGTATAACAGGACAGCTAAGGCTTGTCAAGAAAATTTTTGACTTTATTTCAAAAAATCAACTTTCTACTCAATCAACAAATCTAGAAAATCTAAACGAAAATGAAGCTAAGACAGGAACACAGAAAACTCAGTGCTGCTGAGTCGCAACAAAGACAGCCACCGTTTGGTCGGGATCGTATTTTTCAAAGTCAATAGTGTAGTCCCGATGAAGCTCACCTGTTTCTTCTGCCTGCCAAATCCTCTGCCAAGCATGAAGAATCGCTTGAGGATCTTCCTTATCCGCTTCAAATACTTGATAGGTCTGCTCGGATGTGTCAAAATCATAGACTTCCCCATCTGTCAAACGGCAGATAGAGAGACTGTAGTCTCCTTTGTAATCACTAGCATAGTCATGATAGACGGCATAAACCGGCTCCCCCTCAGCAAAAGCCTCAGCCACTGCTGGCTCCTGCTCTTTCCAGAGCTTTTGGATTTTTTCTATACAATGCTCATCTTGAAAATTATTAGTACGAATACTAGCTAAAATGTTTAGAAACATCTTCTTCCCTCCTTTTATTTTTCATTATAACATTTCTCTAGAAAAATCGCTTATCCTAGAAAAAGCAAGTCTATCTCTCCTGGCTCTTTTCTACCGCTGCTGTGACAAATGCCGTATAAAGACCTTCAGGTCGGTTCGGTCGGCTAGAAAGCTCTGGGTGATACTGACAGGCTACGAAGAATTTGTTTTCTGGGATTTCCACTATTTCGACCAAGCGATTGTCTGGTGAAACTCCAGAAAATATAAATCCAGCCGCCTCAAACTGCTCGCGGAAAGCATTGTTGAACTCATAGCGATGACGGTGACGGCGCTGCACGACTTCTTGATGGTCGTAAGCCGCTGCTGCCTTAGAGCCAGGCTTAAGCTTAGAAGGATAGAGCCCTAACCTCAGCGTTCCACCCAAGTCTTCAACATCAATCTGATCACGCATGAGGTCAATGATCGGAAATGGTGTGTCTGGATTGAGCTCCGCTGAGTTGGCATCTGCTAGCCCTAGGACATGACGGGCGAATTCGACACAGGTTAGCTGCATACCCAAACAAATGCCCAGCATAGGCACATCCTGCTCACGCGCATAGCGGATTGCCTGAATCTTACCCTCAGTTCCTCTCTGCCCAAAGCCGCCCGGAACGATAACCCCATCCGCATTTCCAAAAAACTCTGCTGCATTTTCGGCCGTTACCTGATTCGCGTCAATCCAGTTAATCTTAACCTCCGCATTATTGGCATAGCCGGCATGCTTGAGCGCTTCAACAACTGAAATATAGGCATCTGGCAACTCGACATACTTGCCGACCAGAGCAATCTGAACCTGCTTTTTCAGACTCATCACTTTCTCAACCATAGCTGACCACTCTGTCATATCCGCATCCGGCACATCCAGCTTCAGATGGTCACAGACGATTTGGTCCATCTTTTGCGCCTGCAAATTAAGAGGAATTTGATAGAGATGCTCTACATCCGGTGACTCAATGACCGCCTCCGGCGCCACATCACAGAATTGAGCCAGCTTATTTTTGATATTTTGCCCAGCTGACTCTTCTGTGCGGATGACCAGCATATTAGGCTGAATCCCCAGACCTCGCAGTTCTTTGACAGAATGCTGAGTCGGCTTGGTCTTCATTTCACCGGCTGCCTTGAGATAGGGCAGGAGAGTCGTATGGATATACATGACATTGTCTGCACCGACGTCAGCCTTCATCTGGCGCAAAGCTTCTAAGAAAGGAAAAGACTCGATATCCCCCACTGTACCTCCGACCTCGGTGATAATCACATCCGAGTCCGTCGTCCGTGCAGCCCGCTTGATCTTGTCCTTGAGAGCATCCGTAATATGCGGAATGACTTGGACCGTCGCCCCCAGATACTCGCCTTTACGCTCCTTGCGCAGGACTTCGCTATAGATTTTACCAGTGGTGACATTGGAGTATTTATTGAGATTGATGTCAATAAAACGCTCATAATGCCCCAGATCCAGATCCGTCTCGGCTCCATCATCTGTGACAAACACTTCCCCATGCTGGTAAGGGCTCATGGTCCCGGGATCAATGTTGATATAGGGGTCAAATTTCTGAATCGTAACCTTGAGACCTCGATTCTTCAAAAGCCGTCCCAAGCTAGCTGCCACAATCCCTTTTCCGATAGAAGAAACTACACCGCCAGTGACAAAAATATATTTAGTTGACATACGTGCTCCTTTTCATAAAACAATTCATTCCAGCAACCACGTCGTTGCTGTAAACTTATCTAGAGGAGGATTTTCCAAAATCTGTCTGAAAAAGAAAAATAGCTCCCTGAAAACAGGAAGCTCTGACCTCTAAAAGAGGTGCCCGAACAGTATGATATCGCAAATCTAAAAAATTGTCAAATGATTTCAGTCAGTTTTCATCCATTTTCACCAATACTAATGACATGTGTTTCAAATTCTACATCGGGCATGCACTCTGCTAAATCGTGTCGGATTCGTTCCAAGGCTTCCAGACGCATTTCGACAGAGGTATTGGCATTCCCCTGAATGATGAAAATGGCATCCTTGGTCTCCTCATCAAACTTATAATACTCGCTGTCACGGACATCCAGCCAAGCCAAAATGCCTTTGGCATCCCGATAGACATAGTCCGTCTCAGCAACATGCTTCTCCTTGGACAAAATAGGCAGAAAAACATCTTCCTTTTGGCTTACAGTGAATGCTATCTGACCTTCAATCTTATCAAAATCATGCCCACCAATAGCCAGTAGGGAATGCAGGGCTTCGACATTATAAATATCAATAATGCTATTAATATGAGGGAGCGAGCCTCGGTGCTGGATATTGCGAATCAGAGCAGGAACCGTCGGAGGATTTTTCTTGACACTGCGACCTACGCGCTGCAGTATCTCTATATAACCTTGAACCACCGGCGACTCAAGCACCTCATCCAAGTCGCAGGCTAAAGCCCAGTCTTCCATTTCCTTTTTCTTTTTTAGAAATGAGGAAGACAGTTCTGCATGAGGATTGACATTCTTGGCAATCCCGATAACGACACTTTTTATGCCTAGTTCACCCAGACTCTTATCAATGACAAATTTCATAGCAGCATACCTCCATCTTTTCTTTATTAAATTTTATTAGTATTCTACACCTTCCGAACTTATATTTCAAGGAATATTAAAAGAAACAAAGGATTTCGTCCCTTGTTTCTTTTGGTTGATTTATTCTTCCTCTTCGGTCTCCGTGTCTTCGTCAGAGTAGTCGTCATCTTCTTCGTTGAGTTCGACTTCTTCACCTAGATCATCTGGAGCGATTTCGTTGATTTCAGCATCATAAGCTTCCACTTCGTTCTTCTCATCGTCTGGATTTTCCTCATCGTATGAGAGAGCAGGATCAGCTTCGTAGCCGTCCTCATCTTCTGGATCGTCATCGCTGTAGTCAATGGCATCCTCATCGCCATCCATAAAGGCATTAACGCGTTTCTTCTTGCGTTTCTTAGGTGCATCGTCCTCATCAGTCTCTTCCAAGGCGATGATTTCTTCATCCACTTCGTCAATGGCATACCATGAACGCAGGCCCCATTTATTATCCCCCAGCGGAATAAAGCTGCCGTCTACATTGAGTTCTGTGTAGAATAAAGGCAGAGCATCACGAATCTCGCTGTTTGATTTTTCCAGATAGTTTTGAATTTCATTGACCAGATCATTAAAATACATCTCATGATCGCGGCCGCGGGCTTCCAAAATGGCACGCGCCACTTCAATCATAGAAAGCTCACTTTTTTCCTGTCCAGCAAATACTTCTAATTCCAAAGTTGATCTCCTTTAAGATTAAGTAAAGGCTTGTCGCCCTCTTGCAATTTTTCGCTACTTTCTATTGTACGATAAATTTCTATTTTCGTCAAAAGAAAATCCAGGAAAAATCACGGAACAAGTACAAAAAGAAACTAGTGCATCAGTACACTAGTTTCAAATGATTTCATTTTGAATGATGAAGCTTATTTCACTTTCGCAGTGCTTGTAATCACTTCAACAGCTTTCTTGATAGCAATGTCATGTTTCAGCATGTCTTCTGACAGCAATTGACGAACACGTTCTACTTCCATGTTGTAGTCTGTAGCCAATGATGTTACTTCTGCTTCGATTTCTTCTGCGCTAGCTTCAAAACCTTCTGCCTTAGCAACAGCTTCTACGACAAGGTTTGTTTTAGTGCGTGACTCAGCATCTGCTTCGTATTGCTTGTGCAGGTCCTCCTGACTAGTACCAGTGATTTGGAAGTACATGTCAGGTGAGATTCCTTGGCGTTGCATATTGCCCAAGAATTCATTAACAGCGCGGTGTACTTCTTCGTGGACCATTTCTGCTGGCAAGTCAACGATTTCAGCGTTTGCTACTGCTTGATCAATCGCTGCTGCTTCTACCGCATCGTTATAAGCTGTTTCCTTAGCTTCTGACAATTCTTTGCGGTACTTTTCTTTCAGCTCGTCAAGTGTTTCCACTTCTTCGTCGATATCTTTTGCAAGTTCATCGTCCAATGCTGGAACTTCTTTTTCTTTAACTTCGTGAATAGTTGTCACAAACTTAGCTTCCTTACCTGCCAAGTCTTCTGCTTGATAGTCTTCTGGGAAGGTTACGACAACATCCACTGTTTCACCTGCACTGTGGCCAACCAACTGCTCTTCAAATCCTGGGATGAATTGACCGCTGCCCAGTCCAAGTGAGAAGTTGTCACCTTTACCGCCGTCAAATTCAACGCCGTCAACAGATCCAACAAAGTCAATCACAACTGTATCACCATCTGCTGCTGGACCTTCTTTGAGAACCAACTCAGCCAAGTTGTTGCGCTCACGCTCAATGCGCTCATCTACTTCAGCGTCAGTCACTTCTTTAGTAGCTTCAACAGTTACTTCCAAGTCTTTGTAAGCACCCAGCTTAACTTCTGGCTTAGTGACTACTTCAGCTTTGATGACCCAGTCTTGACCTTTTTCCATAGATTCTACATCAAACTGAGGCTGAGCAACTACTTCGATACCTGCTTCTTTAACAGCAGCTTCGTATGCTTCTGGAAGAAGAGCGTTCAAAGCATCTTGGTAGAGGGCTTCTTCACCAAAACGTTGGTTGAAGATAGCACGTGGAAGGCGACCTTTACGGAAACCTGGTACAGCAATATCTTTTTTTACTGAGTTAAATACACGGTCCAAGGCAGGCTTGATTTTCTCTTGACTGATGCTAAAAGTCAAAAGACCGCGATTTGTTTCTTTGTTTTCAAATGATACAGACATTCTGTCATTTCTCCTTAAAATTTATTGAATACAACCCATTATAGCATAATTAGAGTTTTTTTCAAAATTATTTTTCCTTTTATCCCTTCCTGATTTTATCCTCTATATAGGCCGCTCTGGCGCCGCCAATCAGCTTGGGACGGCTGGCTAAAGCCGTGACATGGGCAGCTCCCAACTGCTTGAGAATCGGTCGGATAGGAATCTGCACATGCTTGACATGCATGCCGATAGCAGTATCGCCAATATCCAGCCCCGCCTGAGCGACAATAAACTCTACCTCAACAGGATCTTTCATGTATTGGAAAGCCGCTAGCTGACCACTGCCTCCAGCATGAAGAGTAGGCAGAACATTGACTATCTCCAAATCCTTCTTGTTCGCCAAGGCTCTTTCAACTACGAGGGCGCGATTGAGATGCTCACATCCCTGAACTGCTAGAAAGATACCCTTCTCTTCTAAGATATCCAGTATGGTTTTGACAATGACCTGTCCGACTTCCAGACTGGAATTCTGACCGATATGGCCTCCGACAACCTCACTAGAGGATAGGCCCAGAACAAAAATATCTCCCTCGACCAAGGCAGCCTTGTCCAAAACATCTAGAACAATCTGACGAGTTCCCGCTCCAATCTTAGCTAAGTCCATGTCTCACCTCGTTTATTTCACTGTGACTGCCTTTTTCAAACTCTCCGGGAAAGCTTTGTAAAGAGCAAAACCGACTGCTAAACCAAATGCATTCTGCATAAAATTACTTGAGATTTCGGCTAGGGCAGCCCCGACACCATTCATGATACTACCAAAGAGGGCATAGCCACCGACCATAGCCACTGTGGCCAAGACCAGCCCAAGGTAGCGTTTCTTGCCCTCAAAGCCAGCAAAGAACCCCTGAAGTCCGTGGCAAATCAGGCTGAAAATCATCCACTGGGGATAGCCGGCAATCATATCAATCAAAAAGCCTGAGAGACCTCCGACAATAGCCGCTTCCTTGCGACCAAAGTAGAAGGCTGTAAAATAAACCCCTGCATCCAGCAGCGTCAAAAATCCTGTAGGAGTTGGGATTTTTAAAAAATTCCCCAAAACCACAGATAAAGCTGTGATGAAAGCTAAGATAACTAATTTTTTAACTTGATTATTTCTCATACTGAACTACCCCATATTGATCTGAGCGCTGAATCGCTCGGTAAACAAAATCTTTAGACAATTGAACTGCTGCAAGCGGAGACTTGCCTAGAAGCAGCTGACTGGCAATGCTGGAAGCAAATGTGCAGCCCGCTCCGGTATTGTTGCTAGCCAGCACTGGCGATTCCATGATCTCAAAATCTTGACCGTCATAGTAAACATCCACCGCCCGCTCCTTGCTCAAGCGATTGCCGCCCTTAATCACCACATGCTTGGCTCCCAAATCACAGAGCTCCTTGGCTACAGCCTGCATATCTTCCAGACTTTTGATTTCTTTTTGGGTTAATAGCTGAGCTTCTGCCAGATTAGGCGTGATGATGCTGACATAAGGGAAAAACTTGATGATTTCTTCTCTCAGCGCACTGACTTCCAAGTCATGATTTTCCTTGCAGACCAGAACAGGATCCAGCACTACTGGTATATCCCCATGCTGCTTGACAAAAGCCAAAGTCTGCTCTGCTATTTGCAGATTGGGCAAAAGTCCTATCTTAATAGCAGAAAAAGGAACATCCTTGAGACTGGCTAACTGCTGGGCAAAAACCTCTTCCTCAACTGGAAGAACCTCAAATCCCTTGTCAGTCATCGCGGTCAAGCAAGTCATAGCTACAAAACCATGCAGACCATTGACTGTATAGGTAGCCAGATCAGCATGGAGCCCGCCGCCGCTAAAAATATCATTGCCCGAAAGGGCTAGAATCAGTTTATTCTTCATAACGAATCTCCTTTAGATAGAGGCCGTTTGGACCAGCCGTTGGGCCCGCCAGATGGCGATCTTTCTCCGCTAAAATCCTCTGAATCTGCTCCACCGGCATGCGCTTATTGCCAATCTTGAACAGGGTCCCGACCATATTGCGGATTTGCTTGTAGAGAAAGCCATTGCCCGAAAAAGTAAAGACCAGAAAATTCCGCTCTGCATCATGTCGGACCTTTGCCTCGGTAATGGTCCGAACCTTGTCTTCCACGCTGGTTCCCGAAGCCGTAAAGCCAGTAAAATCATGTGTCCCCTCCAGCTGAGCAATCGCTTCTTCTATCAGACTCAGCTCCAAAGGATAAGGATAATGCGTAGCATAATGGCGCATCATAGGATTTTTAGGCCGGCCGATGTCCACCAAAAATTCATAGGTTTTGCTATGCTTATTGTATCGAGAATGAAAATCATCCGATACCCGCTCCACCCTGATAAAATCAATATCTTCCGGCGTCTGTGTATCCAAAGCAAAACGCAATTTCTCTTCATCCCGCTCTTCTGGTAAATCAAAATGCAGCACCTGGCCCAGAGCATGGACGCCGCTGTCGGTTCGGCCCGCTCCATGAATCACTACAGGCTGGCCTTTATTGATACGGGTCAGGGTCTTTTCAATCTCTTCCTGAACGCTTCTGGCATGGGGCTGTCGCTGAAAACCAGCAAAGCCATAGCCATCATAGGAAATAATCGCTTTATAACGTGTCATGTGTTTATTTTAGCAGGAAAAAAAGCCCCCAGCAAGCCCTAAAAGCAGGAACTGTCCGGGGACAGATTTTTATGAAAATACCGTATAGGAATTAGGGATAATCTGCACTTTGACTTGCCATCATGCAACAAAATAACCCATCTGAATCAGACTGTCAGTGACGACACAAACAGAGTAAATTCAAATGGGGTATTTATGACATCTTCTAACGGTCCTTATTTGCAGCTAGACCTAACGTAAATCTGACACTTTGACTCAGGAACCCCAAATGGAGTTTTCATCCATAAAGCTGTTGGTGTTCTTCAGCAACTGCGTAAATACAGCATACTTGAAGTCCTTGGTTGCGCGTTCATCAACACGAGACTTCTTCAGATCCTTGTCAACAGCTTCTGCAAAGCCAGTTTTTAGTTCTTCATAAGTACTATAGACTTTTCCGTTGACTGTCACTGGCTTAATACCTGAGGTTTGTGCTTTATCCACAACTTTTCTGAAGTAAGCTTTCTTGAAGGCTTCAATGGTTTCAAATTCACCTTCAGAAATTTGCTTGATGATAAAGTTATCGCTCAAACCAGTCACACCTTGCTCATTGGCTGTCTTGCGGTGTTTATTGGAAGCATAGCTTACAAAGCCTTTTTCATAGCCATAGTAACCCCAGATTCTGAAGGTATTATGCTTGAACATCAAGGCTCCTGGCGCCCCAGTATTGTTTTGACCACCACCATAGATACCCGTCATAAAGTCGATAGCAATGTAACTAGAGTCATAGTCAGCAGGATTATAGGTTCGATTGTCCACCGCACGGTTAGACAGCAAGCCTTGGTCAACCAAATCCTCTACAGACGAGACTGACATGGCTGCTTTTTCCTCTGCCGTCAACTCTCTCACAACATCGTATTGGGTTCGAGGATCCACAACTTTCGGTTCAACCTTCTTGAACCATTTGGCTGCTGCTTCATTTCCTTTGGCAACAACGGCTTGTCCCTCAAGATAATCCAGCAGCATGAGGGTATCATTATACCCCTTCATGTAATGGTCGATGTCTGCTCGGTTCTTGAAAAGACTTGGCGAGCTATTGAAAATGAGACTGCCATCATTTGGACGATCAAAGGCCATATTGAGACCCAGAGCACCCCAGCCTGGCTGACCAGGAACTGGTGATTGGAGCAGACCTTGGGCATAACCTTCTGGTCCGATACCTTGTCGCCTGCCATGTCCGCCCAGATAAATATCTCTATCGTTGACGTGGGTGAGCTCGTGCGTGAAGACAGACACACCGTATTCCGTCAAGAGGTCAAAGGCCTCGAAGTTCACACGGATTGAACCAGCAGCATGGGCACCGTAGCCATTTGACTTGTACCAGCCACCAGCTCTTCCGCCAACTAGGTTGAAGAACTCGCGGGATGGAGCATAAGGATTGCCCTTATTATCATTTCCGTTGACATCAATCCAGCCACGTCCTTCCACATCAAAACCATCCCATACAGCCGTTACATTTTGCTTGACCATTCTGGACTTGATATCATCTGAGAGAAGCTTGTACCAAGTGTCTACGTGATTTCGATGCTGGGTCGCTACTTCCTTGATGCCCGCATTAAATCGTTCATCAGACCATGACCGGCGCTTGTCTCTGTTGACAAAGGCCATCGTGCTATAGTTTGACAGAATGGCTAAGCGCGTATTCTTCAAGGTTAGAAGCGGGAGGATATAGTTGCTGAAATATTCAGAGTTGAGGTTATCAAAGACGCGATACTTAGCAGACTTAATCTCCTCGACTTCGGACTGGCGTTCTTCAAACTGAATAAAGCCTCGTGTTGCATCCTTGAACCAAGAATCCATGTCTTCAAAGTCAGTCAGCAGGCGACGGTTGTAATCCAAGTAAGCGACCAAATCACTAGACTTGGACTCAGCCTTCAACTGACGCGCAAACATATTGACATTGTCTGCCCCTTTCAGTTGATTTTCTGTCGAACGACCAATCTTAATCAAGCGATCCAGCAATGACACTTTTTCACCATAGAAATCTGGTTTGAAGAGTACTAGCTCCTTAAGGTTATAGTCGCCAAATTTGAGATCGTAATAACGGTTGAGGTAGGTCAGACCGAGCATGATAGCCGTCTTGTTCTCTTCGATTTTAGCTTTCAGAGCTTCATTGGCTGCTGGATTATCAGCATGGAATCTTGTCCATTCATTGGCCAGGAGCTTACCAAGCATATCCTGCAAGTTGGCTTTCACTTCAGCCAGAGATTCATCTAGGAAGAGACGCTTGACTTTGTTGACCTTGTCATTATCATTAGGCAGGCCAACAGAACGATAGACTTCATCACTGTACAGTTCAAAACTCTTTAAGCTCTCAGTCAGCTGAGTCAGCAAGTCTTCTTTGACAGCCGTTGAGTGGTTTGGAGTATAGACTGTACCAAGCTCTGCAATCTGGTATTCCGGCAGAGCCGTCTGTTCAAATCGTGCTTGATTTTGAAGATTGAAGATGGTCTTGCTTCCGTCTGCAAAATGGACTAAGATCTTATCTGCATCCGTTCCGCCAGTAACAAATTGGTTGCCTTTCAGGGCTTGAACTGATAGAACTTTCTTAGTCAACAGGTCGCCCGCCTTACCAGCATCCACCAGCTTATTGGCCTCATGAATCAAGAACTCTTGGTTGTAGAAAGGCATAAAGCGCTCGAGGTTCTGATAAAGCTGTTCATTTTCTGCCTTGTAACCTGGCTTATCTTGATAAGTACTTGTTCTCAGGATAGCAGCATTTAGCTTCTCAGTTGTTACTTCATTTGCGCTGGTTTGCTCAAGAGCCGTAATCTGATAGCTCTTGACTTTTTGCTCAGCTTCTGCTTCTGTCAAGCGACGGAACTTAGCATCTTTACCTGTCTTGGTTCCAGAGCTTTGTCCCTGAACACCAAAGAGGTTTTGGAGTTTTTGTCCCATCCAAGCATCGGTAATCTCATTATCTGAGCTAAAGAGCTCTTTACCGTTCACTACCGTTGCATAGCTGACAGTGTCATTGATGGTTCCATACGGCCAAATGGAAGCAGCGATACCAGCTGAATTTCTTGAGCCTGCATCCTCTAACTTACCTTTGGCAACTGATTGCATCAATCTGCCCCAGTTACCCCAGCCTGAACCTGAATAGTCAGTGAAGTTTTGAGCGACCAGCATACCTGCATTTTGGCCACTCTTAACCCAAATATCCGCTTCAACGTAGGCACGTTTCACCAAGGACATGGCGTTGGTTCCAGCGATACCAGCTGTTACAGAATTTCCGCCTTTAGACTTAATCTGACCCTTAAAGGAGACATTTTCAACTCGAGATTGGCCTTCTATATTGTTAACCAGACCGGCTATATGGTCTCTTCCTTCCAAGTATCCTTGTACATTGACGTTTTCGATTACTCCTTTATTCTTCAAGCGGGCAGCAATTGTCGCAATTGTATCGCCCGCTTGCGAATCTGGATAAACCATATTGACCCGCTTAAAGTCAATATCCTTGACCGTTCCGCCAGTAATCGTATCAAATAAAGGATGCGCCAAGTCTAAAATCGCATGGCGCTCGCCATTTTGACCGCCAATCAGCTGACCTTTGAACTCACCTGGCAAGTAAGATTTGCTGTTGGCAGGTTTGTCAATCAGCTTGGCACTGATACTGCGGCCCAAAATAAAGGTTCCAGAAGGATCTTCCTTGATACCGTCCAAAAGATCTTGGAAGTCATAGTAGACATTTCCTTCACGCTTCTTAGCCTTTTCCAGATAGAAATCAAAGCTGTTTTGAAGACCAGTTGCGCTTCTTTGCAGCAAGTCTGGCAGCTGAGCCTGAATCTTGAAGACAGGCTGGTTATCAACGACCACTTCCTCAATAGAGGTAACTGGTAGGACAGTGTCCTTGAACTGGTCGGATGTAAAGTGCAGATAATATTGGTCCAGATTTGCTGGCTTTTCAGCCAGAGTAGGCATCAATTTTGTCTGGCCATTTTCAACCTTCATCAAAGCGACATTAGTGATGGACTTGAGTTCTACCTTCTTCAGGTCAAGCTGGACTGTCTCTTGAGCTAATTCCTGACTTTCAGAGCCATTTCCTAAGTCATAAGACAGAGTCGTCTCAATCTTATATGGTGTATAGTAGTCCAAACCACTGAAGCTAGCAGTCAACTGGCCTGCCGCCAAGTTCTGCTCTGCTATCAGCTGGCCATCCTTCTTCAGACGAACATGAGCACTAGTAAAGGCTTGATCCCTGTCCGTCAGCTGGTATTGAATCTGAACTGATTTCTGCAATTCATCCTTCTTAACCGCTGAAACAGTCAGAGTTGGTGCTGCTTTAAGGGCCAATAAGTCGGACAAAGCTTGCTTAAGTTGGTTGACACCCGCATCTATTTCATCTTGACTTGACGAAGTTTGATAAACCGTCGCAGCCATATTCTTAATTGCTTGCAGCTGCTGATAGGATTGATTGGTGTAAACTCCTGGATCTACAGCCGCTGCTAAAGCTAGCTGCTTGCTCAATTCTTCTTTATTGATGCGAGCCTTGCTACCCCGAGTGACCACTGTATCAACTGCTTCATGCAAGATTCTTTCAGTTATTTGCGGCTCTGATATGCGATTACCACCCAAGACTTCATAGCTGGTAACAATTTCTTTTTGTCCTGGAGTTCCATCGACAGTGGTCTCCTCATCAAGATACTTGCTATCATCTGTCTTGTTGACAACTTGAGGTTCAATCGTTTCTAGCTTGATGTCTGTATGCAGACTAGGCTGTTCTGGCTGAACTGTTGACTCACCATTAACGCCACCTGTGTATTCTGGCAATGCTGGCTCAACCGGAGCCACGTCACTAACTGTAGCTACTGGAGCATCATAGACTGGATTGTCTGCTTGAACTGCCGATTCACCGTTAACGCCGCCTGTGTATTCTGGGAGGGCTGGCTCAACTGGGGCTGTATCATCAACTGTAGCTACTGGAGCATCATAGACTGGATTGTCTGCTTGAACTAGCGATTCGCCGTTAACGCCGCCTGTATATTCTGGCAATGCTGGCTCAACCGGGGCTGTGTCTCCAACTGTACCAACTGGGGCAGTATAGACTGGAGTTTCCGCTTGAACTAGCGACTCACCGTTCACAGCACCGCTGTACTCTGGCAAGGCGGGCTCTTGTAAACTTTCCCCTTTTGCCGTTTCTATAGGTGGATTTGACGGCTGAGGAGCTAGACTAGGATTTGGAGTTGGAGCTGGAGTTGGAAGATTTCCTATCTGGCCAGAATCACTTTCATCAGGATTCAGCTGATACTGCAACCCTGCCTGAGCAGCTCGATCAATAGAATCAGAATCCTCTTTTGCAGCTTCTGACACTTCTGCTTGCGCTTGAGCCTCTTGACCAGCCGGCAGAGAAGTTGTCTTGGTCTCTGTCAAAGTACGCAAATCAGAAGCGGTAAAGTAACCGATATAGTTATAGCCTGCAATAGTCACATCCGCTTCAGAAACTGCTGACGAAACCGCAACTTGACGGTTATAGGAAAGTAATTCCCGATTTTCTAGCGCAAACGCTTGAGGAGACTGTAATACAGTCTGTCCCAAGCTGCCTAGCAAAAGCACTCCTAGTAATTTGCCAGATTTCTTTCGTGAGAATACCAAGACAGCCAAAATAGCCGTTCCTGCAAATAAGCTGAGAAGCGGCTGACCGTTATTTCCTGTACTCGGCAAGACAGCTTGCCCATCTTGCTTCCGATAAATCAGGTAATAATTTTCCCCTGTTTGCAGATTTTCAGGCAGACCTTTCTTAATCAGCCCTTTTTCCTGCTCTGTTAGCTCTTGCTCTTCGACATAGCTATAATGAGCAGTCGCACCGCCTCCTACTTCATCCGCAGCAACAGTCGAACTGGACAAAGAGCTCCCAAAAATCAGAGCTGCAATGGCAACTGAGCCCACACCGACAGACAATTTGCGAATCGAATATTTCTGAATTCGCTCCTGCACTTTTTCAAAACGTTTCACTTTATAAATCCCCTTTTTCCTAAAATGTATAAAGCTAATCTCCCAATATCTCCCTAGCCAACTCCCCAGCAGGCTAAAAAGATGCGTTTTATACATATAGTATTATCATATATCTTTTAGGAAATTTTTACAATAGATTTTACTTAAAAAAACAATTAATTTTTGTAAAAGTAAATAGAGAAAATCTCTTTACGCTTTTTATGGTGAATTTCTTTTGATTAAAGGGCTGATTAGAGCGGATCTCGTTCTTGACTACATTTGCCCAATAGCTTTCTAGAAAACACAAAAAGAACAGCTTTAGGCTGCTCCTTTTTATCTGATTACAAATCTTCCAAGGCATCTTTCATTTTGTCGAAGAAACCTTTTTTCTTAGGATTGACCGAGATGTTGCCAGCTTCCGCAAATTCTTTGAGGGCTGCTTTTTGACGGTCGTTGAGGCCAGTCGGTGTCACAACATTGACAGTAACATACTGGTCACCCATGCTTCCACCACGCAGACTCGGTGCTCCCTTACCACGCAGACGGAAACGCTTGCCAGTCTGTGTTCCTTCTGGGATATTCAGCTCAACATCCCCGTGAACAGTTGGAATATCTACACTGTCACCAAGAGCTGCTTGGACAAAGTTGAGATTGAGCTTGTAGTAAATGGTAGAGCCATCTCGCTCAAACTTATCGCTCGGCTCAACTTGGACCACAACATAAAGATCACCATAAGGGCCGCCATTAAAGCCTGCTTCACCTTGACCAGACAGACGGACCTGCTGACCAGTTTCTACACCAGCAGGGATTTTCACCTTGACGCTGTGAGCCTGTTTTTCATGCCCCGTTCCATGACAGGTTTCACAAGGATTTTTGATTTCTTTTCCTCGGCCGTGACAGACATCACAGGTTACTTGGCGACGCATCATGCCAAGCGGTGTCTGGGTATCAACGTTGATAACACCTGATCCATGGCAGCGACCACAGGTAACAGGGCTAGTTCCTGGCTTAGCACCAGACCCGTCACAGGTACGACAAGTCGCTTCGCGGTTATACTTGATTTCCTTCTCAGCCCCGAAAATGGCTTCTTCAAAGCGGAGATTCACACGATACTGCAGATCGTCCCCTTGGCGCGGAGCATTAGGATTACGCGAAGCACCGCCACCAAAGAAGCTAGAGAAAATGTCTTCAAAGCCGCCAAAGCCGGAGCCATCAAAGCCACCGAAGCCGCCTGCACCGCCGCCAAAGCCACCATTAGCTCCCGCCGCGCCGTATTGATCATAGGCCGCCCGCTTTTGCTCGTCGCTCAGAGTCTCATAAGCCTCTTGGACTTCTTTATATTTGTCCTCCGCCCCAGCTTCCTTATTAATATCGGGGTGGTACTTTTTAGATAATTTCCGATAGGCTCTCTTGATCTCATCCTGAGAAGCATTCTTAGAGACACCTAGACGGTCATAATATTCTGTATTGTTCATATAAGATACCAAGACCGTAAAATTCGACTGAAAAATAGGAAATCAGGCGACGGAGCGATGCTCCTAGACAGATTTCTCTTTTTTCCGAGAATTTAGGTCGGGTTCAGTTCCTTTCTTTTATATTGAGTCAGAATTTTTGGAACCCGTGTTCAGTTGCGAACACCCATGTTCCTTTCTTTAAATTTTAGAAAATATCGATCAGAGGGTATTTTCAAATCCATGCTTCATTTCAGCAAACTCTTCATCGGATAAAGTGAATATCAAGTCATCTTCCGAATACTGATTCCGTTCTTTAAAATAGTTGTCAGCATTATCTACCAAACCTAGACTAAGAAGAACTTTTCTTGCAAACTCTTGATAGGCAAAGCCAACAGCTGTAATGATGTTCTTATCTTGCAGAACAGCTTGAGCTTTGAAATTTTCACGCGGAAGAAATTCAAAATAGTCAAAAAAGTTTTGCCAAATCCCACCAGTAAATTTAGTGTCCTTCAATAAACCTGCTTTCGCCAATAAAATGGGCGCTGAGGAAATAGCTGCAATTAAAACTTCTTGCTGCTTCAAACTTCTTAGGAAAGAAATCAATTTTTCATCATGCAAAGCAGGAGCAATATTTATCATTCCTGGCAAAATGACACAAGAATAGTCTTCGATAACTACTTCATCCAGTGTTCCAGTAGGTTGAACAGAGCACTTTCTTCATAAGCGTCACCCTCTAGTTTAGCGAAAAACAGAGGCTGGGTTGCAACCTCTGGATTTCTTCCTATCATTACGACGTGAAATTTTCAAAACAATATTTTTCGAAAAATTTTTGATGCGGTAGCTGATTGGATTTTAGGTTCGTCTTTCAGACTCCCAAAAATCCTAATCATCCTCGCGGGGGTTCGACTACGAACTAAAAACTTTCAATTTTTAGTTCTGTCTCACCGCCTATTTCTCAGTAAACTCTCCGTCTACAACATCGTCGTCTGCTTTAGTTGAGCCTGCGTTTTCAGCTCCTTCCGCTCCTGCTTGGGCTTGTTGAGCCGCAGCAGCTTGCTCGTAGAGTTTCACTGCCAGTGCTTGAGCTTTTTCGTTAAGAGCTTCCAATTTCGCTTTCATGTCGTCCAAGTTATTGTCTTCTTGCGCTTTCTTAAGTTCATCAAGAGCAGCTTGGGCAGCGTCACGTTCTGCGTCGAAGCCTTTGCCTTCAGTCTCCTTGATAGTCTTTTCAGTCGCAAAGATAGCTTGGTCAACTTCGTTACGAAGGTCAACTTCTTCCTTACGTTTCTTATCTGCTTCAGCATTCGCTTCTGCATCCTTCATCATGCGGTCGATTTCTTCGTCAGTCAAGCCGCTGTTAGATTGGATAACAATGTGTTGTTCTTTTTGAGTTCCAAGGTCTTTAGCTTTAACAGATACGATACCGTTCTTGTCGATATCAAAGGTTACTTCGATTTGAGGGATTCCACGAGGAGCAGCTGGGATATCTGTCAATTGGAAACGTCCCAGAGTCTTGTTATCTGCTGCCATTGGACGTTCACCTTGAAGAACGTGGATATCAACGGCCGGTTGGTTGTCCGCTGCTGTAGAGAAGACTTGTGATTTAGAAGTTGGAATTGTTGTGTTGCGGTCAATCAGCTTAGTGAAGACGCCACCCATTGTTTCGATACCAAGTGACAATGGTGTTACGTCAAGAAGGACAACGTCTTTGACATCACCAGTGATGACACCACCTTGGATAGCAGCACCCATAGCAACTACTTCATCAGGGTTCACTGATTTGTTTGGCTCTTTACCAGTTTCAGCCTTAACAGCTTCCACAACTGCAGGAATACGAGTTGAACCACCAACCAAGATTACTTCGTCGATTTCTGACAAGCTCAAACCTGCGTCAGAAAGAGCACGGCGAACTGGTTCTTTAGTGCGCTCTACCAAGTCACGAGTCAAATCATCGAATTTAGCACGAGTCAGAGTCATTTCCAAGTGTAGAGGTCCAGCGTCGCCAGCTGTGATAAACGGCAAGCTGATTTGAGTTGAAGTTACACCTGAAAGGTCTTTCTTAGCCTTTTCAGCTGCATCTTTCAAACGTTGAAGCGCCATCTTGTCATTTGACAAGTCAATGCCGTTCTCTTTCTTGAACTCAGCTACCATATGGTCGATAATCTTTTGGTCAAAGTCGTCACCACCGAGTTTGTTATCACCTGCAGTCGCCAATACATCAAAGACGCCATCACCCAACTCAAGGATTGAAACGTCAAAGGTACCACCACCCAAGTCAAAGACCAAAATCTTTTCTTCTTTATCTTGTTTGTCAAGACCGTAAGCAAGGGCTGCTGCAGTTGGTTCGTTAACGATACGTTCTACTTCAAGACCAGCGATTTTACCAGCATCTTTAGTCGCTTGACGTTGCGCATCGTTAAAGTAAGCCGGTACTGTGATAACCGCTTTGCTGACTTTTTCACCAAGGTATTCTTCTGCATACCCTTTCAAGTATTGCAGAATCATAGCTGAGATTTCTTGCGGAGTGTATTCTTTGCCATTGGCAGCTACTTTTTCAGATGTTCCCATTTTTGATTTGATGGAAATGATTGTATCTGGATTTGTCACTGCTTGACGTTTTGCCGCATCACCAACGATGATTTCACCATTTTTGAATGACACTACAGATGGTGTTGTGCGATTTCCTTCTGGGTTTGCAATGATTTTGCTTTCAGTTCCTTCAAGAACTGCAACTGCTGAGTTCGTTGTACCTAAGTCAATACCGATAATTTTAGACATATTTTTACCTCTTTTTACTTTAATTTTATTTTTATGCTCTTTGGTTCGCTTCGCTCATTAAAAACAAAGTTGAACGAATGTTTTCTTCTTTCATAGTTTATTGTCGTTTCGGACAAGTTCTTATTTTTTAGGGGTCAATGTAATAACAATCTCCACTTTATCCCACTCCAAAATTTTCTGTTTTAAAGTTCTATTTGGATAAGTTTTATGATTAATTTCATAAACACTGCCGCCATTTAGAATGATTTCATCCCATTGTTCAAGCCCTTCAAAATATTCCAGCCTTTTTTTCTCAGTTCGTTCAAACTTAAAAACTGTTTTCTGACTTTGATAATTCCAATTGTTTTTTGAAGCTCGTTTTCTAGTTGTAAAAAGATTTTTTAAGAAACCCCAAAAAAGTCGTAAAACTGGATAAACAATCACTAACCATAGTAACACTACTGCTACTAGCACTATTACTGTTACTAATCCATATTCCTTTACCAATTGGATTAATAAATTTATTTGTTCCATCTATCCTATCCCTCTCTAATTGTACACCACTACCATTGCTGGGCGCAGGATACGGTCATGAAGTTTGTAGCCTTTTTGGAAGACCTGCGCTATAGTGTCAGCTGGGTGCTCATCGTCAGCTGGAACGGTTTGAATGGCCATGTGATAGTTATGGTCAAAAGCTCCGTCAGCTGGGATTTCTTCGATACCCTCTTCTTTGAGAGCATGAATCAAGCTTTCCTGGACCATTTCCAGTCCTTTTTTGACATCATCTGTCAGACCTTCAACGGCAAGCGCGCGCTCCAGATTATCTATCGAAGGCAAGATAGCTTTTGCCAGATCCTGGCTGCGGTATCTTTGCAGCTGCTGGCGTTCTTCATTTGCTCGGCGCTGGATGTTCTGCATTTCTGCATGAGCACGGAGATATTTGTTTTCAAAATCTTCTGCTCGCTCATTAGCTAATTCTAACTCTGATTTTTCAGGGCTTGCTGATTCAGCCTGTTCAGCTGTTTCCACAGGTTCCTCTTTTACTTCCACATCTTCTGGATGTTCTTCTTGTTTATACTTTGCCACAAGGCACCTCCTTTTTAGGAATATTTATACTATATTTAATGGACTTCGTAGTGATTGCTGCTCAGATAGCGATAGAAGTCGGTCAGCTTCATGGTCAGCACGCGATTGACAACATTCATCTGACTGACGAGCCGTTGGTAGTCAAGATTAACCGGACCGACAACTGCCAACACTCCAAATCCTCGATAAGGAATCAGGAATTTGCTGGAAATTAGTGTCAAATCAGCCAAACAGCTTTCTCTACTGTCTGCCACGCGCACGCTTTGCATCTGATCTTCGGCCAAACTGTCGCGAATTTCAAAGGCTACTTTCTGTGGGTCATCAAAAAACTGATAGGCCGTCAGGTCTGAGAATTCCAAGAGCTGAACCTTGCCAGACAGAATCACATTTTCCTTGAAAATATCACCAAAGATATGCTCAAAGAGCTGGATGACATTGTCCGTCGTAGTGAAATAGCGTTGGATAATCTGCGGAATTTCCGTCCGAATCTTGTAATGGATGTCCAGCACTGTCTGACCCAAGAACCGCTCCCTTACCAGGCCTTTAAGCCTATCCAGGTCTTCTTTTAGGAAGTTGCGCGGAATCATAAACTGACTGGTGATAGTATTGGACTCATCCAGGGTGAAGACTGCCAGAGCCGTATGCTGACTGAGCACAACGATATCAAAAGCTGTCAAGCGCTGCCGACTGGGTTCTACATCCAGTGCAACAACCGTGAATCCACTGAGCTTGGTCAAAAGATCCGCTGCCTGTTGAAGAATGTCCTCCAAGTTGAAAAACTCATGGTCAAAGGCTTTGATAACCTCATAGAGTTCATTCTCAGCGAGACGATCAAAGGACAGAGAATGCTTGACAAAGTATTGAAAACCAGCCACACTAGGCTTACGGCCGCTAGACGTATGCGCCTTTTCCAGAAGCCCCTGCTTTTCCAAAGCCGCCATATCATTTCGGATAGTGGCACTGCTGGAATTGATGGAATCCTGCAGGGCTTTGGAGCCGACTGGCTCGTGAGTCTTGGTAAAGATATCAATAATCAAATTCAAAATCTCATTTTGACGCTCCGTGACCACGGCATCACCTCCAATCAAGATTCTGCTGTCGATTAGCACTCAACAACCTCGAGTGCTAACTCATGATTCTATTATACACTCTTCCACACCAAAGTCAAGACAAAAACTCAAAAAATTAGCACTCTTTTTACAAGAGTGCTAAAAATCAGTCTGGCGACCTAGATTAATCCTCCAGGATTTGCAAATGGCGCATCAAATAGAAAGAAATTCCTGCAAAAAGAAGCAACCAAACTAGCAGAGCCAAAAATTCTCCGCTCCATAAATGGAAATGAGACCAATCTTTCATATAACTACTAAAAAGGCCCATAAAGCTGTAACGCAGCACTTTAAATAACTCCTCGCTCATATTTGAAAACATAGGAATAAATGCCGCCAAGAGCATGGCTGGAACACTAAGAGATTGTGCCATGACCTGATTTTTACAAAACAGACCAACCATTAAAAAGAAAAAAATTAAGACCAGCATGGTCAACAAGAGAACCAAACTATAGCTGAACAGATGATTAGAAAGCTTAGCTCCCACCAAAAGTGGGGTAATGACGATATAAAAAATTCCAATAATCGCTGGCCAGATTAAAGCGGAGAGAATATATTGACCAGCTGTCACACCAGCCAAACGCAAACTTTGCAAATTATGTTTTTCTCTTTCCTCAGCTAGGATGATGATGATGGGGGTTCCAACTGACATGGCTAGAGAGAAAGGCAAAGAGATATTCAGTAATAAAGTAGCTAGTTTATCAGCTCCAATTTCCTGCTCCGCTCCATTCAGAGAAAAAATAAATTTATAGAGAAAAATGAGGAAAATCGGCATGAAAACCTGCAATAGAATACTTTTATTAGCCAGGGTAACTTGACCTCTCAGCCAAATCATACCTTTTAATTTATTAGACATTTAAGGTACCTCCTGTCAAAGTGATAAAAACATCTTCCAAAGTTGGTTCACAGGAATGAATACTGATAACATCGGACAAATCTAAGCCTCCTTGCAGTTCCTCAAAGGCCACCGTCTTCGTCGTCAAATCTTCATATTCTAAACGAACCTTCTTATCTGTATTATACTTTTGGATTATCTCATGTGGACTGCCTACTTCAACTAATTTTCCTTTACTTAGCAAGGCCAAGCGATCACACAAAAGAGTAGCTTCCTGCATATCATGAGTTGTCAGAAAAATAGTCGTCCCCTGCGCTTTTAGTTCCAGCAGTAGTTCATGAATGGTGCGAGAGGTTGACGGGTCCAAACCACTGGTTGGCTCATCCAAAAAGAGCAGTTTAGGTCGATTAATCAAGGCACGAACCAGTAACATACGCTGCTTCATACCGGTAGATAGTTTTTCCGCTACCTTGTTGCGGCTATCATAAAGCCCCACTTTTCGGAGAAGTTCATCGACTTCTGTCATATTAACACCAAAGAGCATAGCATAAGCCTTGAGATTTTTATAAAGTGACATCTTTTCATAAAAACCGCTGCCATCGCTGACAATCCCAATCTGCTCCAGCACTTCTGCCTTCAAATCCTCAACCGGTGCAGACAGCACATGAGCTGTCCCAGCATCTGCAGACAACTGTCCAGTCAAGATATTGATGGTCGTGGTTTTACCAGATCCAGAAGGCCCTAGAAAGCCAAAAATCTCTCCCTCTCGGATGGAAAAATTGATTCCTGCTAAGGCTTCTTGTTCCTTGAACTTCTTTTTCAAGCCTTGCACTTCAATAATGGTCTTTTTCATTGTTTTCCTCGCTTTCACAACAGTATTTAACAAAACTGCAATCAATCTTTCAGTTCCTGCCTCATTTTCCAAAAACGCAAGGCAATATGGACCAGTTGACAGAACAGAATGAGCAATATAACACAGTCTATTACTAAAATTGACTTGAATAATAGACTTGCTTTCAAACTTTTCTGGGAAATATCTAGGATGAGATAGGTAGTGACACACAAAACCATGATGGCTGGCAAAAAACGCCATATAAGCAAACGCTTGACCATTTCTAGCTTAGACCAAGCATCATTATAGATTTCAAGATCGCTCTCCGCATCAAGCTGAGAAACCGGCTTGCGGAAATAAGAGAACTGATTAAAGTTTGTAATATGCTCCCAGCCACAATCCTCAAACAGTTGATAATAGGATTCTTGCTCCGCCTTCTTCATGGGGCGAAAATCTAATTGATAGGCCACTTCCTGAGGCGGACAGGCTTCAAAAGTATAGCGAACCGCAACAAGAAAGGGAGAATAACTTACTTTTTTCAATTTCCAGCCTTGGCTATGCATTTTTTTAAAATAAGCTGCTTCTCTGTCATAGTCTGCAATGGTAAAGATTTTATAGACAATTTTCTTTTCCATCAAACTTCCTCCTTACTATTGCGGTAAAGGCGCTCAATCCGCTGGATTTCCAACTCTAAAATCTGCTTCCCAAGCTCCGTGATAGAATAGAGTTTTCTCTTTTCTTCCTCACGAACAAAGGCAATCAGACCATCTTTTTCCATCTTTGCCAAGGTCCCGTACATGGTTCCCGGGCTGATAGATAGCTGTCCTTCTGTCAATTGCTTGACTTTTTGAGTAATACTGTAGCCATGCCTTTCTTTCTGAAGACAGAAGAGGATATAAAAACCTGTCTCTGTCATTGGCACATAGACTCTCCTAAGCTTTTCTGTCAATCCACTCATCTTTTCATCCCCCTTTCACCTCGATATATCGAACCTTGATATACAAAAATTATATCGCAGTCCGATATAGTTGTCAAGGATTTATAAATATTTTTTACAGAAAGTGGTTCGTTTTTATCTTTCAATACTTGTAGTTGATTTAATCTGAAGCTAAAAGGATTAGAGAGCTGCATCATGATAAATCAGCATAAAAAAAGCCAGGAACACCTGACTTACTTGTTTATTTGCCCGCTTCCTTGAGTAGGGCGATATATTCTTCCAGAACCAGATTGTGCTTCTGCATATACTGGGCATTCTCCACACCGACATAGCGGTAATGCCAATTCTCAAAGTCAACTCCGGTAATATCACTCTTGCCATCCGGATAGCGAAGGACAAAACCATACTGGGGAGCTAGCTCCGCAATCTTAGCTGCCAATTCATCCTCCTGACCTTCTGGAGCGCTCATATCAATAGCCAAGCCCGTTTGATGCTCGCTGGCTCCTGGAAGCTGCACCTGCTTCAGAACGATGCTGACTGCTTCTTCATTTGACAAGCCTTTGGCGACTTCCCCAGCAACTTTTTCATTATAGAGTTCCTCCTGCTCAGCTCGGCTGCGATAGCCAGAGATTAGAGTTTCTTCAGGAGCTATCGCTTGGGCTGCTGCTAGGAATTGCCGAGTATTTTCAGCAATGCGGCTGTCCACCTGGACCTCTCCAATCTGAGTCAGATCAGGCGTCTTTTCTTCTTGCTGGTTGTCACGATTGACCAAAATCAAATTCCAGTCAGTAGAAGACACCTTGGGCAAATCAGACTGTGAACTCTCTGAGCTAGAAGAGCCCTTCGTAGCAGAACTACTAGACGAACCCGAAAACTGAATCTTTGCAAGCAGATCTTGTAACAAGGACGGACGGAAATAAATCGCCGTTCCTCCAGCTGCCAGACACAAGACGATTAACAACAAAAGTGTCAACCCAATCTTCTTAGACTTCGATTTTCTCTTTTCTTTGCGATGTTTAGCGCGCTTCAACTTCTTCCTCCATTACTTTGGCACCGGCCTCTCGATAAGACATGTCTCCGACGCAAGCTACTGTGAATTTACCGTCTTCATAGTCTACAACCGTCACACTACCATTGTCCAAACCATGAGGCCGAGTTCGATTGATTAGATAGACAAAGGTTCCGATGGTCATGCCGTGGCTGACGACCAGAGCATTGCCACCACCAGCAGCTTCCAGCTCCTCAGCTATGGCTGAAAAGCCTTCCCAGATTCGGCCGCTGAGCTTTTCCCAGTTTTCCGCCCAGCCAGCTGTATCGACTTCTACAAGACCTTCTGCCAACTCAGCATAGCTAAGCTGATGAACATGCTCAATATTGAAAACCCGGGGCATCACACCCATAAAGAGCTCTCCATCATAACCACCATCAAAACTGCCAAAGCACCATTCGCGAATCCGTTTGTCAAAGGTATAAGGAATCTGTCCTGTCAGGCCCAGTTCCTCTAGAATAATGCCCATGGTCTGAATAGTTCGGCCGCTGTCGCTGGAACGGGCCAATTTGAAATCAAGCCCAGCTTCTCTCAGGCCAATGCCCAACTCATGAATGCCACGTTCCCCAACTTCAGTCAATGGGGTATCAGACCAGCCTTGAGCCCGGCCGATAGTATTAAACATGGTTTTGCCATGACGAACCAAGTATAATCTTGTTTTTGCCATTTCATTTCCTCCGTTATTCTTTTCATATTATACCATTTTATGAAGAAATTGGCGCCATCTGGCTTTCAAAGCAAAAAGCAGGAGTCTCAAAACTCCCGCTCATTCTTGATTTTCTCGGTCCAATATGGCTGCGCCAACCTGACGGTAAGACACATCACCCAAGGTTTGGATAGTAAAGTGACCATCTTCATATTCCAGCACTGTGACACTGCCATTATCAACATTAGGATTTTTCGTGATATTCTCATCAACCAGATAAGCCAAGGTACCAATGGTCATGCTGTGGCTGACGACCAGAGCATTGCCGCCGCCAGAGGACTCCACCTCTCTAGCAATGGCTTCAAAGCCTTCTAAAATCCGACCGCTAAGCTTGTCCCAAGGTTCAGCCCAGCCAGCTGAATCCACTTCTACCAGGCCATTCGCCAAATCCGGCCAACTGAGTTCCTTGTAATTATCCGTCTTAAGAACTCGTGGGATAACGCCATGAAAGAGCTCACCCCCATAGGCACCATCAAAACTTCCGAAACACCACTCCCGGATACGCTTGTCATAGCGATAGGGAATCTGGCCAGTCAGACCCAGCTCCTCTAGGATAATCCCCATGGTCTGAATGGTCCTGCCGCTATCACTGGAAAAAGCCTTGATAAAAGGCAAGCCAGACTCTCGCAATCCGATACCCAGCTCACGAATACCGCGCTCGCCTTCGGCAGTCAGCGGCGTATCAGACCAGCCCTGTGCCCGGCCGATAGTATTGAACATGGTCTTGCCATGACGGATAACATAGAGTCTTGTTTTTGACATAGTTTACCTCTTTTATTTTTCCTTTGTTTATTATAGTATAGGCCTTCGTATTCTTTAGATAAAGAAGAGGGAGAACTCGGTTTCCCACTATGATAGACAGCTACTCACTGTGAAGTCAGCATCTAATCAACTATAGAGACTTAACATGAACTTTTACAGAACTGACACATCCAAGAACAATGAACGGATAATGGAGCCAATAATTAAGACCAAACTGACCGGATAAAGCGGCTTTATTAATAGCGATAACGGCTTGCAAAATATTGCCTTCCCCTTGGTAAAAAGAATTGGCATAACCGATTTGAACAGCTAAAAAGCTCATCGTTAAAGTAAAAAAGAAACTTACCACAATTCCTAAAACAGAAATTCCTTTGACAAACTTTTCATAGCAAGCAATGCTAAATAGCAGTGTAAAACCTGATATGAAGCCCATAGCCAAGGAGGCACCTGTCAGGAAGAAGACGAGGCATGCACCAACCAAGCTAGTCAAAAATGCTCCGAAAATCCCCAGAAAATAATGTATTTTCTGCGGACTTTGATGAGGAAGGGAGCGCTTTGTCACCTTATCCTGTGAGATGGAAATCATTCGCTCATAGCTAGATGGCGTGAGAAAGAGCCAGTCTCCTTTGAACTGATACAAGTCTACATCTCCGGTTTCACCGGTTTTCTCACAGGCGCTAACCAGCCCTTGCTCCTCAAAGTAGCGGGTGCAGTCTTCAATAGCCTCCTCCAAAATGTCCGGCAGCAAATCTCGGTCTTGATTAGCCAAAATCTGACAGGCCAGACAGTAGCCAGCTCTCTCAAAATCAATCAAGACCTCGGAATCGTTGATCAGAGCTTCCAAGGCATCTCGACCGATATAGCCCTGCTCACATCTGACCGAGAAAAAAATCGCAAATTCGTCGCCATCTGTTATGGTCTCTAGATAAAAAGCATAATCCCTTCTACGGCCATATATAATGCCGCTCTCCTTATCAAAATCCAAACCTAAATCAAGGGCCAGCTCAGCTAGCTCTCTTTTATTCATAACCTAAACAATCTCCTTATAATCCCCTACATCTCAAGCATCCAGCTAGATTCAATCCCGCAAACTCCTACTCGGAAACTGAATAGCTGTCCTTTATGATGCTTTCTTAAAAGCTGTTTCAAATCTAGCTTTTTAATTTTTAAAGCTGTGAATAGGCGCTGGAATTTGACCGCCCCGGGCGATAAAGGCAGCTGACGAAGCCTGATTGACCTTCATGACCGGAGCTGTTCCCAAGAGCCCACCAAATTCAATCATATCGCCTTCCTTGCCCTTTGGAATAATCCGCACAGCTGTCGTCTTCTGATTGATAACGCCAATCGCTGCCTCATCCGCAATCATGGCCGCGATGGTTTCAGCCGGTGTCACCTCTGGAATGGCAATCATATCCAAACCTACCGAGCAGATAGCTGTCATAGCTTCTAGCTTTTCTAGATTGAGCGAGCCATTCTGCACAGCTGCAATCATGCCCTCATCTTCTGACACAGGAATGAAAGCACCAGACAGACCACCAACCTGATTGCAGGCCATGACACCGCCTTTTTTGACTTGGTCATTTAGCAGGGCAAGCGCCGCTGTCGTGCCATGAGTGCCAACTGTTTCCAAGCCCATTTCTTCCAAGACACGGGCCACTGAGTCTCCGACTGCCGGTGTTGGAGCAAGACTCAAGTCAACAATCCCGAACTTGACGCCCAGACGCTCACTGGCCATCTGACCGACCAACTGACCGATACGGGTGATTTTGAAGGCTGTTTTCTTGACCGTTTCAGCCACCACGTCAAAGCTCTCACCGCGGACCTTTTCCAGGGCTCGCTTGACAACACCTGGCCCAGAAACACCGACATTGATGACCACATCTGCTTCACCGACACCATGGAAGGCGCCTGCCATAAAAGGATTGTCCTCTACTGCATTAGCAAAGACGACCAGCTTGGCCGCCCCCATGTCAGAAAGCTGGGCCGTTTCCTTAATAATCCGCCCCATATCCGCAACTGCCGTCATATTGATGCCGGTCTTGGTTGAGCCGATATTGACAGAGGAGCAGACCTTGTCCGTCTCAGCCAAAGCGCGCGGAATGGAATTAATGAGGATTTCATCGCCTTTTTGATAGCCCTTTTGAACCAAGGCCGAGAAACCACCGATAAAGTCAACACCGATTTCCTTGGCTGCCTTGTCTAAAGCCTTGGCCAACGGCACATAGTCACTACTGTCTGTCGCTGCCCCAATCAGAGAAATCGGAGTCACGGAGACCCGCTTGTTGACGATAGGAATCCCAAGCTCTGCAGCAATTTCATCCCCAACTGCCACCAGGTCTTTCGCTTTGGTCGTGATTTTTTGGTAAATCTTCTCCGCCGCCCGATTAATATCTGTGTCGATGCAGTCCAAGAGTGAAATGCCCATGGTGATGGTCCGAATATCAAAATTCTGCTCCTCAATCATGGCAATGGTTTCTGTTACTTGTCTAATATCCATCCTTCACTCCTTAGATAGTGTACATGGCATCAAAAATGGCTGCACTTTGAATGTTGATTTTGACGTTGAGCTCTTGGCCAAAAGCTTCAAACTCATTGCGAAGTACCGTAAAATCTTGCTTTTCATCGCTGGACACCAAGGCCATCATGGTAAAATATTCCTCCAAAACGGTTTGGGAAATATCGTCAATATTCAGCCCCAGCTCCGCAATCTTAGTAGAAACTCCGGCTACAATCCCTGTTTTATCTTTTCCGACAACGGTAATAATTGCTTTCATGCTTGGCTCCAATCATTTTTAGTTTGTCTCATTGTAGCATAAATTCGAGGATTTTGTATACTATTTCAGAAAATAAAGGCAGAAGGTTCGGATATTGCAAATAGCACTTGAAACAAGGAAAATTCTCCTACGCTCAGCAATTCATCTGAGAAACTATTTTGAACATCTTTGTATGTTTTTCTATTTTTGTTTGAAAGCGCTTTCGATATTTGTTATACTAAATATAGAATATTTTACACAAAGGAGATTTCCTAATGAACGATTCATACAAGAAGCGTCTCTATACTCAGGTCTTGAGTTTATCAGCCGCTGTATTGATGGCTGTCTTAGCTCAGGGCAAGGCCGCGGCTGACCAGCAGAACAGTACTGAGTCACAGCCAACCGCCAATCAGGTAGAGGCTGTAACTCCAGCGACAGAAGCTGCTCCAAATCAGACAGGAGAAAAAGAACAGACTCCTGCTCCTGCAGCGGACAATCCAGCTGTCTCTGCAGCAGCTCAAACAAGAACAGCTGCTTCTGAAGAAGCCAAGACCCAGCTGGCCGACAGCACTGTCTATATGTCCGAGCCTGCAGAGGTCAAGGAAACCGTCCAAGGACAGGCTTCTCAGGCGGGCAAGCTGACCTGGACTCTGGACAATAAACCGATTGCCGACTGGAAAACCTGGAACATGGACAGCGGCACCTTTACCGGCCAACCCTTTGTCACAATTGAGGAAAAGGCCGACGGGAACGATCTTCATCTGAATCTGCAGTTTCAAAAGCTTTTCGGAGACGATCTCAGCCTGCGCTCTCCCCATAATATTCGCCGGACCTATCGAAAATTCATTGGCAAGCATGAACTGGTTGGTACGAGCCAGGACTTGAGCTTGACCATTCGCAAAAATATCGTCTTGCGCCCTTATGAAGACTTCCACAGCCATGAGGAGATGCTGGCATCCATCGAAAAGAGCAGACAGGATGCCAAGACTGATCGCTTGGTACAGATTGAGAATATCGGAAAGAGTGCTCAGGGTCGTGATATCAAGCTGGGTATTATCAGTTCTGACCAAAAGAGCATTGACGACTACCTCAGCACAACTAATCCACAGGCCTTGACCAAACCAGCAGAAATGCTGGCAGCTCTCAAAAATGGCAACCTAGACTATAAACTGCCTGTGCTCATTAACAACACTCACGCTGATGAACAGCCTGCTATTGATATTATCACAGGTCTCTTTAAGACCTTTGCCACCAAAGACCAAGTCAGCTTCAAAACAACCGCTGCCGATGGTTCTGAAAAACTTGTCACTCTCAAAATCCAAGATTTACTGAAGAAGTTTATCTTCCTCTTTGACTTTACGGAAAACCCTGACGGCGATGTCCTTAACACTCGGGCTCTGGCCAATGGCCTTGACCCTAACCGTGATACTGGCTACCAAGCCAATCCTGAAACCCGCACCGTTGCTGGATTGATCAACAAATGGAACCCGATTGCCCTCTATGATATCCACGGCTTTGTCAAGGAATTCCTGATTGAGCCGGCAACCCCGCCTCACGATCCTAACTTTGAATATGACCTTTTAGCTGACCTCATGCTGGACAACGCCCATCATATGGGACGGGCCGGCGTTGCCAACTCTGGCTACGACAAATACATCATTCCAAAACTGGACTGGGGAGACGGATGGGACGATTCCTTCTCCGGCTACACAGCGGTTTATTCTATGTACCATGGCATCCTGGGACATACCATCGAAATTCCCGAGGGTAATCAAGAGTCCTACAAGGCTGGATATTATGCAGTTCTAGGAGGCCTTGACTATCTAGCTCAGAACCCAGATAAACTCATGGAGATGCGTCTCAACTTCTACCTGCGCGGCATCAATAAAGTCGAAGATCCTAAGGCAGAAAGTGAACTCGTCGGACCTGATGGTCAGGTCGTAGGCCGGATTAAAAAAGGCCAGGAAAAATTCTTCCCAGACTACTATGTCATCCCGATGGGAGTGGACAAGGACAACGATACCCAAGAAGCCTTTAATACGATTGATTATTTCAAGCGCAACGGTGTCCTGGTCAAAGAACTCAAGGAAGACAGCGGCAACTATAAAAAAGGCGATTTGGTTGTCGATATGGCGCAGGCTAAGCGTGGCTATGCCAATCATGTCCTCTACAAAGGCTCAAATGAATCCAAGTGGGCAGCTATGTATGCGGAATTGGTCGTCAATTTTCCTGATATGAAAGGCTTCAAAGCCCAGCCAGTCTTTGGCGATAAGCTCTTTGAAGGCAAGCTAGGAGAGGTGACAGCCCTCCGTGCTGCACGTACCAATCAGGTTGACGAGAAAGCGCCTTATTACGTCATTGCCAATACGTCTGAAAGTGCCGTTAAGGCCGTCAATCAAGCTCTTGCAGAAGGCAAAAAGGTTTATCTGACAGACGACGGCTATATCGTTGATACGCCGACCTTTACCAGCCTCTTAGATCGTTATGCTATTTACGGCGACGCCCTTTATAAGATTCCACAGGGACCAACTCTGAAGCCTCTCAAGATCTACGCACCACCGCATCAATTTTCATGGGCAGGCGTGGACGCACCAGCTCATACTGCCTTAGCTCTGAAGAATATGGGCTTTGAAATCGTCGATCGTCCAGAAGATGCGGATGTCATCGTCCTTGAAAGCAACAACTATGACAAGTCTCTTGTCGGACTCAAGCCAACCATCGTCGTCGGAGGCTCTGCTATGCAGCGCTTGGAAAAATTAGGAATCCTAGACGGCTTCGACGCTGAACGCTTCAAGAACGGCAGTGACTATGAAGGACTGATGAAGGCTATTATCCAAGACCAAGACCCGCTGACCAGCGGCTACAAGAAGGATGGACTCTTTTACTCCAACTCTGGTAACTGGATTGCTAAGATTCCTGCCAACTTTAGAACTCTTGCCAGCATTGCCGGAAGTGACTTCTATATCGCTGGCTGGTGGCCTGGCAATGAGCAACTAGCCAACAAAGTCGTAGCCATTGCTGGTACCTATAACGAGAAGCCTCTCTTTGTCTACGCCGGCAATCCGACTAACCGCCTTCACCCTGTTCATTTCTACCGCTGGATTTCCAATGCTATCTTTGGCAGCCAGTTGGCCGAGCTGATAGACCTCCCAAGTCCTGCGACACCTGATCCAACCTACCAAGCTCCAAGTCAGACTGTCCTTGACTGGAAGCCTGCCACTGTCAATCCGCCGGCTCGGACAGTAGCCCTGACCTACAACAATCAGACTCTGCCAGAGACCGGAAGCCAAGAAACACGTGCTAGCTTCGTGCTAGCTGGACTTCTGGTTGCAGGAGCAGCTGGACTCTTCCTCTTAAAGAAAAAGGAAGACTAATACTTAAAAATACACCTCCCAATTGATGTGGGAGGTGTATTTTTAGTTATAAGCTCTGCTATTTTTCCACATAGGTATGAAGTGGATAGGTCGGATAGGCTAAGTCACGCGCCAACTCAGAGGTCACATAACCTGCCGGTGCGTCTAACACAGATGGGATACGATTGACGATAGTGGCACAGGTCAAGGCTACAGTATCAGGCTTGCTGACTGAGAAGACTAGATTTGGCTCGCCAGTAATTTCCCAATCACACATATCTCCGTCATTTTCACGATAGACCTTGCCAATACACTCTACTTCCAACTCAATTCCCTGATGGGTATGAATGGTCGTCACAGCTGACATACCCGTTACTTGCCCCGCCGGAACTATGCGACCCAGCGTTTCAGAATAAACATCTTCATCCAGAATATAAGGAACGTTCTTTTGTGAAATATCCTGAATGGTCCAGTTCATCTTAGAGCAAATAGCTTCAGCAGCATTCCACATATAGGACGGCAGACTCTCAGCACTGGCAATTTCCTTTTCAAATCGCTCTGAATCGTAACCAGCACCATGCGCTTCTGCCAAAGCCAGACCATAGTCTTCCACATTATAGCTGACAATCCCTTTCACCTTTTGAATACGATTAAGGCCAGACATAGCCAAGCAAGGCATATTAATCCAGTAAATATCCTGCATGCCTGAGCCCATTACAGTGACACCATATTCTTTAGCCAGCTTGTCCAAGCGGTTTGTTTCGGAAGGCGACGTCGTCCAAGGGTAGATAGCTTCCTCACAGGTCGTGATGATATTAACTCCATGCTTGATGGCTGTTTCAAAAAAATCATACATTTCCGGCATATAGGAAGCAATAGTGACGATGGCAATGTCAGCATCACACTCTCCAAAGACATGTTCGGCATTATCAGAAATCAGAACACCAGTCTTATAGCCTAGCTCTGCAAAATCGCCAACATCCTGTCCTACTACAGCAGGATTGTTATCAATAGCTCCGACAATTTCTACACCGTGATCCAGCAGATACTTGAAAATCACTTTAGACATCTTGCCGCAGCCATACTGAACAGCACGAATTTTTGTATTTCTCATGGCAAACCCTCCATTAATTGTTATTATTTTCACAATTATAGTATAATATCTCTAGTAACTAGAGAGTCAATAGAGGGTTTTAAAAAATGAAAAAAATTTTGCGTATCGGAGAATTTTCCCAAATAAATCAGATTTCCATCCAAACTCTACGATTCTATGACCAAATCGGTCTTTTAAAACCCTATAAAGTCGATCCAGAAACCAACTATCGCTACTATCACATCAATCAATCTTCTCTGGTTGACTCCATTCAGTACCTGCGTCAACTGAATTTTTCTCTAGAAGACATCAAAGAAATCCTATCTGATAAGGACCATTTTCAACTGCACCAGCTTATCGAGGAACGCTATCAGCGCCTTCTAGAGGAAAAAGAGGATTTAGAAAAACAAATCCAAGAAATCGAAATCTTTCGGTCTGGTGCCCGTATCTATGGCGAAAAGCAGAGCGAGCAAGAACTGGAAATCCTAACTTTTCCTGAGCGGCAGCTGCTTACTTTTGAAATTGATCAAAATATTTATCAAATGAAAAGTGAAGAATACGAACTTGCTCTCCGCTGCTTCAAGCAAGAAATTCTACTTTACAGTCCTTTTTTCACTCATTTCAGCCGCGTTGGCTCCATTATGAAACAAGAAGATTTCCAAAAAGAAAGATGTATTTCCAAGCAACTCTGTCTCTTCCATCATACTCCCAATGAACTTCCTCACTTAAATCGAATGTTGCTGCCGGCAGGAAATTATGCTGTTGCTTACTGCTCTTCCTTTGCAGATGAACTTAAAGCTCTGCCGCATTTTTACCAGGATCTGTCCCAAGCTGGATATACTCCTGTGGGTGATTATATCTGCGAGGTCATCCATGAACAGCCACAACTCCAGGAGCAGCACCGCGATATGTTCATCCGGATGCAAGTTCGGATAGAGGGATAAAAAGCAAGTAGATGGATGTAGCGGAATTTCTTGCCAGATACTAGAGCATGCCCAGCCAAAAACTAATCATTTCACAAGCCGTATCTATATCAAAAAAGGACGGGAAAACCCCATCCTTTTTATGTGCAACTAACCATTGCTTAGCACCTTAGTCTTCTTGTTTCTTCCTTCCAGCTAGAAGACCCATTCCCAGAAAAGCTAAACCAGCCAGAGGCAGAAAGTTATCTTCTTGAGTGGCAGTCTTAGGTAGAGCTGAGTCGGGAGCTGGCTGCAATCTTGGCGACGAAATAACTTTCCCTTCCTCACCTTGTTTCAGAGCTTGAGGCTGGGCTATTGTCAAAGGCTGTTTAGCACTTTCAGCCACCACCTTGCTGCCAACTTCTACTAGTTCGTCAACTGCTAGAGAAAGCACTTCCTGACCGAGGATGGTTGGCTGACCGTTCAAGACTTCTACAAAGACTCGCTTTTGTCCCTTTTGGCCAGTTACAAGTATCCGCCGCTGCCCTTGTTCCAGTTCTGGATTTTCCTGTTCTCGAGTCTGATATGCAATTTCTTCCATTACGATTTCTAAGAACGGCTTTTCTTCCACTAGTTCCTTTATCCCTTCTTCCGGAGTGACCTGATGACTTGGTTTCAGAGCCAGGGCAGCAAGAGCTGCCTTCAGATCTTGCTCTGCTTTATCTAAATCCGTCTGCTCCGCTTTTTCATCTGCCAAGAGAGACTGGGCTCGAGCCATGGCTGCTTGATAAGCCTGAACTGTCTCATCAGTGTAGAGGCTCGGATCTAGACTAGCCGTACTGTCTACCACTTTCTGCAGAGAAGCCTTATTAACTGCTGGCGCATGAAGATTGGTCACAAAGAAATTACGCGCTTCCAAGTCCCCATCCCAGAGTCCCAGACCGACGTAGGCATCATTATAATAAGGCTCAACCGTATCAAATTGGTGGTTCAGGTATTCTACACCGTCCACAGATACACTGACACCATTTTTAGTTTTCACTAGCTTAACATGGTGGAACTGCCCGTCATTAAGATGCTTGCCATTCATGCTACTTTCTGCAATCGTCTCTCCCATAAAGCGGTAGAGTCGAATCTTATCATTATCGCCAAATTGAATAGAATAAGCATTGCGAGGATCAACATTTTCAGACGCATAGAAAATATTAATCAAGCCTTTTTGATACTTGAGATCCACATCCAAGTTATACTCAGGGAAAGGAATCTTCTGACCTCCCATATAATAATCATTGGCGCTGGTATTCTGATTATAGAGACTTTCACCGTCGACATACCACTTACCGGAAATAGCTTTTAGATCTGGAACATTGGTCTTAAAGTCATTACGGCTGATATTGATGGTGAAGACCTTGGAAAGGCTTGGATTTGCCTTAGAGGTCGCCGTTACCTTGACCACGCCCCTTTGCAGAGCAGTCACTCGCAGCTTATTGCCATCTTCCGTGACAGAGACCAAGTCTGGCTGATCCACACTCCAGCTGACCGCTTGAGAGACACTTGCTGGCATGACGTATGCTTTCAAATCCAAACTATCACCGACATAAATATTATTTGTTACAGGAGAAGCCTGCACTAGTTCCAGTGGTTTGCTCACTGCCTGTTTGTCTTTCCAGATGCCCTTCAGCGGATAAAGAGCAATGTCAGCCTTAGCAGCCCCACCTTCTACAAACACACTAGCCGCAAGACTATTTGGCGCAGGGAAAATCTGATTGGCACCCGCCACAGTATATCCTTTGGCAAAGACTTCTAGGCTGGAACGATCTACGTAGAGATGCAGATCTATGCTGCCATCCGCATTGCGCTTGACGGACTGACTATCCACCTGAGCAAATTTATTACTGAGAAGAATACCAGACTGGCTACGGTCAATAGAGAGAGTTTCCTTTTCTAAACCATAGATAACTCTAGTCACTTCTCCATCTCCAACCCGCAGGTTAAAACCGACTTTCTTAGTCGTTTCACTCGGCCGGAAAGTAGAGACAATTTCATACTGATCACCGGAAAAATCTTTCAACAGCTCATTCTTCTCACTAACTTCCACGTCTTTATACAACACAGCCTTGTCTTCCTGACGTAGAGACTGATAAGCTGCAATCGGCGTCTGAGTCAGCCGATAGCTGCCGTCTTGCTTGATAAGGCCTAGTTTGAGGTTAAGATTGAAGGTGCCGTTGAACTTCTGACCGACGGTATCGGCTACCAGATTACAGTAGTCCTCCCAGGTATTCATCCAGTTAGACTCGATAATGTCGGGTAGGGTTGGATTAGCCTTGCTGCCAAAGTCCTGAACGTAGTAAGTCATGGCCGCATAAGAGTCTTTACCAAAGTTCATAACCTGATCAGCCTGAGCAAACTCAGCATCTGGGACGAAGGTCCACTTGCCCTCCACCTGTCTAAAATCACCGACCTTATAGGAGCGCCCGCCACGAGACAGGACCCACTTAAGGCTACCATCGTCTGCCAGTAGAGGATAGAGATCTGGACACTCCGTATGGAGATCCGCATAGGTTGACTCCACCTTCCAATTACGCAGATTATCAGACGAATAAATTCTCAGCGGTCCGCCTGCAACGACCATAAACCATTTACCCTCCCAACGGAAGACCTTGGGATCACGGAAATCCTGAGATTGCAGTGGATCGTCCGTCCAGTCAGCTGCAATTTGATCAAGCTTCGTCCAAGTCCGGCCCTCATCCTTACTGTAGGCTAACTTGATGCGCTGACCGTTTCCATCGGCAGTAATCAGTGCGACTAAACCGCCCTGGTCATTGTCAAACAAACCAGAGGAATTAGTGGTATCTGCTACGATAGAGCCTGAGAACATAGCCCCATTAGCATCCGGATAAAAGGCAATCGGCTGTTCTTCCCAATGAATCAAATCCTTGCTGGTCGCATGACCCCAGTGCATAGGCCCCCACTTGGTATCGTCGTAAAACTGATAGAAGAAATGATAGACTCCCTTGTAATAAACAAGCCCGTTGGGATCATTGGCCCATCCGTCCTTGACCGAATAATGATACTGACCGCGATAAAGCTCATTGTAGTATACCTCATCTGCCTGCCGACGATGGACATTGAGCCGGTAAGTCAGGCTGACCTCCTGCCCATCCGCATCGGTCACAGTGCTGGTTACAGTCAGATAGTTTGCCCCCACTGCCAGCGGAATATTCTTCAAATCACTATAAACCCTACCTGCAGCATCGGTCACGCTTACCTTGGCAGCGGGATTTTTTGCTACGACGGTCAAGTCTACAGTCTCAGCATCATGTTTGACATACTGGATGGTAATAGGAGCACTAAACTGACCTTTCTGCTCCACTTTCCCAACCGAAGAAGTCACCCTTATATCCTCCAACTCGGGATTAGACTGAGGAGTGATTTCTTTATAAAAGGTATTTTGAAAAAGCAGCTCGCTATTCCAGTTAAGTAAGCCAAAATAACCTTCTGACAGATAAGTATTCTGCCCCTTATCATCTCTCTGAAGCGTGTAATCTCCTGAGCTGGCCACTAGAATATCATTGACATAGTAGTATACCCAAGAGCCGATAGAAACGACCTTGAGCCGATATTTGTTATCCTCCGTAGGCTCGATATGCTTTTCATTGATAAACTGATAGTCACGTCCGCCTTGCCAACGCCAAAACTTCACATTGTTGCTGCCACCATCAATATTAACTGCATAGCTGCTCTTGTCATCCGGATTATTATTACTGCGGAAAATGAGGGCTGCTGCCCCTTCCTTACTGAGAAAAGTTACATCCGTCGAGTAAACAAAATCCTTGCCCTGACTTTGAGAGTAAAGGAAACTATCACCTTTGCCTCTGGCATCACTATAAAGACCTTGTTCCCGGACTTCCCAAACTCCATTTTTGTCTCCCTTGGCTTCTGCCAAATTAGTATTGAAGCCTGACTGCTTATCTACAGTCTCTACGGCAGGGAGTTTTTCCGAAGCAACTTCCTTCGCCGCTGGCTGTTCGTCTTCTTCCTGTTTGGTCTCTTTAGCATTTGCTGTGGCTTGATTTTCCTTATCAGCCTTTTGATTGGCTGACTCTACTGCTGCATCCTGATCATCTGCTTCCGTCGCTGCAGTTGCAGCAGTCTCCCCGGCTACAAGGTTCTCTGTCTTATCGGTATTCCTTGTAGGAGCAGCTGTTTGCCCACTCTCAGCCTCCAAGACAGCTGATGAATCAGCCTGCAAGACCTGAGTAGGAGCTGGATTAGCCTTACCCTCATCCGCATAAACCACACCGCCACCATCTAACAAGAAAGCTCCAAAAGCAAGCAAGGCGCACCCAAACACCCAACGCTTGCCGCTTTTTCTCATAAACCAATTTTTACACACTTTTTCCTGATGATTTTTCATGATGCACCTCAATATTCTAAAAATAAAATCAGACTCCTCACAACTAAATCACTGCTACATAACGCACTCCTTTCACCTTTTCTTGTTCAAAATGAACACCTTGTTTAGCACCTAACTCCTTTATAAAAAAGAAGCAATCTCAATAATCTAAATATAACAAATTTTTGTAAGCGCTTCACCTAACGTTTGTCACAAAAACAAAATGACAGATGTCATATTTTAAAAACGAAGAAAAAACAAAAAGCCTCCAAAACGGAAAGCTTTTGTTTGTTTTAAATTTATTCTGAATAGGATGCTGCCAGCTCGTTCTTTAGATATTCTGCCAAGCGCTGATGAGCAAAAATTCCTGCTTTTTCTTCCGCTGTCGGATTATAGTTGGTATTGGTGTTCACATCATAGACATAAATCTGACCTGCCTCCGACTCTACCCACTCAATAGCCGCCACATCAATACCAGCCTGAGCTAGAAATGTCTCGTAAGCCTGTCTTTGACTAGCAGGCAGCGGCTCCGTGATTTGAAACTTATCCGATGTTTCCAACTGAGCAGGCTTTTGCCCAATCTGACACCCATCTGCCGGACAAAGCTGAAAGCCATCTGATGAATCAATGGACACCGTATAAAGAAACTTCTGGTTAATAAACTCCGAACGGCGAATCCGACCATCCGCAGGCTTGATATAGGCCTGAAGCAGGGTAATCCCATCCACAGAAGGCTCAAAAGCAGGACTGTCTATATAGGCTTCCAACTCTTCCTCACTATTGAAGAGCTGCACACCCAAACCTTTCCCAGCCCGATTATGTTTGGTAATCAGGGGATAAATATCGAGTTTTCTAGCTGCTTCCAGAATATTCTCTTGTCCCAAAACGGCTACTGTCTCTGGATAAGCAATTCCAACCTCAGAAAGCTTCAAATATTGTTTAATCTTACTAATTTCTAGATTAATAGCCCCACTTCCGTTGATGACTTTACGACCGTGAGCTTCCAGCCAAGCTAGAACTTGTTCTGTAAATTCAGGTGCATAGCGGTGTCCACGCGTATGAGAAGAAGCTGACATCCGATTGTAGAAAATTCCTGTTGGGGGCGGACTCTGCAGATCTAGGATCCCACTTGACAAATCCCAAAGTTCATAGGGCACATCTTTTTTCTCTAGCCACTTGACCAAGTGCTGCGTCCACTCCAAATTTTCATGAATAACATAAACTTTTGCTTGACTCATAATTCTTCTCTCCTTTATGAATACCGAACAGCCAACTTGCTGCTTTTCGATTCTTCTACTACATTGCCTTCCGTCTTTTCAATAACACTGACGGCCAAGACCTGGCCTAGAACATTGAGTGCCGTACGACCAGCATTGACAAAGAAATCAACCGCAAAAATCAGGGCAACACCCTCGACTGGTAGGCCTAGCTGAGGTGCAGCTGCCAGCAAGACAACAATCGCTCCAGAAGGCACCGTTGCAGCTGTTTTACCAATCAATGTCAAAAGCAAAACAGTAAAGAAAAGTCCTGAGACAGAAAAAGCAATCCCATAAGCATGGGCAATAAAAATAGTTGCTACAGAGAAATAAACAGCAGCCCCTTCAAGATTAAAAGTGTAACCCAAAGGCACAACCAAATCTATGACATGCTCATCATAGCCCTGCTTCTTTAAATCTTTCAACAGCGGCGGCAGGACAACACTGGAACTGCCAGAGACAAAAGCCAAAGTCAAAAGACTCCAAATCCGTTGCAAGCTTGTTAGATAAGGAATTCTGAAAGTAAGAGCAATCAAAGGAAAAATCACTAAAGCTAGAACCCCATAAGCCAGATAAGTCCCTGCTACAAATTGCCCCAAACCGGCCAACTTGTCAACTCCTGTCGTAGCCACATCCTTAGCAATAAAACCAAAAATACCAATCGGAGACAGCTTCACAATCACACCGACAATTTTATAAATAGCCTCAATCCAAATTTGTAATAAATCAATAAACTTCTGTGACTTGTCTTCCTTAAGACTCCCAAGACCATAACCCAAAAATATCGCAAAGACGATGATAGGAAGCAAAGCCCCTTCTGAAAGCGACTTGACGATATTAGAGGGAATGAAGCTAAGCAAAAACTCATCCAACTGAATACTTTTGGCAATCCCGTCAATGCTGGATCCCGCCTGACCGATATTGACTCCCTGACCAAAGCCCAGATAATAAGATGCAAAGACAAAAATAAAAGTAATCGCCGTCGTGACCCCAAAGAAATAGAGCAGACTCTTTGACAAAAGCTTCCCGAAAGATTTCTTGCCGATCACACCAGCCACAGCTACGACCACAACTGGAAAGACCAGTGGAATAATCACCATATTAATCAAACTGATAAAAGCTTGACCCAGAAATTGGTAAAAAGCCGAAAACTGCGGCCAGATAAGAGCAACAAGAACACCCAAAATCAAAGCAATCAAGAGTTGCAAGCCCAGAGAAACCTTTGACCATAAAGAAACTAACTTCATTCCAAACTCCTTTAGTCTATTTTGATAGCTATTTTACTATGATTGCCCCTATCTGGCTAATATATAATTTCTATGAAAGTAATAGAAGAATTTTATGGGAAGTTGAATAATGGAAAAAAGACATCCAAGAAATAGCTCTTGAATGTCTATTAGTTTTATGCCTATAGAATGATTCCTCTAACGAAGCATATATTATTAAAACTTTTCAAATTCTAATTAGTCAATCGGTTCACCTCCGATACTTATGTAATTACCTATAATCATTTCTTCAAGATTTACACTTTCATCATCATTAATCGGTATATCCACTCCCCAACCCGATTCTTCAATATTATTGATTCGCCCAAAAACATTAATATAATACTCGGGATTTGTAAGCCCACCATCACTCCATTGCGTCTCTTCCCAATCAATCTGAACTGATTCGACTTTTGGACTTTGAGCTTTTACCAAATCTATAATTTCTTGCTCATGTTCTTTGAGATAAGCGAGCTGTTTTTGCTTGATAGCTTCTTTATCATCTTTGATAGCCTTTTTTGAAGAAGTAATTTTCTTATCTTGTTTATTACTTTCTTTTTGAGTCATGGCACATCCTCCCAGACTTACGAGCGCAACTATTGTTGCAATTGTTGCAATTATGATTTTCGTTCGTTTCTCCATAACGTCTCCTTAATTTTTTTGATACCACATTAATTCTCTAAAACAACTGGTACGATCCATACTAATTTTTCAGTCACTCAAAACCCAATGCTACACATCTAGTTTACTATATAAATTTTTTAAAATCTATAAATTACTAAATCTTATCAAGCAATTTACTTAGACTTATTTTACAAATCATAGCCACCCATCTAGGGACCACACACGCAAGGCAGGTGGTTTATTTTTCTTGTACCTTGGAGAGCCAGACAGGCTGAAAACCACATAACTACTTCTCTATCTTCAAGATCTTTACATCCTCTTCATTACACCTAATAGAACTCTGCTAACATTACTTCAATTTCTATCGGAGAAGTTGTTCTAAAATCTTTAAAACAAAGAGATAACCAAAATCATTAAATTGACTCTTTTAATTTCTTATATGATATAATTATTTTAAAAATCATATTAGTGAGAAATATTATGTCAAAGACAAAAGGTAACAAAAAAAGAAATTCTTCTAAAGTAAAATATATCTTAGGAAGTGGAGTTTTAATTCTAGCTTCTACAGTGATTCTGCCTAAAGTTTTGAAAAAAACTACAAATTATTTGTATAAAAAGCAAGTAAAAATAACTAATCATCGAAAAGTAACTTTTGATTGCAAGGACAAATTGGTTAAAAAATCTGAATATAAAAAGGTAGAAGAACATGCAAATTAATACTGACAATATTGCGCAACAATGTCTCAATGCGATTAATGATAGAATTCACAATTTAAAAAGATTAAACATCATCGTAATTGGGAAATCAGGTGTCGGTAAAAGCACACTAATCAACAGTTTGTTTAGAGGTAATTTTGCCGATACTGGATTGGGTAGACCAGTAACTCAGGAAATTCGCAAAATTGAAAAAAATGGATATCCTTTGGCTATCTATGATACACCCGGCTTTGAATTATCATATACCCAACAGGAGAGTGTCAAAGATGAAGTGATTAACCTAATTAACAACGGTTACTCTTCTAATGATATCAATGAGGTGATCCACTGCATTTGGTATTGTATTAATGTCGGTTCAAACCGTACTTTCGATAGTTCGGAAGTGGAATGGCTTAGAGAGTTTTCTGAGAAGAATAAAACGTCTAAGGTACCTATCATTGTTGTCCTTACTCAATCTGTACCTAAGAAGAAAGCACTAGAAATGAAAGCTCATGTTGAGCAGGAAAACTTAGATGTTTGTAAAGTTGTGCCAATTTTAGCTCAAGATATGGATTTTGATGAGGAATATGTCGCTAAAGCTTTTGGATTAGATACTTTGATTGATGTAATGTCTGAGGTATTGCCAACTGAACTACAAGATACTCTCCAAAATATCCAAAAAGTATCTCTGGAATCTAAAAAAAAACATGCTAGGGCAGTCATTGCGACTGCAGTAGCAGCAAGTTTTGGTGAAGGTTTCGCTCCAGTTCCATTCGCAGATGCATTCATGCTTGTTCCAACCCAGATAAGCATGATTACTGGCATCACTGTAATATTTGGCCTTGATATAAATAAAACTTTTCTAACCGCCTTTGTATCCTCAACCTTAGGGTCTGGGGGAGCAACATTCCTCGGAAAAACAATTGTCTCTAATATACTCAAATTTATTCCCGGAGTAGGAACAGCAGTTGGCGGAACGATTTCTGGAACCACTGCTGGATTAATTACAACTGCTTTAGGCGAGGCTTACCTATTTTTAATGGAACAAATATTTAAAGGAGAAATAAGCAAAGAAGCACTAGGTACTCCTGCCGGACAAAAACAAATGACAAAACTTTTTAGAGAACAATTATCTAAAAAAAGATAATACACCAAGATTTTGAATCTTGGTGTATTTTTAGGTTAAATTGTTTTTTACATCAAAAAAGACATCCAAGAGAAATTCTTGAATGTCTGTAAATGTTGATAGTATCGTATTGATTAACGTTTTGAGAATTGTGACGCTTTACGAGCTTTCTTAAGACCTGGTTTGGAAAGTATGAATTTCAGTTGGACTAAAAACAGCGTAATATCAAGACTTTTCTCCGCTTTTATAAAAGCTTTTTTCCAATCAAATTCAACTAATTTTATCCGAATGGTGTGGATTTTACCCCCAAAATTACAGAGAATGGAGCTGATAAACACTAAACGTTCACACCATTAGTTAAATGATTTTTTGTTCATCATTTTTCTTAGATGATAGAACTTCTAATTTATTTCTTATTCAAGCAAAAACAACCTGCTATAAGTAAGAAAGAGGAAGATACAAGAAAAACACGGCGTAAAAACCGATTCAGTTCATTGTCCTCAATCCTTGTCTGCTTCATTTTCTTTTACGAGATCGTTTTGTGAATCTTTTTCAGAGAGTTTTTGATCAATATACTTGTCAATGTTTTCATAAAATTCCTTGGTCGCTTCACTATCTAATGTTGGCGAGTTCTGAACTTGATTCACTTTCAATTGAACAGATTGAATACCGTAAGAGGCTTGTTTTTGGTGGAGTGTTTCTAATTCTTCTTCTGAAATCGGATCTCCAACAACCGTCAAGACCAATTCATTGTTACTTGACTTGTAGACTTGATTAATAACCGTATAATTGGCGAACTCTTTTCCTACAAACTGTTTGATCCCTTCTTTGCGCGCTTGTTCTATTGTCAGAGTAACTGCCGAATAGCTAGCTGGAAGAATCAACAATACAATCAAAGATATCAAGCCAATTCTCATTTTAATGCTCAGCTCTTTAAATGAAGTTAAAGGAGATTTTCTCATCAAAATTCTTGTTCCAACAATGTTGGCTAGCATGATAAAGACACAGTTGATCAAGAAAAGATAGAGAGCCCCCAATAAAAATCGTACATTCCCATTAGCTAAACCATAGCCAGCAGTACAGATAGGCGGCATCAGAGCTGTAGCAATGGCTACTCCTGGCACGATATTGTTTGCTTCTTTTTTCCTTGAACCGATCACACCAGCAATCCCACCAGCAATAGCAATGAGGACATCCCAAATGGTTGGAGAGGTTCGTGCAATCAACTCGCTACTTGCATAAGACAAGGGAGAAATCCAGAAATACAGAGTCGAGACAAGCAAACTGACCAACACTTGAGTCAATAAAACCTCTAGAGATTGCTTGATTAAACGCGTATCAAAAATAGCTAAACCGAATCCCAGTCCAACAATCGGTGTCATGAGAGGTGAAATCAACATGGCTCCTATAATGACAGCTGTTGAATTCATATTTAGTCCGATAGAGGCAATAAAAATTGCACACATCAAAATCGCTGTATCTCTCAATCGAACATGAAGGTCATCGTATAATTTCTCACGGTATTCCCGTGTTGAATAATTGGCAGTCATTTGTCCTCTCCTCTTTCCTTATTTAAATTGGTATAATAATTAAAAATAACAGCTGATAAACAGCCAAAAAATATGAGCCCATAAATCGTCAAGAAGACACTGGTAATCCTTCCAATCAAGGTCACAGCTAGGAGATCCCCGTAGCCGACAGTCGTCGAAGTCACAAAAGCATACCAAAGACCGTCTCCGTAATTTGTGATAGCAGGTTCAACTAGGAAAAGCACGCCTCCTGACCCAAAAACAAAGGTCACAAAACTCAGAGCAAACCGAGTAAAACCCGTAACCTGCATAATATGCCATAACATTTTTAAACGTTTCATTTGTTCTCCTTATTCATACTAGCTCCTGACCGAGCCGTTTTTTTCCAATAATCAAAGTGAAGATAGGACATGATCTCCATCAGAGAAAGATAGACAAACTGATAGATCTGATTTAAGCTGATTATCAACTGATATTGTTTGAAAAATGACTGGAAGAAAGACCAGATATGACTGTCTTGAATCAGTCCCTTCTTAATATCAGACAGGATATTAGCTAAAGCTCCCAAGGACTGAAACGGTAAATCCTTGACATTTATATAGATCCGGTCCACCACATCATTCAGACTGGTATCTTGGATGGCATGAAATTCTCCAAAGAGAACTCCTGCCGCTCCAAGAGTAGAAACAAATTCCACCAAATAATTTCTGAGGAAATTTTCTCAACCTTTTCCCATAATGTGTTTAGTGCCATCCATAACGATCCCAACCAGAAAAAGGAAAGAAAACAAGCAAAGAAATTTTGCCGTAAATCCCAAAAAGCTTCAAGACTTGGTGTTGTTGGTTTTTCTAACTCTAAAACCAAGATGGTCATAATAATTGCTAGAACAGCATCTGTCAATACAATTAATCTGTCTTTCTTCATCGGATTGCATCCCCTTTCTTTTTTGTAACATTCTATCTTATCGCATAATATTGGATATTCTTTCATAATCCGACTACAAACAAAAATAAACCAAAAAGTATGTCCCTATTATACTATATTTAACTCTAGAAGTATTCATCCATCTAATTAATAAATATATCATATTTCACAATAAGTGAATACTATCAAAGATTCATCCCCTTTCACTTCATCATGTAGTGTTGCTTAGATTTATCAAAAACAACCAAATTTGTATTAATTTCAAGTATCACCTAGTTACAAAAATTTGGGGTGAACAGAAAAAGCATCCCGTATTTTTGATACGAAATGCTTTCAATAAGTTTAAATAAGTTTTAACGTTTACTAAATTGTGATGCTTTACGAGCTTTTTTCAAGCCTGGTTTGGAAAGTATGGGTTTCAGTTGGACTAAAAACAGCGTATTATCAAGGCTTTTCAGAACGATATCTACTGATTAATTTCATAAAATATGAATCAATAGATTATAAATAGGGGAATAGTTTAGGTCTGTAAGCATTAAAATAATACACCTAACTTTGATCACCATTTTTTTAGTTATTCACTCTTTTTTCAGATAGTGTTTTTAAAGTTATGATATAAAATGCCGCAATTAAAACACTATACATCATAATCGGAGGATAGACAATTAAGGATAGAATCAATCCCACTCCTTTAATTATTAGGTCAGGTATCAATAACTTTCTATATTGTGCGGTAGCTTCAAGTAATTCTTTCTGATCTATATTGGGTTTATCAATTACTTTATGTAAAAACCAGTTTGCTACCGTTGAAACAACAACGATTATAATCTCCCTATAATCATGGAAAAGTAGTAAAAATAGTTGTTATCCTAGTTGATTAAAAAAATCTCTGATTTCCTCATCCTTTATAAAATAATATATAATTTTCCCCTCTCTTCTAGTGTCCAAGATGTTTTGATTGGCTAGTTTACGAAGATGGTGGGAGGCAGATGCCATACTGAGATTTAATAAACAGGCTATATCGCAGACACAGAGTTCTTCGACGGCAAGGAGATAAAAGATGATATTTATCTGTTTATTATCGGTAAATTTTGATAAAATGCGAAGTGATTTTTGGACTTTTTCCTTTTCAAGGTAGTTCGTTGCGGTTGTAACATTTTGTTGATTTATAACATCCACTTGACAGATACTATCTTTTTTCATAATTTTTTCTCCTAGCCTAACACAGCCCATAGCATGTCAAAGCTGTTGTTTTCAATCAGGATATACATCCCCAATCCTAAATAGACAACGGCAATAAACCATCTACTATATTTTTCCAAAGTTTCTCCAACAGAAGGGACTTGTGCTAATTTTTGGGCAGAAAAAACCAAGAGATAAATCATGACTAGAAAAGTAAGTAAAGTCACTATCAAATTCGCTAAATTTAAGGTGGTAAAATATGGGACAAAGACACCAATATTATCAGCGCCACAACTTGCAAAAGTAATCATAGCGACTAGAAAAATCAGGTTTTTATTGTCTTTTCGCAAACCATCTTTTGCAATAGCTTCTCCATCAGAATCTCCTAAAAGCAAAACTTTGAGGCCTAGGAAAATTGGAATCAAACCGAGTAAACCTAAAATCTCTTTACTAGGAATATAATTTAAGACAAATGCAAAAAGCAAACTTAGGAATATTAGACTAACAGAGCCTAGAAATTGTCCTAAATAGATGTTAATGATGTCCTTTCTGCTTTTTCTTTTGGCAAAAAATAACATTAGGATAATAAGTAAGTCTACGGCTGTCCCAGAATACAGGATTATTGAAGTAACAATATTTTGAATCATAAAACACCTCATTCAAATATATTTTTGAATGTATTCTAACATTAACCTTTGTAGATGTCAACTTCAAATCCACCAATTAATAATTGCATGTCAATATTTGTATTGTGAAACTAGTTTCAGAAATATATAGTCTTAAAGTATGTCCACTGCCAATGGTTTTTTCAATATTTAAAAGGAGAGAACCAATTTGGTCCTCTCCAGGGTATAATTTTCCATCAACCCACTACAGTTGACAAAGAGCCGTTATTCTCAAATGAGACAACTCCTTTTAGTTTTTATAACCTCAGCTTCTCGGTCTCTTACCTAGTTTTAATAGAAAGACTACGAAGGACGATTCTTAAAGTAGTCAGATTGTGCAATATCGAAAGATTAGATGGGCTTAACCAATTTAACAACCCAAATCCAATTAAACTTCCATTTATTACAACTGTTTCTTGAATATTTCTTTGAATTAATTTCTGCAACGATTCAGATAAAGAATTCAATTCCTCGAAGAAATCTAAACGATTATCTAATAATAAAATATCACTCATCTGCTTAGAAATATCAGCACTTTCATTCATCACAACCCCAATATCTGCAAGCGTCAAGGCAGCAGAGTCGTTTAACCCGTCTCCAACCATCAAAATAGTTCGGCCAGCTTTCTGTAATTCCTGAACCAACTGAAACTTACCATCTGGTTTTAAATCAGTATAAACGTTGTCAAATGGCAGATCTTTAACCAACTCTTCTGTTCTAGCCAACGTATCACCAGTTGCCAGAATCAGTTTTTTCCCTTGGCGCTTTAGCTTTTTCAATGCAACTTTCGCCTCGCTTCTCAAGGGAGTGTGGATACAAAACATCCCAATTAATTCTTTCTTATAAGCCAAAAACAATAAATTGTAATGAGTCTTATATTGCTCAATCAAGGCCAGCTGCTCAGAACTAATTCTTACCTGTTCGTCTTGCATTAGTACATAATTTCCAATGACAACCGATTGACCATCAATTTGCGATTTAATCCCTTTGCTTGCAACATACTGAAGCTTGCCATGCATTTCTTCGTGTTCAATGCCTTCAATTTCAGCTTGTTTAACAATTGCATTGGCAATAGGATGATAGATATGTTCCTCCAAACATGCACTTATTCTTAAAATATCTTTCTCAGTATAATCTCCGAAAGGAAGAACCTTTTCAACCAAAGGATAACTCGTCGTGATGGTACCCGTTTTATCAAACAAGAAAGTATCCACTTCCAGATATTTTTCTAATACATCACCATCTTTAATAACCATTTCTCGATTTAGACCTTCCTTTATGGCCGTAAGGTAGGCTACAGGTGTGGATATTTTTAGAGCACATGAAAAATCCACCAATAAAAAGGAAATGGCTTTTGAAAACGAACCTGTTAACAGATAAGTCAAACCAGCACCTAAGAAGTTATATTTTACAACCTTGTCTGCCATCCTAATAAAATGACGTTGTTTTGTCTTCTTACTCTCTTCAGATTTTTTCATCAGATTGATGAGTTGCAAAATACGACTGTTTATCTGATTATCAGTCACACGAATTCTTAACTCTCCTGTTTCCAAAACAGTATTCGCACATACAGAATCTCCCTCTTTCTTTTCAACAGGGAAGCTCTCTCCAGTCAAGGAACTCTCATTGACCATGCCTAATCCTGAAACCACTTGGCCGTCAAACAAGATTTCATTCCCTTGGGAGACAACTAATACATCACCTACTTGAACATCAGAACTCTTGATGCTGATGACCATGTCTCCCCGCACTAAGAAAACATCACTTTCTTTAGCAAGAAGGCTTTGTTCCAAATCTGTTGCTGTTTTTTTTAAAGACCACTGATCCAGATGATTACCCAAATCAAGCATAAACATGATGTTGCTAGCTGTCTTGGATTGGTTCATAAACAAGGACAACAAAATGGCCGAACAGTCCAAGACCTCCATGGTTAGTTCCTTGCGCGCTAAAGTTTGATAGGCTTCTTTGACATAACCCAAAGCCTGATAACAAGTCCAAATATAACGAATAGGGTAGGGTACAAAACTTCGAAACAGCAAACGCTTAATCGCTGCACCCGATACAATTGAATAAGCACTCTCTTCTCTACGAATGGGAAGAGTCATCAAGTCCGAAACTTTCCCCTTGTCAATTTTTTTTAAAAAGGCCTCTGCATTTTCTAATACAGAGAAGCCTTCTTTCATACGTAGAGTAAAGTGCTGCTGATCCATATAAAACTGAATAGAGTCGATCCCTTTTTCATCTTTAGCCAAGGAACGAAGATAATCTTGAATATCCAAGGTCAGTGAAAACGAGGACGATAATCGGATATGTTGATATCCTCTGTGTAGCACTTTAAAAGACATATTATTCACCTGTCAGGCTATCTAATTGTTCTTCTTTCTTTTCCTGTTCGTATAAATATTTAGCGTCTTGTAAAACATCATCACCGTGTTGTTTTACAACAGAAACAGATGCATCCAGTCCATCTTTCAATTTGTAAGCTTTAGCCAAGGCCTTAGAATAGCCTTTCTTAGCTTCTTTACTTGCTAAGACTTTCAAGCCAAGCGTCCCAAATGCTACCCCTCCTAAGAAGAGAGATGATTTTTTCGCAACTTTTGCGACGTTTAATACTTCTTTTAACATGTTTATTTCCTCCTTGTAACTATTGTAGCGAAAAATGACAGCAAAAGCAATTGCTGATATCTGATATATAGATAAAATTCTCTATACTGATATTTAATTATATTATGATGAAAACAATATACTTTATTTTTTGATACTGTCAATAATTATGTGTAAACACTTAAGTAGAGTTACGGAGTGTTAATTAAATAAGCTTTCAAGTGTATCAGAACATTGACCAAACCCTTTATGGATTCGTTGACTTTGCTTGAAATTATAATCTTCAAACAACGTAACTAAGTAACGTTCCAGAGCCTCCTCATTAGGAAAAAGAACCTTCTTTTTCGTTTGATGTTTGATTTCTTTGTTAAGAGACTCAATGAGGTTTGTCGAATACATGCTGTGCCAAATCTGGTAGGGAAACTGATAAAAAGTTAAAAGATTATCCGTCTTCTCCAGACTTTCCATGACTTTCCTATACTTTGGTTTCCATTCGGCGAGAAAGTCCTCTAAAGCTTGTCCTGCCATTTCTAAATTTTCAGCACGATAAATCATTATAAATTGCCCCAGAATAACCGCTCTATCTGCTCGTTTCACTTTACTAGCTAGATTTCGACTAATATGAATTAAGCAACATTGTTGTTTAGCTAATGGGTGAGCCTGACTGATAATCTGCTCAAGCCCCTTAAAGCCATCTGTAACTACAAGAGAAATCTGTTGGATTCCTTGGTTTTGAAGCTTGTCTAACAGGGTGGACCAAGAAGCATTGTTTTCTTGAGGCAACTGTGCATAGCATATCTCTATGCGACTAAAGTCGCTAGAGCTATCCTAATTGCGCACCGCCAGTTCTCATAGAAAAAAACACCTTGCAAGATGCAAAGTGTTTTCGTTTGTATTCTGCTGTCCAGCAACGAATTAACGTTTAGAGAACTGGCTAGCTTTACGAGCCTTTTTCAAGCCTGTTTTCTAGTATTTTTATATCTATTGGCAGATTATCCGACTTATCCCCATCAACATCTGACTCTAACTCAACCTCTGAAGAAATCCTAATATTGCGTACTTTGATATATTCGATATTATTGTTACCTACTAGATCCCCTTTTTAATAAATCTGGGATAGCCGATAATTTAGAAATGATGGATGAATCCTTTAAAATCAAGATATTTCCATATTCATCTGTATTTTCATCAAATAGTTTTTTGTCTGCATAGTAATTGGATAGAAGAACTAAGACCTGAGTAGCTTCACCTTCATAATTGCCATTTTTGCTTTCAAAAGGTAATAATTGCTTGTTCATAGCTTGGCGAATCAGTTGCACCAGCCAAATTAATTGTCTTGACCGACGAATAAAGCGACTTCTTTCAAGGATTCGACCATAAGGAAACAGTTGGCAGATTCTATAAAAGTGTCGATGTGATTCGGCACGCTCATCAGACTCGCTACACAGAGCTGGTACATAATATCTGCTATAATTTTCTGGAAGATTTGGTCAAGCGGTCTTTTAGCCGTGTGACAGGCATACAGGAAAAACACTATTTATTTACTTTTTGCACGGGAGGCTTTAAGATGTTGCTGGACGCCTTTCTTGATAATCACTCAGAGTCGCCAGAGTGTCTGGGCTGGGATATGGCAAAGATATACCGCTGCCTGAAACTGTTCTTTGACGCTGATAAACGCGACATATCAATTAAAATGTCGCACTAAAATGATTGAAAAGTGATTGAAACTGTATTATAATGAACGTATATATTTAGAAAAGAGGTACTAACTATGGAAAACCTAGTAGTTTCAGTCTTTAACACTGAAAGCGAAGCTTATCAGTCCTTTGCGGATTTGAAGGCTTTCCGCCAAACTCAGACGACCAAGGTTGCTCAAATCGCCTTGGTCAAAAATGAAAACGGTCACATCGTTGAAAAAGAACGCTATGACTTTGAAGATTCAACGACGGATGCAACCCTAGAAGGTGGCTTGCTCGGTGCAGTTATCGGGCTTTTGGGTGGTCCTATCGGCGTCTTGTTTGGTTATGGTATTGGCAGCCTCTATGGTTTGGCTGCTGGTGATACCGTTGATACGGCAGAAGCTGGCTTGATTGACGTTGTGTCTCAAAAATTGATCGACGGCGAAACAGCCGTTGTCGCCTTGGTGCAAGAAAACAACGAAGCAGTCATCGATGCTTACTTCACCAAGTACGACACCCAAATCGTGCGTTGGGATGTAGCAACCGTCGTAGCCGAAATCGAAGCAGCTCTGCAAGTCCAAGAAGACCTCTACAACCAGGCACGTGCACAAATGAAGGCTGAACGTAAAGCCGAACGCAAGGCTAAACTTGAAGAATTCAAGGCAAATGTCAAAGCAAAATTTGACAAATTGAAAGCCTAACGTCTAAGCGTCTCATAAATTTAAATGTGACTGAGACACCATTTAAAATTTATGTGCGTCGGATTCTCACAGTTAAATAATTGCGTTGACAAAGCCGTTACAGCCGTTCTTCCATTCTTTGAAAAGAATGTTTAATAGACAAGAAATCTGGACTAGTATTGGTCTGGATTTTTTTGTGAATATAGAGGTCATAGCTTTTTGACTATGCTTCGTTATAATTAGAAAAATTTTAAGTTTTATCAAGATGAAATCAGTCAGACGAAGACATCCCGAATTAGCACCAGCATCACCACACAAACTAAGACATACTGGTGCTACTCTTGCTAAACAAGCAGGTGTTTCTCTTGAAGCCTTCTCAGAAGCTCTTACTCATAGTGATAAAGAGATTACAAAAACTTACGTTAATATCAAAGATAAAGTCAATCAGACTGTAGGTGATATTGCTTTTCGTAGTTTAAAAAATTGATGGGGTGAATATGGGGTGAATTTTGGGGTGAACTTTGATTTTTTGAAACAAAAAAGACATCCAAGAAATAATTCTTGAATGTCTGTAAACGTTGATATAATCGTATTGATTAACGTTTTGAGAATTGTGATGCTTTACGAGCTTTCTTAAGACCTGGTTTCTTACGTTCTACCATGCGGGCATCACGAGTAAGAAGGCCTGCGCGTTTCAATGAATCGCGGAAGTCAGGGTCTACTTGAAGAAGGGCACGAGCGATACCGTGACGGATAGCGCCTGATTGACCAGCGTAGCCACCACCATCAACGTTTACGAAAACGTCGTATTGACCAACAGTTGAAGTAACTGCGAATGGTTGGTTGATAACCAAGCGAAGGTCAGCGTGTGGGATGTACTCTTCAACATCTTTTTTGTTTACAGTGATTTTACCAGTTCCTGGAACAAGGCGAACGCGTGCAACAGCGTTTTTACGACGTCCAGTACCTGCATATTGTGCTTGTGACATAGCTTATTTGTTCCTTTCCTTAGATAAGTCCTGAAATATCAAGAACTTCTGGTTGTTGTGCAGCGTGAGTGTGCTCAGCGCCTACAAATACTTTCAGCTTCATACCTTGAGCGCGGCCAAGAGTATTGTGCGGAAGCATACCTTTAACAGATTTTTCGATCAAACGAACAGCATTCTTAGAGCGAAGCTCACCTGCTGAGATTTGTTTCAATCCACCTGGGTACATAGAGTGAGTGTAGTAGATCTTATCAGTCGCTTTTTTACCAGTCAATTTTACTTTTTCAGCGTTGATAACGATTACGAAGTCACCTGTATCAGTGTGTGGTGTAAAGGTTGGTTTGTTTTTTCCGCGAAGTACGCTTGCTACAACAGCAGAAAGGCGTCCAAGAGGGACATCAGTAGCGTCCACTACATACCATTTGCGTTCAACTTCACCTGGCTTAGCCATGTATGTTGTTTTGTTCATGATTTCTCCTATATAAATATCGTTTTTGTTTACAGGGCGGATGTTCCGGTCCGCGAGTTATTTGAAAGGTTCCGGGGCCTTACAAATGGGGTAAACAATACCGCCTACTATCATATCAAAAATAGTAGGCAAAAGCAATAGATTTGAAGCAATTATTTATGAAATAGCGATTTCATGTTTTCTTAGTCTTGAATGTCTTGGGCAATACTAAAGAGTCCCAAAGTTCCAGGACCAGTATGGGTAGAAATGACAGGTCCCAGAGGCATGAGGAGAACTTCCTCTACTTGGTCGCTTTCCAGCAGCTGGGCTTTTAGACTCTCAGCAATCTCTTCGGCACCTGCATAGGCGATGACCACCCGCGGGTCAGCAACTCCCTCCAGAGTCATGCGGACAACTTCAGCCTGTGCCTTCTTCTTGCCGCGAACCTTAGCGACCGAGTCCAGAGTCCCATCTCCCTTGACAGCGATAATCGGCTTGATATTGACCAAGCTCCCCATAAGCGCAGCAGTTTTGGAAATCCGACCACCCCGCATGAGATGATTGAGGTCATCAACCAGAAAATATGTCTTGACCTTAGGCACCAAGCTCTCAATCAAGTCTGCTGTCTGCTCCAAGGTCTGGCCTGCCGCTCTAGCTTCTGCCGCTTTCATGACTAAAAGTCCTTCCCCCATAGAAGCCGCCTTGGTATCAATGATGCGAATCAGTGCACCTGGAAAATCTTCCAAGACTATCTCCCGTGCCATGACAGCACTCTGATAAGTACCTGACAGGGCTGAAGCAAAGGCTACATAGAGAACTGGTGTCTCTTCCTTGGCATAGCTACGAAAAACATCTTCAAACTGGCCGACATTGATCTGACTGGTAGTCGGCTTACTGCCGGACTCCATCTTATCCAGAAGTTCTTGGCTGGTCAGCTTGCCTGCGCCAACTGTCTCATAAGTTTGGCCATCTAGCTGAATGGTCAGGCCTAGGACCTGAACATCATTTTCCTGGGTCCAGTTTTCTGGCAGGTCTGCTGTTGAATCGGTTAAAATTTTAAAGGTCATCTTTTTTCTCCATCATTTTTTGTAAATCACGCAAAGATTGGCTGTCCATCGGTCGCAAGGGCGGTCTTTGCAGGTTGATTTGTCCGCTCAGTTTATTGAGGTCTGATTTGGTAACAGCCACTCGCTTCTCTAGCTCTCTAGCGGAAACTCTCAAAGCTCCTTGGGCGAAGACAGTCCACTGCTCATTGAGATCGCTAGTCGCAACTGACACCTGATTTTTGGGTGTATTGAGCTCAGCTGCCAAGCGCTCGATATAGTCATCCGCCGTTTCCTCCTCTTCAGTGAAAACGACCGTCACATTAAACTCCTCGTAGGTCTGCCGAACTCCCGGCATATACTGGGCATCAAAGACGCAGATAACTTCCAGTCCTTCAAAACTGGCATAATTACTGAGCTTCTGAAGCAGAATCGTTCGTGCGGCATCTAGTTCTCCGCGGTTAAAGTAAGGACGAGTCTCCCGCCAAAAGGCCGTCATATTGTAACCGTCCACCAGTAAGATTTTTCTTTTCATAGGCGATTGCGAAATACTTCATACATGAGAATAGCCGCTGCGACACTGGCATTGAGGCTCTGAACATGCCCATTCATGGGAATGGAAATCATCTCGTCCACTTGCTTTTTAATATTGCTTGAGATCCCCTTAGCTTCGTTGCCGATGATGAGGGCCAGCTTGCCTGCTGTATTCCACTTATGAGAAGGCGTCCCCTGCATATCTGTACCGAAAATCCAGAAACCAGCTTCCTTGAGCTTGTCCAGAGTCTGGCTGAGATTAGTCACACGGGCAATAGGAATATGCTCAATGGCACCCGTTGAAGTCTTGGCCACGACTGGTGTCACACCGACTGCCCGGTGCTTGGGAATGATGACTCCCGCTACATTGGTCGCGTCAGCCGTCCGTAAGATAGAGCCCAGATTATGCGGGTCAGTCAGCCCATCCAAAATCAGCAAGAGCGGATTGTCTTCCTGCTCTGCTTTTTTCAACAGCACCTCGAAGTCAGTATAGGCGAACTCCGCCACCCGCAGGACAAAGCCCTGGTGAACAGCTCCATCAGTCATCTCCTGCAAGGTTTTCTTAGGCGTCCATGAGATAGAAACCTTCTTTTCTGCTGCTAAATCTTTGATTTTGTCGACCTTTTTACCACGCAGGTCGTCTTGAATGTAGAGTTTATTTCCAGTGTTAGCTGCGAGAGCCTCTGTCACCGCATGCACACCGTAGACAATATCGTTTTTTTCCATAGGACTAGTATAACACAAAGGCGAAAAAATGGCGGCAGGATTTACTCGGGCGAGACAGAATTCTGCTCTGATAAAAAGCAATCAGCAGCCCCTAAGATTCCCCGTCTGTCATGCTATAATAGAAAGAAGTCTAAAAAAGGAAACTCTTACTCATGTCTCTCCTCCAACGCACCATCAAGCTGGTACTAGCTACCTGTCTAGCTGCTTGGCTGGCTGACTTTTTAGGTCTGGCCTACTCAACTTCAGCTGGAATTATTGCTATCCTCAGCGTGACCGATACCCGCCGCAGCACTGCAAAGCTAGCTGGCAATCGCTTTTTATCTACCCTGCTGGCTCTGGCTATCGGAAGCCTGGCTTTTCACTTTCTAGGTTTTCATCTCGGAGCATTGGCCATCTATATCGTAGTCTATGTGCCTCTGGCCTTTCGCCTTGGCTGGGAAATCGGCATTACACCTAGTACCGTCCTCGTCACCCATCTGCTCTTAGAAAAATCCACCTCCTGGTCACTCCTTGGAAATGAACTAGCTCTATTTCTCATTGGAACTGGCTTTGCGCTGCTAGCCAATCTCTATATGCCCTCGCGCCAGAAAGAGATTGACAGCTACCATGAGCAAGTGGAGGAACAGCTGAAAAAGATTTTGCTACGCTTTGAATATTTCTTAAAAGCTGGAGACGGCCGAAATGATGCAGCGCTGATCAAGGAGCTGGACAAGATTTTGCAACAGGCCTTGCAGCTGGTCTATCTGGACCACTCCAACCACCTCTTTCACCAGACCAACTACCATATCCACTATTTTGAAATGCGGCAGGCTCAAAACCGTATCCTACAAGACATGGCCAGCAATATTAATAACTGCCATCTAGCAGCCAGTGAAAGCTTGATTTTAGCCCGCCTCTTCTCCCAGACCGCTAAGCAACTGAGCCAAGAAAATCCCGCCCGAGACCTTCTGGACGAGATTGACAACTATTTAACCGTATTTCGCGAGCGCCCACTCCCTAAGACCCGTCAGGAATTTGAAACCCGCGCCATGCTCCTGCAGCTCCTGCGAGACTTGGAAACCTTTATTAGAATTAAGGTAGAATTTTACGAGAATTATAAAGAAGACTAGCTGCCATGGAGGACAGCTAGTCTTTTCAGTCTATTTTATAATAAAAGGAATTTGGATCTGTATTGGTTCCAAGTCCTTGACCCGCCCATATCCGATCTCGTTCATGGTCTGATGCATCTTTATATGTTTCTCCTGCATTAGTGATAGTGTAGTCTTTTCCTTTAGGTATAAAAGCTATTACATAACCACCTGCACCTTGCTTAGGGAGGACTCCAATACTAACAAAACCATACATATCTCTTGCACCATATTCACTCAAATGTTGAGTTTCGCTCACCAAACCATTGGCATCAAACACCAATGTATTTCCAGTACCACTTTTCCAAGTTCCTACAATGCTAGAGTAGTCTCCATTTTTGATAGCTTCCTCATCCATAGAAGATGTTGAACTTTCCGTATTCGTTTCCGTTTTACCCAAGACTTTCCAATCCAGAATAGATAAATCTAGAAAAGCAGGCAATTGTCCAAGTGAGTCTTGACTTGCTCCCTCTGCCACTTTTTCCAGTGCATTGCCTTTTTGATTGAAATTGTAATGAATATATTGAGCCTCAGTAGCTGAAGAAGCTCCTCTATAAAGGAATGATCCATCTTCCAAAGGAGCCAAAATCATCCGCTCTCCAATCATATCCAACTGGTTCTCTTTATTTGTCAATCGAAGTGGTTTTTGGTCATCAATAGTATAAATATCCAGAAGATCATACTTCACATCAGCATTCACGCGCCCCATAGCAACAATCAGCTCTTCTGTTCCGTTTTTATCTAGGTCATAATAACTATAGAAGACTCCACTATAAACTTGTGGATGAATATTTGCTTGAGAAACAATCCAATTAATCTCTTGGTTTTGTTGATTAGCTTTCGGATTCTGAATCGCCTGAGCATACATATCCAAAATAGAATCATAAAGTTTTATATCAGTTTTTTCAACCTTTTTGCTAGAAGAAGATTTGCTAGAGGAACTGCTAGTCTTGCTACTAGAAACCCTACTAGAAGAAGATTCTGTTTGCTTCTTATTACTGCAAGCACAGAGCAAAAACAAAGATAAAGTCGCTACCGACAGAGTAAAGTATTTTTTCACAGTTTTTCTCCTATAAATGTTTTCTACTTTGTATATTATAGCAAATAAAAGCTCTAAAGAAAAGAGCTGCCGCAACAACTCTGTTTTAGATATCTTCAATTTATCTAGCTTATAAACGGATCTAGATAATCTTTTTTTATTTGCTTTCCTCCACCCGTTGAATACACCAGTCAATCAGCTCTTCCAGTCGCTCAATGGCTTCGGTCATATGCAGGTAGCCCATGACTGCCTCAAAGCCGGTAGACATACGGTAGGTGACGATATCTGTATTCTTAGCCTTGGTGTGGCTATTGGCATTGCGGCCGCGCTTGTAGATATCCTCTTCCTTTTCCGTCAGAATCCCTTCTTCCAGCATGAGAGAGATAAGATTAGCCTGAGCCTTGGCAGAAACATACTTGGTCGCTTCCCTGTGCAGCTGATTGGGCTTGGTCAGACCTTGAAAAATCAGGTGACGTCGGATATACATGGAGTAGACAGCATCTCCCTCAAAGGCGAGGGCAATACCGTTAATCAGGTTGACATCAGTCACGTGTCCACCTCACTCCGTCCTTAGTATCCAAAAGCTTGATGCCCTGAGCGGCCAATTCATCCCGAATACGGTCTGCAGTCGCAAAGTCTCGATTAGCCCGCGCTGCTTGGCGCTCCTCAATCAAGCGCTCAATGTCCGCATCCAAGACTTCTTCTACGAAGACGATACCAAAAACTTCTAAGAGCTTGGCAAAGGCTGCCTTGACTTCAGAGGTGTAATTGCCAGAGTTGATCCACTTAGCTAACTCGAAGACAACCGTGATACCGTTAGCCGCATTGAAGTCTTCGTCCATAGCGGCGGTAAACTTGTCCAGAAAGGCCTGAAGCTGAGCAGATTCTGCCTGACCCGTGAAAGGCTGCTCATAGGTATTTTTCAAATATTTGAGATTGGTCGCTGCATCATGAACAGCTTTTTCTGTGAAATTGATAGGCTTGCGGTAATGCTGGGTAGCAAAGAAGAAACGCAATACCTGACCGTCAATGGTCTTGAGGGCATCATGAACAGTGATAAAATTGCCTAGAGACTTGGACATCTTAACATCGTCAATGTTGACAAAGCCATTATGCATCCAGTAGTTGGCAAAAGTCTGACCAGTCTTGGCCTCTGACTGGGCGATTTCATTGGTATGGTGAGGAAACTCTAGGTCTGCCCCACCACCGTGGATATCAATAGTATCACCCAAAATCTCCGTCGACATGACCGAACACTCGATGTGCCAGCCCGGACGACCTGCTCCCCAAGGGCTGTCCCAAGAAATCTCGCCCGGCTTAGCTGCCTTCCAGAGAGCAAAATCCACCGGATTTTCCTTACGAGCAGTCTCCTCATCTGTCCGACCAGAAGCACCCAACTCCAAGTCTGCCAAGGTTTTGTTGGCTAGTTTGGCATAATTGTGAGATTTTTCCACTCGGAAATAGACATCGCCTTCTGACTCATAGGCGTAGCCCTTGTCCACCAAAGTCCGCACAAAGTCAATGATTGCCTCCATAAAGTCAATCACGCGCGGATGCTGAGTAGCCGGCTTAACACCCAAAGCTGATACATCCTCACGAAAAGCCGCGATATACTTGTCCGCCACTTCTTTTGGTGTGATGCCTTCTTCCTTGGCGCGATGGATAATCTTATCATCTACATCTGTAAAATTGGAAATATAGTTGACCTCAAATCCCCGATACTCAAAATAGCGACAAACCGTGTCAAAAGCTACTGTTGAGCGGGCATTGCCGACATGGATATAGTTATAAACCGTCGGACCGCAGACATACATGCGAACCTTGCCCTCTTCAATGGGCACAAATTCACGTAGGCTGCGGGTCATGGTGTCGTAAATTTTAATCATGCGGTCCACTCCCTTCTCTATTTCTGACTTTTTCGGCTGAAAACCAGCTCTGCAAAAGGGCCAAATTGTCTGAGGCTATCCAGTTGGTAAAAGCGCTGCCCTTCCTCTTGGGTAAAGAGGGGAACCCCCTTTCCTAGGATAAGGGGTGCTATCTGAATAATGAGGTGGTCGAAAAGATCCGCATCCAAGAGCGGTCCTACCAAGGAATTACCACCAATCACAAAGACATTTTTGCCTTTGTCAATCTGGTGAACAAAGTCCACCACATCCCCAGCTACTGGTTGGTAATTGCTGACAGGCAGGTGCCTATCATGCGTAAAGACATAGTTTTCCGTAGCTTGATAAAAACTTTCTACATCTTGCAAATCTTGGATTTCCTCAAAGGTCCGCTTGCCCATGATGGTGATATCCATTTGCTTGTAAAAGTCATCATAGCCTGTATCCTCTACAGAACCAAGCTGATGCAGCCAGTCTATCCTGTGCTGGCTGTCTGCCAAGTAGCCATCCATGGTGATACAGCCGTAAAAATATACTGCCATTCTTGTAGTTACCTTTCTAGTTCCTTTGCTATTGTCAAAGCGATAGTGAAAAAAGTCATGGCATCAGCTGTCCGCTCTTCATGGCGGGCATCCCAGGTTCGGTTATGATGATCCACATAGTCAGCTGTGTAGAAGAACTGATAGACTTTACTCTTGCGAAATTGACTCCAAGCCATGATAGCTGAAGCTTCCATGTCCACCACTTTGGCTCTAGCAGCCAAGCGACGCTTGACCTTATCAGGCGTTTCTCGATAAAAGGCATCAGTCGTCCAAGACTTGGTGCGGATATGCTCGATATTGTGCTTGTCAAAGATGGCTTCCAGCTCGATCAGCAGAGACTCGTCATAGGCTACTTCGTCACCCGGTGGGGCATAGTGATAGCTAGTTCCTTCATCTCGCAATGCGGCTGCAGGCAGGATGATCTTGTCAGCCTCAATTGAGCGGTCCAAAACGCCACAGGAACCTAGAATGATGAAATTCTTGAAGCCTCTAGCCGCCAACTCCTCCAGCTGGCCAACTATCATGGGAGCCCCAATCGGAGCCAACATAACTGCTAGCTTGCTAGGACCTTGGCGGTAAATATACCATGGATGCTGTCCGTTTATGCTTTTCAAATAGCCTCCCGGATAGACTTCCTCTGACTCGACCAAACGTTTCAGAATTTCGCCATTAAAGGACAGGATGATGGTTTCACACACTTCACCCTTGTCATGGACTGGCTTTTCATTTGGCTCAATGACTGCTGCTACATCTTCAAATTCCTCTAATAGCATAACTTCTCTTTCTTTAAGGCTTCAGCAAATCCACCTTCATCTTTTCTATGCGGCGCAGCTTGGTCTCATCTTTTTTGGCTTCACTGATATAGCGAGCCCATTCGCGCTGGTGGCTAGGCGGTAGTTTGGTAAAACTCTCCTTGGCAGGACCGTCCAAGCGCTCTTTCAGTTCAAGGACTACCTGGTTCAAAATAGCATCTGATAAATCTGACATGTCGGTTCCTCCTGTCATATTTCACTTCGATATCTTTGCCAACCTTTTCTAAAGACTTGACGAATGGTGACTGGCTTCGCGGGCATGCTCTAGCTTGTCTAGATAGTATTCCCGCTTCTCCTCTACCTCGTGAATGGTCGGCTCGTCCTTCTCACCGTGGACACGGACAATCTTGGCTGGTACGCCAACCACTGTCACATCACTAGGAACATCAGCCACTACAACTGCACCGGCTCCGACCTTGGCTTTTTCACCAATCTCAATTGGTCCAATGACTTGAGCATGGGCAGAGACCAAGGCACCTCGACGCACGGTCGGATGGCGTTTGCCTGTATCCTTGCCCGTACCGCCTAGTGTCACACCGTGGTAAAGCATGGCTCCCTTCTCCACAATAGCTGTTTCTCCAATCACTAGGCCACTGCCATGGTCGATGAAGACACCTGACTCAATCTGAGCACCGGGATGAATCTCAATCTGGGTCCAGAAACGCCAGAATTGACTGTGCATGCGCGCCAGCAACTTGAAGCCGTGCCGCCACAAAAAATGCGAGAGGCGGTGGGCCGCCAAAGCTTTGATGCCCGGATAGGTTAGCAAGACTTCCAGCGACGTTCGTGCCGCCGGGTCATTTTCTTTTACAATATCAATGGATTCCTTCCACCAACCCATGCTAGCCTCCTTCCTTCTCTAAACAAGGAGAGACGAGAACTAGGCTCGCCTCTGCCGATTTTTGATGAGATCTATAGGGATAAGCGACCTCTTATTCTTCTGTTTTAGGGCTTTCTTGATGATCCTTATGACCCTTGTGCTCCTTGCGCGGATGATGCCCCTTGTCATGATGATGTTTTGGCTTATCAGACTTTGGTGGACGCGGCAGCAATACTTTCATGGAAGCATCTACCCGGCCTTTGGCATCAATCTTGATCACCTTGACATCCACTTCATCACCGATTTGTACGACATCTTCGACGTTGTTGGTCCGAGTCCAAGCCAGCTCTGAGATATGAACGAGGGCATCCGTCTTGTCAAAGAGGTTGACGAAGGCACCGAATTTCTCAATCCGAACAACCTTGGCATGGTAAACTTCATCCACTTTTGCTTCGCGGACCAAGCTAGCAATGATTTCCTTAGCACGATTGATGGCGTCTTGATCGCTGGAGTAGATGGATACATTTCCTTCTTCGTCAATGTCAATCTTAACACCGGTCTCAGCGATGATCTTATCGATGGTTTCTCCACCTTTACCGATGACAATCTTAATCTTGTCCACATCAATCTTGATGGTGTCGATTTTCGGAGCAGTTGGAGCCAACTCTGGACGTGGAGCAGGAATCGTCGCTCCAATCAAGTCCAGGATTTCAAAGCGGGCTTTCTTAGCCTGAGCCAGAGCTTCTGTTAAGATTTCTGCTGTAATTCCTTCAATCTTAATATCCATCTGCAGGGCGGTAATCCCTTCGCGAGTACCAGCTACCTTAAAGTCCATATCGCCAAAATGGTCTTCCAAACCTTGAATGTCCGTCAGAACCGTGTAGTTGCTGCCATCTGAAATCAATCCCATGGCAATACCAGCAACCGGAGCCTTAATCGGCACACCACCAGCCATCAGAGCCAAAGTGCCCGCACAGATAGAGGCCTGTGAGGAAGAACCGTTTGACTCCAAGACTTCTGCTACCAGACGGATAGCATAAGGAAACTCTTCCAAGCTAGGCAAGACTTGCTCCAGAGCACGCTCCCCAAGAGCACCGTGTCCGATTTCACGACGACCAGGAGCCCCATAACGACCTGTCTCACCGACAGAGTATTGCGGGAAATTATAGTGATGCATGAAGCGTTTCTTGTATTCCGGATCCAAGCCGTCAACGATTTGCGTTTCGCCCATTGGTGCCAGAGTCAGAACAGACAAGGCTTGGGTTTGCCCACGAGTAAAGAGACCAGAACCATGCACGCGCGGCAGGTAATCCACTTCCGCATCCAGCGGACGGATTTCATCAACCTTACGGCCATCAGGACGGACCTTATCTTCGGTAATCAAACGCCGCACTTCTGCATGCTCCATTTGCTCCAAGATTTCAGCCACATCACGCATGATACGGTCGAATTCTTCATGGTCCGCGTATTTCTCTTCATAAACTGCTGTGACTTGGTCTTTGACAGCCTGAGTTGCGGCTTCACGCGCCAGCTTTTCTTCTACCTGAACAGCCTTTTGCAAGTCGCTATTATAGGCTGCGATAATCTCTACCTGCAGCTCTTCATCAACATGCAGCAATTCTACTTCTGCTTTTTCCTTGCCGACTGCCACAACGATTTCTTCTTGGAAGGCAATCAATTCTTTGACCGCTTGGTGCCCTTTGAGAAGAGCTTCCAGCATGATATCTTCAGAAAGTTCCTTGGCTCCAGACTCTACCATATTGATAGCATCTTTGGTGCCAGCCACTGTCAGTTCCAAAAGTGAAACTTCTTTTTGTTCCTTGCTAGGATTGATGATAAATTCACCATCTACATAACCAACCTGAACTCCTGCGATAGGGCCGTTAAAAGGAATATCTGAGATAGAGAGAGCCAAAGAGCTACCAAACATAGCAGCCATTTGAGGCGAAGCATCTTCGTCATAAGAAAGAACTGTATTGATAACCTGAACTTCATTGCGGAAGCCTTCCGCAAACATAGGGCGAATCGGACGGTCAATCAAGCGAGCAGTCAAAGTCGCATCCATTGATGGACGGCCTTCGCGCTTGTTAAAGCCACCAGGATATTTCCCAGCTGCATACATTTTTTCCTCATAGTTGACCTGCAATGGGAAAAAGTCTCCCGTAGCCATCTTTTTGGACATGGTTGCCGCGGTTAAAACGGTACTTTCTCCATATCGAACAACGGCGCTGCCATTTGCCTGCTTTGCAACCTGACCGGTTTCAACTACCAGCTCACGGCCTGCAAAAATAGTTTTAAAAACTTGTTTTGTCATAAAGACTCCTTGCCGAGCATATGCTCAAATTTTTTCATACGCCTTGGCTACAAAGATCAAGATATTAAGCCCGTCAAAAGCTCATAGCATAATCACAGCTGACAACTAACCTTCTCAGAATTTTAGCTTTAATATCATGGTCTTAGCAGCTTATTATATCCTCATCTTTGTATCAAGCACGTACAGACCTTATTTTACCACAATTTCAGCCAAAAGAAAAAGTCTGAAAATGGCTTTTTTTCTATAAAAGTACTGAAAACCTATTTTTCTTTTCTATAGCTGATGATAGTTGGCTGTCAGAGTTCGTTTTTTCTCTTTCGATTCATCAAATAAGATGGCGGTATAGCCACTATTCACTTTTCAAAGCGAACTTCTTGCTTTATAATAAATACAGTGACTCATTTCAAACATGTAAAGGAGACAATCGTGCCAGATCATCAAACAGTTGAAAAGAAAGATTTTTTCTCGCTCCTTGCGACAGCCTTAGTCAGCTTTGCAGGCATCTTATCTGAAACCAGTATGAATGTAACCTTCCCGCATCTAAGTAAGGTCTTTGGGTTAGGATTGGGAACGCTGCAATGGATTACAACAGGGTATTTACTAGCGGTGGCCATCACGATTACTTTAGGAGCGACCTTAGCCCACAATTGGAAAGAGCGGACCATCCTCTTTACTGCTTTGGCCAACTTTTGCTTGGGCACACTGATTGCCATGTTGGCTTCAAGCTTTCCCATCTTGATGATAGGGAGAATCCTGCAAGGAGGCGCTACTGGATTAGCCATTCCTTTGCTCTTTAACTTGATTGTTGAGCGTATTCCTAAGCAAAAAATCGGAACCTACATGGGCTTGTCTGGGATGGTGGTCAGCCTAGCACCAGCAATTGGTCCGACTTACGGTGGTTTTATGATTAGTCGTTTTGACTGGCATATGATTTATACCTTTATTCTTCCTGTCCCAATCATTTCCTTTATTCTTGGCTTTTTCTTTTTAAGAAATTCCGAAAAGTCTAGGAAACGCGCCTTTGATCTCCTCTCATTTCTCCTCTTAGCAAGCTCACTCGTCTTTGCCATTGTAGCTATCTCTAGCTTAGAAGAAGGACATATCGATTGGCTCTATCTTGTTCTCTGCATAGTGCCACTAGCCTGCTTTATCTATCGGAGCTTGAAGATTGATCATCCATTCTTAGATATTCGGATTTTAAAGCAACCAACAGTCTTATTGGCTATTTTACCCTTCTTCATTTTTCAGTTTATCAACCTATCAGCTAATTTTCTGATTCCCAACTTCCTAGTCATAGAAAAAGACATTTCAACCGCTCAGGCAGGCTTTGCGCTGCTTCCAGGAACCATGCTCGGAGCCTTCCTCTCTCCTGTCTTTGGCAAGCTCTATGATAGAAATGGTCCTAAACCAACCCTTTTTACAGGAAATTCACTTCTTTTCCTGGCTGTACTCTTGCTCCTTATCTTCACAAAAGAACTCACCTTAACAGCTGTTATTGCGATTTATATTTGCTTTACCTTGGGACGAAACATGGCCTTCAATAATACACTTGCTCTAGCCACGACTCAAGTTGATAAAGAAAAAACCGCAGATACGACCGCGCTGTTTCAGCTGGCCCAGACCTTTGCGGGAGCTATAGGTACTGCAGTCACAGCTGTCATCGCCAATCAAGCTCCCAATATGACAAAAGGAACTCAAAACGTCTTTACCCTTTTATTGGGCTTGGTTATTTTCGTATTCTTATCTTATCTACTGCTTTTTAAAAAAATTGCTACAAAGAAACTTTGACTTTTATACTCAAGTGATAAACAGCTAAAAATTACTGACTTATCCTTCTCTCCCAAAGACATTTTGGGGGATTTTTTGCTATACTATTTCTATATACGACAAAAGGAGTAGACTATGGAGCAAAAACATCGTTCTGAATTTCCGGAAAATGAACTCTGGGACCTAACGGCCCTTTACCAAGACCAAGAGGACTTCCTGCGAGCCATCGAAAAGGCCAGAGAGGATATCCAGAAATTCGTCCGTGATTACCAAGGCAAGCTTAGCACTTTCGAAGATTTTGAGCAGGCTTTTGCTGAGTTAGAGCAGATTTATATCCAAATCAGCCACATTGGCAACTACGGCTTTATGCCACAGACCACTGACTTTGGTGATGAGAGCTTTGCGCAGATTGCCCAAGCAGCCATGGAGTTTGAGACCGAGGCCAATGTCGCACTCAGCTTTTTTGATGATGCCCTGGTCGGTGCAGACGAGGCTGTCTTGGAAAAACTAGGCCAAGAGCCCCATTTGACCTCAGCCATTCGCCAGGCTAAAATCAAAAAAGCCCACTATCTAGGAGCAGATGTCGAAAAAGCCTTGACTAATCTAGGTGAGGTATTTTACAGTCCACAGGATATTTACACCAAGATGCGGGCTGGCGACTTTGCCATGGCTGACTTCGAAGTAGACGGTAAAGTTTACAAAAACAGCTTTGTCACCTATGAGAATTTCTATCAAAACCATGAAAATGCAGAAATCCGCGAAAAAGCTTTCCGCTCTTTCTCAGAAGGTCTTCGTCAGCATCAAAATACTGCCGCTGCTGCCTATCTAGCTCAGGTCAAGTCTGAAAAATTGCTGGCTGACATGAAAGGCTACGACTCTGTCTTTGACTACTTACTGGCAGAGCAAGAAGTTGATCGCTCTATGTTTGACCGGCAAATTGACTTGATTATGAGCGAATTTGCCCCAGTAGCTCAGAAATACCTCAAGCATGTCGCTAAGGTAAACGGACTTGAAAAAATGACCTTTGCTGACTGGAAACTGGACTTGGACAGCGAGCTCAATCCCGAAGTCAGCATTAATGATGCCTATGAGCTCGTCATGAAGTCAGTCGAGCCACTCGGACAAGAGTATTGTCAAGAAGTTGCCCGCTACAAGGAAGAACGCTGGGTCGACTTTGCGGCCAATGCCGGAAAGGACTCTGGAGGCTATGCTGCTGATCCTTATCGGGTTCACCCTTATGTCCTCATGAGCTGGACCGGTCGCATGAGCGATGTCTATACTCTGATTCACGAAATTGGCCACTCTGGTCAGTTTATCTTCTCTGACAATCACCAAAGCTACTTCAACGCCCACATGTCCACCTACTATGTGGAAGCACCGTCTACCTTTAATGAGCTCCTGCTCAGTGATTATCTGGAACGCCAGTTTGATAACCCACGCCAAAAACGCTTTGCCCTTGCTCACCGTCTGACGGATACTTACTTCCATAACTTCATTACTCACTTGCTGGAAGCTGCCTTCCAACGCAAGGTCTATACTTTGATTGAAGAAGGCGGAACCTTCGGTGCAAGCAAACTCAACGCTATCATGAAAGAAGTTTTGACAGAATTCTGGGGCGATGCCGTTGAGATTGACGACGATGCTGCCCTGACTTGGATGCGCCAAGCGCATTACTACATGGGGCTTTACAGCTATACTTACTCAGCAGGTCTGGTCATCTCTACTGCCGGTTACCTCCACCTGAAAAATGACGAAAATGGTGCCCGTGACTGGCTTGAGCTACTCAAATCCGGCGGCAGCAAGACTCCGCTTGAGTCAGCTATGATTATCGGAGCAGATATCTCAACAGACAAACCACTCCGTGATACCATCCAATTCCTGTCAGACACAGTTGATCAGATTATTGCTTACAGCGAGGAGTTGGGGGAATAAAGAAGAAACAAAAACAGCTTGAAGCAAATCTTCAAGCTGTTTTTTAAATAGTTCAATAAAAATAAAGCGATCCAAAAAAGCGGAGATAAAGCAAAATATAGGCACTAAAACAAGCGATAAATATAAGCCATCTTATCCAGTACTGTGACTTAGTATAATTCTTCATTCGCAGCAACCCGATGAAAAACCAAATCAGACTCCAAAAAACCAGGCCTAATATCTGAGGGGCAAAATATGAAATTAAAAGCAAAACAGGGATCAACAAGGCTAATACTAGTATGATTCTTTTTTGCGTTATCTCTTCCCTAGGAATCATCCACCCCACAAAGAAACATAAAACCGCTGGAGCGATGAATGGTGTAAAAATCATAAAGACAAATAAAAGATGTTTTAGCAACTCAATAATAATCATTACCTCATTCCCATCATGTTTTAAATAACCCAGCTCTCTAGCGCGTTCCATTGGAAAATTTACCTCTACTTATTATACCTTAAAAAGTGAATTTTCGAACAAAATTTTTAAATTGACTCATTATTATTATAATCGCAATAAAAAAGACCACTCTATAACCAGAGCAGCCTCAATTTTAAATAGGTCTAATTTAATCTTCCACTCACCTTATCCCAATTCTGCCACAATAGCTTTAATCTGCTGGGCTGTATGGACACCCGCTAACTGCTTGACGACCTGACCGTCTTTTTTAAAGAGCAAGGTCGGGATAGACATGATGCCAAAGGCGCGTGCTGTAGCTGGATTTTCATCGACATCCATCTTGACAATCTTGAGCTCATCTTCTGAAAGTTCCTCTGAGAGCTTGTCAAGGATTGGCCCCTGCATCCGACAAGGTCCGCACCAAGTAGCCCAAAAGTCAATGAGCACTAATCCATCTTTTGTTTCTTGCTCAAATGTTGCATCTGTGATTGCTTTTACCATTATTTTTCTCCTTTATTCTTAGTCAAACTTTGTCAAATCCTGCTTCATCAGGAAAAAGAAGACATCGCCGTAAGTGCCCTGGTAGTTCAAATCATGACCTTTATAGGTCAACTTTTTAACTGGGTAATAATCTGCCACTCCAATTAAGCAGGCTTGCTGGGACTGCTCAAACTCCTGATAAGACTCAAAGGTCATCTTGCGCTCCTGCTTGACAGCATCCAAATATGTAATTTCAATCATAAACTCTCCTTTTTAAAACTACGCTTGTAATTTTTATTTTATGATTATATTGTAATATCTTTAATTACATCTGTCAAATAAAACGACTTGGAGAAATCAATTCGCTTTTCAAGCCACTCACCGATTTCCTGATAAACAAAAAAACCTCCCATCGGAAGACTTTCCCATATAAATAAGAAAAACCAGGCTCAATGCCCCTTGTGCTTTTCCAACCGTTTTTGCTGTTTGAGTTCGAATTTCCTTTGCTTAGCCAGTTCTTTCTGCTGCTTGCGCTTGACTCGAGCGATTTTCTTTTGCTCTTCAAATTGCAGCTTCAGCGCTTCCTGAGACTTTGAAGAACGTGAAGCCATCTGCTCTTTTTTAGCCTGTCTCTGCAGGCGTTTAGGACTGACCGACTTAGTCTTCTCTTTCACCCTGATGCTAGGACTAAACTGCAACCGATGATAATAACGGTTTAGAAAATCCAGCAATTCCTGCGTGCTAGGCTCTGCACCAAAGGTGACTCGGCAAACTCTATAAGATTGAGCATATTCCTGCTCGAAAAGACCGTACCAAAATCCCTCTTCAAAATAAACTGTCAGCGTCATTGAAATCTTATCCATGACAGCACCTCCTTTAAAAATCCCTAAGAATGGACAACCAAGGAGGAAGGTTACTGACAAAAATGGATTTTTTGCGTCTGGACTACCAACCAGAACTGTGTTTTTATCTTAGTAGCTACAGTTTAGCAAGATTTTCTAAAAAACTCAAGGTCATCGGAATCTCGCTTAGATGACTGAATTGGATTTTCTTGTATGAGATCCAGAAAAATCAAAAACTAAGAAATCACTATCCTTGTAAAATAAATTCATTTCCGCTATAATACTACAAATACTGAAAGGAGAGAACTATGAAGTATATTTGGGCTTTCTTAGCATCCTTGAGCTTGGCTGGACTGGCTCTGTTCTTCTGGCATTCTCAGACTAAACCGAACCCTACCCCTCCTAAGCCAGAAACCACACAGACAGCTTCTAGCGAGAAGAGCGACAAGCAGCCGACTCCTACTGATGACATCGTGTCTGAAGAATACAGCGTTTCATACGATGACAAGCAGCTCTACGGAAAGATTACTGCTCCTTCTGACTACAAGAGTAAAAAATTGCCGACTATTGTCATTGCACATGGATTGAACAACACCCTTGAGCAATATGAAATGTACAGTCAGCTGCTGGCAAAGCAAGGTTATCTGGTTTACAGCTTTGATTTCTACGGTGGCAGCCGCCAATCGAAAAGCGGTGGACAAGATATGCTGAATATGTCGGTCAAGACCGAACTCACAGACTTGACTCAAGTCATGGAAAAGCTTCTTTCTGAGCCCTTTGTAGACAAGAGCAAAATGAGTTTATTCGGTGCTAGCCAAGGCGGTGTCGTTGCCAGTCTCTATGCTGCTGCTTATCCGGACCGCGTGCACAAACTCATGCTCATCTTTCCAGCTTTCGTTCTTTTCGACGATGCCAAAGCGACTTATCATGAGCTAGGGAGTCCTGACTTCGACCAACTTCCTGATAGCTTGACACACCACAATACTACTCTGGGCAAGATTTATCTAATCGATGCCTTAGACATTGACATCCAAGCAGAGCAGGCAAAAATCACCGCTCCGACTCTCATTATCCACGGTACTGATGATGCAGTCGTGCCCTACCAGTATGCTGTTCAAGCGAGTAAGACCATTCCAAATGCAGAGTTGATCACTGTGGAAGGTGGGGAGCATCGCATCGACGAAAGATTTGCTATCACTGCCGCTCCTGCGATCCAAAAATTTCTGAAAGAGTAAATTTGCTGATAGAAAAAGTTCTTCTAAAATAATAGAAGGGCTTTTTTGGACCACAAAAAGAGTCTGACTGAGTTAGAAGCAAGACTAAGGAAAAGCCCTCTGAATCCAGAGGGGGTGATTTGTGCTCGGACTAAGATCCCAGTGAAAAAGAAAAAGCACTCTACAAATAAGAGTGCTCCATTCTTGCAGGATAAAATGTTTCTAGACAAGGCGACGAGCCGAAGATTGTACTAAAATTCTCTTGAAAAATAAAAAAGCTCCCCTAAGGGAGAAGATCTGGTTTATTTTACCTTGCAGTGCTAGTAACCGTAACCGAAGATAATACTTGAGTATATCGAGGTAAGGTGACGGAACAGAAAAAGCTCCCTGAAGTCAGAGAGCCAATTTGAGCTCGGGCTAAAATCCTAGTGAAAAAGATGAAACTCCTTGTGTTCATCGAACACGGTGTCGTTTCCCTATTTTCATACGGATTTTTGACGCCCTTAGCATCATGATTAGCGACGAAGTCCAAGAGAGTTGATCAACTCACGGTAACGGTTAACGTCGTTCTTACGAAGGTAAGCCAAGAGGTTACGACGGCGACCGATTTTCTTCATCAAACCACGGTAAGTAGCGTGGTCTTTTTTGTGTTGTTTGATGTGGTCATTGAGGTGGTTAATTTCCCAAGTAAGGACAGCAACTTGTACCTCTACTGAACCAGTGTCACCTTCGTGACGTGCGTATTGTGCAATGATTTCATTTTTTTTCTCTTTTGAGATTGCCATGATATACTCCTTTTCTTTACGCTTCATCCGAGTGGCAGGTTTGGCATGGCCTGCAACCAAGAAGAAGTTATTTGTCTTTACGACATACTTATTCTACCAAGAAGGTCTACCTTTGTCAAATGATTCTGTTTCAACTCTTTTGTATTAGGAATTCAGGCTCTTTCATTTACAATTCAACGCCGAAGATTGCCAAAGACTGCATTTCTTCCTCAGTCAGCCTCCGCCATTCTCCAAGAGCTAGTGCGGAATCCAATTGTAGGGGTCCCATCGTGAGGCGCTGAAGATCCGTGACTTCTTTTCCACAGGCAGCCACCATGCGCTTTACCTGGTGGAACTTACCCTCAGCTAGGGTAATTTCTACGAGAGAAGTCTCTTTTGCCGCGTCTAGCTCTAAAATCTTGAGCTGAGCTGGCTGGCAGGTGAAATCTTTCAGTTCTATTCCTGCAGCAAATCGCTCTTCATCTGCTTGGTTCATCAGGCCAGCCACTTGAGCTCGGTAGATTTTCTCTACGTGCTTTTTGGGTGACAGCATGGCATGGGCTAGCTTGCCATTATTGGTCAGAAGGAGCAGGCCGTGGGTATCAATATCCAAGCGGCCGACAGGAAAAACTTCTTTCTGACGGGCAGTCTCGTCCAGCAAGTCCAGAACCGTCTTATGACGGTCATCCTCTGTCGCCGAAATGACTCCCTGCGGCTTGTTGAGAAGGTAATAGACGAATTTTTCATAGGTCAGCCTTTGGCCAGAAACAATAATCTCATCTGCTGTCTCATCAATCTGGGTCTTAGGTGATTTCTCTGCTCTGCCATTGACCAAAACCAGCTCTTTCTTTAGGAGCTGCTTAACCTGGGCGCGTGAGCCCAGACCATTTTCTGCTAAAAATTTATCCAGACGCATCGTATAACCTCCTAGCTTTTTGGGGGCAATCCGCTCTTTTCTTTGCTAAATCTTAGAACAAAGAGCGAGGTCAAAATCATAGCTAGTCCCAAAACGCTGAAGATAAAGGCTGGGACGTTGGAGAATCTCCCGATAAAACTGAGGACAAATGTAGTGGCCGTTGCTCCGATACTGCAACCTAAAATCACGATAGAAGTGGCTTGATTGAGTAGGTGGGCGGAAATGCGCTCGGACAGAGTGTAAAAAATGGTCGTCAGACCGACACTATAGACAAAGCCAGCACTAATAGTAGCCATGCTGAGTGACAAGAGATTTGGTGAGAAGCCAATAATAATCTGAGTCAGTCCAAAAACCAGACCAGAAAGCATCAGCAGTTTATCTCTAAAAAGACGGGTCAAACTAGCAAAGCTGATGCCCGCTGCAATCCCAATCAACTGCATCAAGGAAAGAATAACGCCTGCAGTTTGGGCTGTTCCCATGCCAGACTTCTCTACAATTCCCGGCACGCGCACATTGATAGCAATATAAGTCAGTACAATAACCCCCGCCACAAAGGCAAAAAACAAACTCAGCTGCCAATCCTGCCGACTTAACTTAGAAGTCGATTCAGACTGTTCTTGCTGCTTTTCAAAGACCTTGTCATAAGGGACAAAAAGCAGATAAAGCGCTAAAACCACTAGTCCGAAGGTATAGACGAGAAAGGCAGCCTGCCAGCCGAGAGGAAGAAGTCGACTGACTCCAAAAGTCAAGAGGGCTGTCCCGACTACTTCTGCTGATCCCCTCAGTCCTAAAAGCCGAACGCGTTCCTGTCCCTTGTAGCGCTCGCTAACAATCGAGATAGCCTTGGCATTGAGCAGACCGATTCCCATCCCAAAGACAAGCCGAGATACAAACATAAGCCAGTAGGACTGGTTAAGAAGAGGAAGAAGCCCGCAAAGTGAAAAAATCAGAAGCCCGCTCACAATCATCTGACGCTCTGTCAGGTATTTTTCAATGACCCTATTAAACAGCAACATCAGCATAATCCCAGCCGAAGGCAAAGAAACCAGAAGTTCTACCCAACTTTCTGGAATCCCTTTATAAAAAGCAAACATGGCCGACTGGGCACTGGAAATCGAAAAAGCCGTAGTCAGAATCAAAGAAAGCGAGAGGATACTCACCTTTTCCATCAATTTTTTCATTCTATTTTCCTTTAAAATTCACACTACCTCTATCATACAGTTTTTTGGGCCAAGACGCAATTTCTTTGTCAGGAATATTATGGGTCGCTGTGGCTTCATCAAAAAGCAGGCATCCCCAGCCAGTCAAAACCGCTCCCGCCTTTATTTCTTGCAGGTTTTATGTTATGATGAAGGATAGAAAAAAGGAGAGAATCATGTCTGTGAGTGAAAAAACATCTGTTATTGAACGATTAACCAAACCAGCCCATTTAATTGATATGAAGGACATTATCCGCGAGGGCAATCCGACCCTGCGCGCTATCGCTGAGGAAGTCAGCTTCCCTCTATCAGACCAGGAAATCATCCTGGGCGAGAAGATGATGCAATTTCTCAAGCATTCCCAGGATCCAGTCATGGCGGAAAAAATGGGACTGCGCGGCGGTGTTGGTCTAGCTGCTCCCCAGCTGGATATTTCTAAACGGCTCATCGCTGTTTTAGTTCCCAACCCTGACGACGAAGAGGGCAATCCGCCTAAGGAAGCTTATAGCCTGCAAACGCTGATGTACAATCCTAAGATTGTAGCCCATTCCGTTCAGGATGCAGCCTTAGCCGATGGTGAAGGCTGCCTATCAGTCGATCGAGAAGTACCTGGCTACGTGGTTCGGCATGCGCGAGTGACCGTGGATTACTTTGACAAGGACGGTCAAAAGCATCGTATCAAACTCAAGGGCTATAATGCCATCGTTGTTCAGCATGAAATCGACCATATCAACGGCATCATGTTCTACGACCGTATTAATGAAAAAGACCCATTTGCAGTCAAAGACAGCATGTTGGTGATTGAGTAAATAACTTGCATATCATTATCGAAAATACTGATGTTATAATTTAAAACTAGTTTTATTATTGTTTATAAAAATGAAGAGATTATTTTAAAAAATTTTAGGAGGAGGAATTCTCATAAAAAAGTTTTTTGATATCACTATTTTGTTGGTATGTCTAGCCTTATTACCTTCTTTGCTACCTTTTTTATGGAACCAATTTTTAGGTTTAATTATAACAGTAATTGGTACGTTTATTTTTTGCATTATTTACATCAAAATTAGAAATTTGATGAAAAATCTTTATTTTAATAGTCCAGATTTTCTAGAACAAAAAAATAATATTACATCTACAATTAAAGAGTTTAACGACATTGCAGAGTATGCTAAGTCAATACCAAACAATAATTGTTTTAAAGCAAAGAAGGTTATAGGAGAACATATTCATTTAGCATCATTTGAAAATACAAGTAGATATAACTATCGAAGAGATAGAAATATCCGAACTTATAATAATGATAAAGTCTATCCAGCTTCTTTATATATTGTTAAACGTTCTTCAGAAGAACCTATTAAATACCTATGCAAATATTTCGATATAGAAGCAAGCGAAGAAAGCTTAAAACAACTTGAAGAAATTAGCGAAAATATTTCGCGGATAGAAAATACTCTTGGGAATTTGAAAAATAGGCTTGAAAATATTAAAAATAATGTTCAAGTCCCAAAATATATCATTAAATATTACGAACAAGATTTAATACAACATTTAGAAGTCAATGTTCCTGATATTAATATTGAATATACTAGATATGTTTTTGAATATGTAAGTAACTCTGGGAACAGTTCTCAAAGAACAACAATAACCTTTAACAACGAAACTGTTGAAGCAGTCTGTCAATATCTTTTAGAACAAATTCAATATAATAAAAGTATTCAAGCCCAACGATCATTAATGACAAATAGATTACGCAACTATATTAAAGAGCGCGATAATTATACATGCCAAATTTGCGGTGCATCAACCAAAGAGCAAAGTCTTTTACTATTAGAAATTGATCATATTATTCCAATTTCTAAAGGTGGATTATCTACACGAGATAATTTGCAAACATTATGTTGGAAATGTAACCGCTCAAAATCAAATAAAATATTATAAACTTTAGAGTTCTACTTTATCATTGTTTATTCATAATAGAAAGTACAGTTTGTAAACTGACCAAAGAAAACAACAGCTAATAATTTCGTATAGCTGTTGTTTTTTCTCTTTTTCTATTCTAACTATCCCGTCTCCAGAAAATAGCCAAGAGGATAACTGCTCCTAGCACTGATGGAACAATAGCTGTATCAGCAAGCATTGGTCCCCAATGGCCAAAGAGAAATTGACCAATCAAGGAACCAAACCAACCCAAGAGGATTTTTCCGATACAGCCCATGCGCTCCCCTCGGCTAGTAATAGCCCCGGCGATAAGGCCGATGATAAAACCGACAAACATACTACCAATCATATATGCCCCTTCTTTCTATATTTCTAGCAAGGCTTCACAAGAAGCAAGTGGAAGCTATCATTATGGAATGCGCCATTTAGGGCAGCTCGAAATCTTAGATTGCCCAGTCTCCATTGCGGAAGATTGCTACACGGCTGCCGTCTTCTCGGATACCGTCAATATCCATCTGATCAGAGCCAATCATAAAGTCCACATGGACATCCGAGCGGTTGAGACCCGCTGCTTCAAGCTCTTCTTCAGAGAAATTCTCTCCACCGACCACACTAGTCGCATAGGCTGCACCGATAGCCAAGTGGTTAGAAGCATTTTCATCAAAGAGAGTATTGAAGAAAGTAATGCCTGACTGAGAAATCGGACTTGGATCTGGTACCAAGGCACACTCACCTAAAGCACGCGCACCAGCATTTTCAAAGACAAGATCTTTCATAACCTGGTCTCCCTTTTCAGCAGTAATATCCACAATCTGGCCATCCTTGAAGGTCACCTTGATGCCTTCGATGATGTTGCCATTGTAGCTGAGAGGCTTGGTGCTAGTCACATAACCTTCTGCCCGGCGAAAGTCCGGTGCTGTAAAGACCTCTTCTGTCGGCATGTTGGCAATGAAATACTCGCCCTGAGCATTTAGACTGCCAGCTGACTCCCAGTGATGGTTCTTGGGCAAGCCCAATGTCAAGTCAGTTCCAGGAGCTGTGTAGTGCAGAGCTGTGAATTGCTCCTCGTTTAAAACCTTAGCTTTTGAGCTGAGTTTTTCTTCATGCGCCTGCCAAGCGGCTACTGGATCATTCTCATAGACACGGCAGGTTTTGAAAATCTGATCCCAAAGCAAGTCTACCGCTTCCTCATCACTGGCTGCGTTTGGAAAGACCTTCTTAGCCCACTCTGTACCGGCTGCTGCAGCGACTGTCCAGCTGACTTTATTGGATTGGGTTGCAATCCGCATCGGCTTCATGGCTATCCCCATAGCCTTAGCAGAAGCCGATAATTTCTCAGCATCCACGCCATTTAAAGCTCCTGGGTCAGATGAACGAACGCCCAAGCGGCTGGCTTTCTTCTCAAGAAGATAGTTCATCTCAGCCACCTTATAGTCTGGAACATTGTCCAAGCGCTCCATCGGCGCATGGAGGAATTTCTCCCGCGTACTCAAATCATCCGCCCACTGGACAATGACTTCGTGAGCCCCCAGAGCATAGGCCTCCTTGACAATCAAGTGAGCCAACTCACGCTGCTCCACATCAATATTGAGCGCCACCGTGTGACCCGGCTGCACATTAATACCATTGGCAACCAATAGTTTAGCGTATTTTTCTAAGTTTTCTTTAAAATTTGGCAGAACCATTCTGCTTCTCCTTTTCTTTTGTTATTTCTCTTTAAATAAGGACAGCAGGCTAACCGCTGCTACCGTACCGCAAATCAAGGCGGTCATTTTCAAAATCGTATCTGGATCAAAGTCCAGTTGGTAATCAAACACCTTTTGCGCAAGCTTATCCTGAGCGGAAATGGTAAGTTTCCTGAGAAAGTCCTTTCTTTGCTAATCATACACTGTTTTTTTGCCAGATGACTTTCATATTCCAGCCATCCGAAATTAATTTATAGCCTGGCAGCAACTTCCCATAAATCTCTTCATATCCTTTTTTAGAAAGGTAGCGATCTGTTGCTAAATGATTGAGCCAAGATTTGGAGGTGCTATGTTTGAAGATTCTTCTGGCATTTTTCAAGCCGAATCTTTTCCAGTGTCGAGGAAAATCTAAATAAGCGCCTACAATATAGGTCCAAGTTGAAGGAGTGGGCTTTTCTGATACATTGTCCATAACAAACAGGATGCCACCTGGCTTTAGTAATTTCTTACATTTTTCCAAAGCTTCAGGGATGTCCAAATGATGAAATGTCGTTCGACTGAAAATAAAATCAAATTGTTTCTCAAAAACAGCGGTTAAAAAATCATCCTGCAGTAATTCTACATTCTGTAAATCTTCTTTTTCTACTTTATCTTTTGCTATCTGCAGAAAATCCGCAGAAAGATCTATTCCTGTCACATGTTGAAAATATGAAGACAGAAAAATGCAGGTATTCCCTCCGCCACAACCAATATCCAAAGCGGAAACTCTACTGTCAGGCAAATTATCCAGTAGATAATCGGGCTTGCCTTCCAAAAGAGTGGTTACCCAATCATATTCTAAAGCAACCGCATTAAATTGTTTCGTAATATTTTCCATAAACATCCTTCTTAAAACAACTCATCAAACAAACTCAACTGGTTATCCTCAGGCATATTGCCCAGAATTCCCATGTCGTCCATTTTTTCGACTAGGGTGCTAGAGAGGCCGCCACGTTTGCGGAGCTCTGTCTTAGAGAGGAATTCGCCTTCTTCCCGCGCTCTGACCACTTGGCGGGCAACGTTGTCACCCAGACCGTCCATAGCAGAGAATGGTGGGATAAGGGTATCCTCTTCGATGAGAAACTCAGTCGCATGGCTCTTGTAGAGATCCAGCTTTCCGAATTTGAAGCCCCGCTCCAGCATTTCATTGACGATTTCCAGAGTCGTATAAAGGTCAATTTCTACATTGGAGGCTTCGTTGTTCTTGCGCTTTTCAGCGATTTCGTTCATCCGGCGTTTGACGACATCAAGTCCGCCACTCATAGTCTTGATATCAAAGGCCTTAGCCCGGATGGAGAAATAAGCACAGTAGTAATAAATCGGATGATGCACCTTGAAGTAGGCCACCCGCAAGGCCATCATAACGTAGGCTGCCGCATGGGCCTTGGGGAACATGTACTTGATTTTTCCGCAGGACTCGATGTACCATTCTGGCACATTGTTTTCCTTCATGGCTGCGATGTAGCCGTTACGCTCTTCTTCAGAAATCTTCAGCCAAAGGCCCTTCCGCACGCGCTCCATTATCGTAAAGGCCATTTTAGGATCCAAGCCCTTGTGCATGAGGTAAACCATGATGTCGTCCCGACAGCCGATAACGGTGGACAGGTCAGCAATCCCTTGCTTGATCAAGTCTTGAGCATTCCCCAGCCATACGTCCGTACCATGAGAGAGACCAGATAGCTGTAAGAGCTCCGCAAAGGTTGTCGGATGGGTCTCATCAACCATGCCCCGTACAAAGTTGGTCCCAAACTCCGGAATTCCCAGCATACCAGTCGGCGTGCCGATTTGCTCCTGAGTTACACCCAGAATGTCTGTCCCAGAAAAGAGGGCCATGACGCCAGCATCATCCATAGGAATATCATTTGGATCAATGCCAGACAAGTCTTGAAGCTTCCGAATCATGGTCGGATCATCGTGTCCCAGAACGTCTAGCTTGAGGACATTTTCATCGATATCGTGGAAGTTGAAGTGGGTGGTCTGCCACTCAGCCGTCACATCATCAGCTGGATATTGGACCGGTGTAAAGTCATAAACATCCATGTAGTTAGGGATAACAACGATTCCGCCCGGGTGTTGTCCAGTCGTCCGCTTGACTCCGGCAGCTCCCTGCGCCAGACGCTCAACTTCTGCGTCCCGATAGAACTTCCCGTAGTCGCGCTCGTAGCCCTTGACAAATCCATAGGCCGTCTTAGCCGCAACGGTACCAACAGTACCAGCCCGAAAGGCATACTCCGCACCAAAGATATCCCGCACGTCCAAGTGGGCGCTCGGCTGATCCTCTCCAGAGAAGTTCAAATCAATATCGGGTACCTTGTCGCCGTCAAATCCAAGGAAGGTCTCAAAAGGAATATCCTGACCGTTCTTGCTCAGCTTGTGACCACACTCTGGACAGTCCTTATCCGGCATATCAAAGCCAGAACCATAGGAGCCGTCCGTGATGAACTCGCTGTATTGGCATTTGCCACAGACATAGTGGGGCGACAAAGGATTGACCTCGGTAATCCCAATCATGGTCGCGACAAAGCTGGAACCGACTGACCCCCGTGAACCTACCAGATAACCCCGCTCATTGGATCGTTGCACTAGCATCTGCGAAGCCAGATAAATCACGGCAAAGCCATTCCCCAAGATGGAGGTCAACTCTTTTTCAATCCGCAAGTCCACGATATCTGGCAGTGGATTACCATAAATCTCAAAGGCTTTTTGATAGGTCAGCTCAGCAACTGTCTCCTCAGCCTTGTCAATGAAAGGCGTATAGAGGTCGCCCTTAACTACCTCAACCGGCTCAAAGGTCTCGGCCAGCTGATTCGGATTGGTGATAACTAGCTTCTTAGCCAAATCCTCGCCTAGAAAGGCAAATTCGTCCAGCATCTCATTAGTGGTCCGGAAGTGAGCCTTAGGAAGCGGCGCCGGCTGGGCATTTTCACCGTGACCAATGGTCCGGTTAATCATGGCTCCCTGACCGAGACTCCGGACGATAATCTCACGATAGATTTCTTCTTCCGGCTCGATATAGTGGACGTTCCCCGTCGCAAGGACAGGCTTGCCCAAGCGATCTCCGACCTCAATTAGATTGCGAATAATGGTCTGCAATTCTTCCTGGTCCTTGATTTGCTCCTTGGCAATCAGCGGCTCATAGATAGCCGGTGGCATGACCTCGATAAAGTCATAATACTTGGCCACTTCGACAGCCGCATCCACCCCCTGAGAGACAACGGCGTCATAGACTTCGCCTTCTGAGCAGGCTGAGCCCAGAATCAGGCCTTCACGATGGGTATCCAGCACGGTCCGTGGAATCCGCGGGACACCTTCGAAATACTTGGTATTGGACAGACTGACTAACTTGAAAATATTCTTGAGTCCCGTCTGATTTTTCACATAAATGGTCGCATGCTTGACCCGAGCTTTCTTGTAGGAATTCTCATCAACCAGATCCGTATTCAAATCCTTGAGATTGGTCACACCATGCTTTTCAGCCACATCCTTGATAAAGATAAAGAGGAGGCGACCCGTCGCTTCCGCATCATAGTTGGCCATATGGTGGTGCTCCAGAGCAATCTGGAAACGCTTGGTCAAAGGCCCCAGACCATGGCGCTTGTACTCCGGATAGAGGTTGCGGGCAAATTCCAGCGTGTCAATGACTGGCTGGGTAATTTTTGGCAGGCCATGACGCTCATAGTTGACATTCATAAAGCCCACGTCAAAGGTGGCATTATGGGCAACGAGGACGCTGTCCTGGCAAAATTCCTGAAATTCTTTCAGCACCTGCTCCAGTGGCTTGGCATTGCGGACATGCTCATCAGTAATCCCAGTCAAGTCCGTCGTAAAGGCCGACAGAGGATGCCCAGGATTGATAAACTCATCAAACTCAGCGATGATATTGCCCTTGTGCATCTTGCTGGCCGCAACTTGAATCAAGTCATTGTAGACCGCCGAAAGCCCTGTTGTTTCGACGTCAAAGACTACATAGGTCGCATCGCTCAGCTCCATGTCCACTTCATTGTAGACGATGGGCACCCGGTCCTCTACTATATTGGCCTCCATACCATAAATCAGCTGAATACCAGCTTTCTTAGCAGCTTTGTAGCCATGGGGAAAGCTCTGCACATTGCCATGGTCGGTAATGGCGACAGCCTTGTGGCCCCACTTTGCGGCCGTTGCCACGATTTCCTCGACCTCAGGCAGGGCATCCATAGTAGACATATTGGTATGGGCGTGAAATTCAACCCGCTTCTGCCCCTCAGGCATCAAGTCCTTGCGCTCATAGTGGGTGACGGCCTGCACATCCTGCACATTCATGGTCAGGTCGCGGGTGAAATTGTTCATCTCCACATTTCCCCGCACGCGCAGCCAGGCGCCTTTCTTAATCATGTCAAACTTCTTGGCTTCTTCTTCGTTTTTCATCCATTTCTGCAAGGAAAAGCTAGAAGTGTAGTCTGTCATCTTGAAATTGAGCAAGACCCGGCCGGTCCGAGTAACTTTCTGCTCTAGGTCAAAGACCATTCCCTCAAAGACCAGACGATTTTCCTCAGTCTGAACTTCAATCATAGGGGTAGTCTCTGCCTTGTCCAGCTTTGGCTTAGCCGCCGCCTTGCGAGCTTGGAAGTCATAGGCTGGCTTTTCCTCTGGCGGCGGTGCCATCTGCTGCAGGGATTCCATGGCTTTGAGCGCCTCTTCATTGGCCGCCTGGACAATCTTATCATTCTCCGCCTGGAAATTCTCCGCTTGCTGCTGGGTCAGCTCATCGCTGTGCTGAACCTGACAGGTCAGCTGAGGAAAGCCGTACTTGATCAGCTGCTGGCTGAGATTGGGCAGGTGATTCTTGCGAAAATGCTCCGTATCAATGGTCGAAGCCCCCTCAATCAGCAGCTTGTCCCCATCCAAATGAACCCGCAAATCCTGATACAGACTCTTGAAGCCATGGCTGGCACATGGACCTTCCTCAAAGGCCAGCTGGTAATAAGCCTGCAAGATCTCATCCGATACCTGGGGAGCCTGACAGTGAATTTCAAAAATAGCTTGATTGCCTGTCTTCGAAAACTCTTGAGCTAGGCGTTTCTGCAATTCCCGAAAAATCTCAATGGGCAGAATATTCGCAAAAGAAAAATGAAACTCCCAGACCCGACTGACCTTGTGGACCAGAACCTTCTCAATTTCTGCATTCAAAAAGGCCTCTGAATTTCTCATTTCCAGTGGCATATCCAGCTGATGCATTAAAATTTCAAACTTGTTTGACATGACATTTCCTCGTACAGTAGTGACCCTATTTTACCATAAATCAGCACTTTTTTCGACAGAAAAAGAATAGGGCAAAGCGCTAGTTCCTACACAATTATTAAGTCGTTTTTCATGATGCTAAGTTATGATATAATAGAAAAAAACATTTATCAAAAGGAGACTTAATTGTGAAGAAAATTCTCTTAGCCTGTGCTTGTCTGCTGACCCTGACTGCCTGCAGTATGCCTAATCAGAATCAGCAAGAAAACAAACCCAAGCAAAATCAGAGTCAAAGCAAGACTAAAGAAGAAAAGACTGAAAGAAAGACTTTTTCTTACAATATTCCTAACGGTTACAGTAATAAAATCGTTGTTTATTATCAGAAAAATAAGATTCTAGCCTTCGATTTTATGGCTGGTAAACCAACACAAGAGGACGAGCAAAACAAGAGTACTGAAGAAATCAACAACATTTATCAAGAAGAATTGAAAACTGGTGATTTTTATGATAAATTTAGCAAGTTAGACGGAGTCACAGTTGAAGTCAAAGTTTCAGCAGACAGGAAAACTGTTGAACAAATTGCCCACTTTGACCTCAGCAAAGCAAATGAAAAACAAGTGATGGCTGCTTTAGGAGAAACATCTGAAGACAATCTGTTCAAAAAGCTTAAGGAAAAGCCCGAAGATTTCTTCTCTTATCTGCTATCTCAAGGATTCACAGAAGAATAAAAAAGCTTTCTGAGTGATTTAACTTTACAGTTAATGCTCAGAAGGCTTTTTCTGTCTATCTTAACACTGCTTCTGCCAAAGCCTTTTGGATGGCGATGACGCTGCGATCGCTGGTAAATTGCAGGACTTCTGCTGGCTCTTGAGCGCTGGAAACCCAGATTTTCAGCTCAGCATCTAGGTCGAAATGACCCGCAGTTTCCACTGAGAAACGGCTAATTGAGCGATAAGGAAAGGACTTATAAGAAGTCTTTTTGCCAGTCATTCCCTGCTTGTCGACCAAGATTAAACGCTTATCTGTAAAGACAATCAAGTCACGAATGAGGCTAAAAGCCAGTTCCACATTCTCTGTTGTTGTCAGAATATCCTCCAACTGTCTTTCTGTTTTTTCAATATCTTTCTGAGAGGCATTGCCTAATAAACCGCTGAATAATCCCATCACTCGGTCCTCCAATCTATTTTTTCCTACTATAGCATTTTCACCTCCAATAAGCAAAAGAAAACTGCCAGATAAAACTGGCAGTTTGTTTTATTTTGTCAAAATAGACAAGGTTTCTAGCAAATTATCAGCGTGGACTTCAATGGTATCGCCAGTAGCTTTAATCTTGACTTCGACAATGCCTTCTGCAGCTTTCTTACCGACTGTCACACGGATTGGGAGACCAATCAAATCGCTGTCACTGAACTTAACACCAGCTCGCTCATTACGATCATCCACTAAGACCTCATAACCAGCATTTAGCAAGCTAGCTTCGATTTGGTCAGTTAGCGCCAAGGCTTCCTCGTCCTTGACATTGACCGGAATTAAGTGCACATCAAATGGTGCTAGCTCTTTCGGGAAGTTGATGCCCCAAGCATAGCGGAATTCACCTTTCGGTGTTTTGTTAACAAAGAGGCGGGCATGCTGCTCCATAACAGCAGACAGGAGACGGCTGACGCCGATACCGTAACAACCCATAATCATCGGTACTGCTCGGCCATTTTCGTCCAAGACATTAGCGTTCATGCTGTCAGAATAGCGAGTTCCCAACTTAAAGATATGTCCAATCTCAATCCCACGAGCAAACTTGAGGATACCTTGTCCGTCTGGTGAAATTTCACCCTCACGAACCTCACGGATATCTACATACTCAGCGGTAAAGTCACGACCTGGATTGACACCGGTCAGGTGGTAACCATCTTCGTTAGCCCCAACCACAGCGTTAGCCAGGTCTTGCACCTTGCGGTCAGCGATGATTCTCACGCCTTCTGGCAGATTGACTGGCCCTAGTGAGCCAAATCCCGCACCCAAAAGCTGACGGACTTGATCTTCACTCGCCACATCAAAGAAATCCGCTGCCAAATGATTTTTCAGCTTGACTTCATTAAGCTGGTCATTGCCGACCAAAAGCGCTACGACAGGAGACTCGTCAGCCATGTAAACCAAAGTCTTGATTGTCTGGCTTTCATCCAGCCCAAGGAAGGCAGCAACTTCGTCAATTGTCTTGCAGTCAGGCGTTGAAACGCGGGCTACTTCTTCCTCAGTCACGACACGTCCTGCTGGCTTGTATTCATCTGTCGCCATTTCAAGGTTGGCAGCATAGCTAGACTCACTGGAGTAGGCAATGGTATCCTCACCAGATACCATCCAGCTGGTCAATTCTGTCCGAATAGCTTCCTGAACATCCTCAGGAATTTCATCAAAGCTGGCTACAGATTTATCCAAGACAACCCAGCGGTTCAAATCCGTCCGGTCTGGCGTAATGGCCATGAATTCTTGGCTGTCCTTGCCCCCCATGGCACCACCATCACCGATAATGGCTTTGAAATCCAGCTCGCTGCGGGTAAAGATTTTCTCATAGGCAGACTTGTATTCATCATAAGCTACATCCAAGCTGTCATAGTTAGCGTGGAAACTGTAGGCATCTTTCATGATAAACTCACGCGTCCGCAAGAGTCCGTTACGAGGACGCTTTTCATCGCGGTATTTAGGCTGAATCTGATAGAGGTTGAGCGGCAGCTGTTTATAGGATTTAACCGAATCACGGACGATAGCCGTAAAGGTTTCCTCATGGGTTGGCCCCAAGATAAAGTCGGATTTCTCACGATTTTTCAGTTTGTAGAGGTCTTCACCATAGGTTTCATAACGGCCAGACTCGCGCCAGAGATCTGCACTGAGCAGGGCTGGCGCCAGCATCTCTACTGCACCAATCTTGTCAAACTCTTCTCGCATGATTTTTTTTGCTTTTTCAATCACACGATTAGCCAGCGGCAGATAAGAATAGACTCCAGCTGAAACCTGACGGACATAGCCAGCCCGCAGCATCAGGGCGTGGCTGATAACTTGAGCATCACTAGGCATCTCACGCAGGGTTGGAATTAACATTTTACTTTGTTTCATAAAAACAAAACTCCTTGACTTTCATTGAATAATTTCTTTTTCATAGTTCTAAGAACTTTAGTTTCCTAGAAGAATAATTTCATAATATCGTTCCAGGTAACGGCAATCATTAGGATGACCATAATAGCCACTCCAGACAGAGTGATATAGGTCTCCGTTTCTCTTTTCAGCGGTTTTCTGCGGATAGCCTCCAGAATATTGAGGACGATTTTTCCGCCATCCAAGGCTGGAATGGGAATCAGGTTGAAAATACCGATATTGAGCGACAGCATGGCCAAAAGGCTAAGGACTGCTGGCAAGCCTTGCTCGGCAGCCTGACTGCTGAAATTGTAAATAGCGACCGGACCGCCCAGCTTATTGATATTGAAATTGAAGACGATATCTTTCAGAGCTGACAAAATGCGAACCGTGGTAGACCAAGCTGCAGTAAAGCCACCAATCACCTTGTCCCAGAAGCCTGTTTTGACTGTCGGGGATACACCTAGCAGATAACGATTGCCGTCTTTTTTAGGCTGTACGGTAATCTCTTTCGTTTCGCTGCCGCGCTTGTAGGTAACAGACAAGGTCGGCGCTTCCTTGCTCTTGGCTGTGATTTTCGCCAGAGCGCTGGTTAGATCCGCCCAGTTGCTAATTTCATAGTCATTAATCTTAAGGATTTGGTCGTTATTTTGAACCCCAGCAGCTGCTATGGCACTACCATCCATGACTTGGAAATGATTGCTGTTCTCATCACGAACACCACCCTGAACAAAGGCTAGCAGCATAAATACCAGCACGCTCAGGATGAAGTTATTCATAGGCCCAGCAAAGTTGGTGATGAGGCGGCCCCAGATACTAGCATTCTGATACTGAACATCCAGCGGTGCAATCCGCACCTCAGTGCCGTCTTCTTCAACAATCGTTGCATCATGATCTACTGCATAAGTCTTGAGCTCGTCAAGGACCAGACCTGTGATTTCCAGCTTTTCCTCAAAGTCAAAGCCGGTCACATTCATGGGCAGAGCTGTCTGGTCAACCTTTTTGCCAGAGAGATTGATGCGAACCACCTTGCCCTCTGCATCCAAGGTCAGACTAGCCGGTGTCCCCACCTTAATGTCAGTGGAATCTTCCCCCCAGCCGGCCATACGCACATAGCCCCCCAAGGGTAAAATCCGAATCGTGTAGGCCGTCCCATCCTTACCAATATGGGAGAAAATCTTGGGTCCCATACCGATAGCGAACTCTCTGACCAAAATGCCGGACTTCTTCGCAAAGTAGAAGTGTCCGAACTCATGGACCACCACAATGATCCCAAAAATAATAATAAAGGTTATAAACTGCATGGACTTCTATATTTTACCTTTCCTAGAAATCTTGTTTTTGCTTTTAAATCAAAGAAGGAGCAGAAAACGGCCAAATACCGAGCTTCCCGCCCCTGCATAGCTGACACTTTTGAAAATAGGGTAGAAGCTCAACTCAAAATTTTGAGCTCTAAATCCCAGCTCCTTCTCAGATTGTGCGGTCGTTAGACAAGCTAACTATCCCTTGCTTTCAGCCATGCATGACTGTCTTAGAACAAGCCGAAGAAATGCATCAGCGGAAAGACGAAGAGAAGGCTGTCAAAACGATCCAAGACACCGCCGTGGCCAGGAATGAATTTCCCAGAATCCTTGACCCCGAAATGGCGCTTGACTGAGCTTTCGACCAAATCACCTAGCTGGCCTGCAATACTAAAGAGCACTGCCAGAATCAAAAAGACAAGGGCATTATAAGGAGCGTACACTTGCGGTCGAACCAACATAAAGATTCCAGTCACTAGAACGGCTGATAGAATGCCGCCTAGGCTGCCTTCAATAGTCTTATTAGGAGAAACTCTCGGCGCCAGCTTTCTTTTACCGAAACGCACCCCGACCAGATAAGCTCCGCTGTCAGTAGCCCAGACGATAAAGAGAGCTAGCAGGACCTTGTCAATATTCATCAAGCGGGCATCAATTAAGGCATTAAAACCAAGGCCGACATAAAAACTAGCTGCAATCGGATAGGCCGCATCTTCAAAGGTGTAGTTGGAACCTAGAACAGTCGAAATCAACAGAAGAAAGACGACCAAGCCATAGGCCAAGACATTGCCGTCCACAGGCAGAAACTTCAGATAGTTCTCCAGGGGCAGGGTTAGGACAAAGGCTGCCAGCATGGCTAAGACGCCTTCGATGGTCGCTGTCGGAAGACCTTTCATTTGGAGAAATTCATGCACTGCTAGCATGGCTAGCAGCCCCACAAAAATCTGAAAGATGACGCCTCCTGTCAATACCAGAGGAATAAAAATAGCAAGAGCGATTCCTCCAAAGATTAGACGTTTTTGTAAATTTTTACTCATACTCTTTTGCTTTCTCCCTTAAACACCGCCAAAGCGTCGATTCCGACGTCTGTATTCTGCAATTGCAGCCTTCAAAGCCTTCTCATCAAAGTCAGGCCAGAGAATATCCGTAAAATACAGCTCACTGTAGGCTGACTGCCAAGGCAGAAAATTGCTGAGACGCAGCTCTCCACTGGTCCGAATCACCAGATCTGGATCGCGCAGCATCTTGGGCAAATTGCTGGTATAGAGGTAGTTGCCAATGACTTCCTCAGTAATGTCACCGGGACTGAGTTTGGCATCCAGAACATCCTGAGCAATCAGTTTAACCGCCTGATTGATCTCATATCGGCCACCGTAGTTTAGGGCAAAATTGAGAATCAAACCTGTATTGAGCTTGGTCAGGCTTTCAGCCTTTTCCAAAGCTTCAAATGTCGCCTTAGGAAGCTTAGCCGTATCACCAATCATCTGGATTTTTACATTGTTCTTGTGCAGCTCCGGCACATAGCGGTCGTAAAATTCAACCGGCAGATTCATGATAAAGGAAACTTCCTTTTCCGGCCGAGACCAATTTTCCGTTGAAAAGGCATAGACAGTCAAGACCTGAACACCCATTTCCTTGGCAGCAATCGTCACCTTTTGCAGTGTTTCCATGCCAGCCTTATGACCGAACACGCGCGGCTGCATCCTTTTTTTGGCCCAGCGGCCGTTGCCGTCCATAATGACAGCAATGTGTTTGGGAACATTCAGCGGCGCGTTCAGCTTTTCTTTTTTCTTAAAACTAAACATACTTTTTATCCTATTTAAAGTTTTGTCAGTTCATTATATCATAAATCCTTGGAATGTGGGCAATTCATCCGCTTTTTCAAACCCGAGGATATAAAATAAGGACAAAATGTCAACCAGAGAATCCAAACTCACCCATCTTGTCCAAACTGCAAGGCAGATAAGGTTACAATCAAACACCTCCTAGCTACATGAACCAAAGCAAAAAAACAGCCCGCAAGCTGTTTATTTCTTTACTCTTCAATCGCTGATTCTTCCTCTGGAAGGTCAACGCTTCCTTCACCGCCAGCAACAGCAGGAATACCCTCAGTCAATGGCAGTACAGTCTTAATAGCTGTCAGTTCAAAGGTCAGGTAAACACCGTCCACATCCAGAACAACTGTCTTTTTATCTGTATCCACTTCATCTACCGTTCCATACAAACCACCGATGGTAATAACTTCATAACCCTTTTGCAGCTTGTTAAGACTTTCCATACGCTGCTGAGCCTGTTTCTTTTGAGCACGCATTTGGAAATAGGTCATCCCGATCAGTACAACCGCAAAGACAATAAGCATAGTTGGATTCATATATTTTCTCCTTCGAATGTCATATATGAACTACTATAGCAGATTTCCCTTATTTTTACAAGACGATTCTGACTTTTCAGGCAAAGTCCGTCTCAAGTCGGAGGAAGCGTGACTGATCTGAATACATTTTTTAAAAAGCAAAAATCAGGATGACCGACACCCTGATTTTATGTCTTTTTATTTAAGATTTTTAACAACTTCTGCTACGTGCTCAACTGTAAAGCCGTATTCTTCCAGCACCTTGCCTGCTGGAGCAGATGCACCGAACTGATCGATTCCGATCACTGCTCCATCCAAGCCGACATACTTGTACCAAGGCTGGCTAGCTGCCATCTCGATTGCTACGCGGCGACGAACTGCATTTGGCAGAATTTCTTCTTTGTAGGCTGCATCTTGAGCATCAAAAAGCTCTGTTGATGGCACGCTGACCACGCGGATTTTAGCGCCTTCTGCTGCAAGTGCTTTAGCAGCTGCAACAGCCAAATTAACCTCAGAACCAGAAGTCAGCAAGATGGTATCGAAATCTGCTCCTGTTTCGTAAACGACATAAGCACCTTTAGCTACCTTGTCAAAGTCTGTGCCTTCTTCAACTGTCAGATTCTGACGGGTCAAGACCAGAGCAGTCGGAGTAGATTGGCTCTTAAGGGCCAGGTACCAAGCTGCCTGAGTTTCACGCGCATCTGCTGGGCGGAAAACAGTCAGGTTTGGAATGGCACGCAGACCAGCCAAGTGCTCAATCGGTTCGTGAGTTGGGCCGTCTTCACCAACTGCAATAGAATCGTGTGTGAAGACATAAGTCACTGGCAAACCTTGAAGGGCAGACAAACGGACAGCTGCCTTGACATAGTCTGAGAAGACGAAGAAGGTACCACCGTAGACGCGAAGACCACCATGAAGCGCCATACCGTTGAGGATCGTTCCCATAGAAAACTCGCGCACACCAAATTGGATGTTGCGGTTGAGACGGTGGGCATCATCCTGCAGACCGTCTTCCTTGATGTAGGTCATATTGGAATGAGCCAAGTCAGCAGAACCGCCGAGGAAAGTCGGAAGCACCTTAGCTGCTGCATTGAGGGCATCCTGACTAGAATTACGAGTGGCTTGAGAGAAGCCATTCTCAAGAACTGGGAAATCATCTGGCTTGATTTCTACTGGATCCTGACCAGCAATGATAGCTGTTACTTCTGCGGCCAATTCTGGATGGGCTTGCTTGTAGTCCTCTACTAGCTGTTTCCAAGCATCGTAAGCTGCTGCACCACGCTCTGCTACATTTGTACGGTAGTCAGCATAGACTTCCTCAGGAATCTCAAATGGCGCATAGTCCCAGCCCAAGGCTTGACGGGTCGCTGCTGCTTCTTCTGCTCCCAGAGGCGCACCGTGAACTGCATTCGTACCTTGCTTGTTTGGAGAACCGTAACCGATAACCGTCTTAACTTCAATCAAAGATGGCTTGCCGGAAGCCTTAGCCGCATTGATAGCTGCATCAATGGCTGCAAGATCTGTTCCGTCTTCCACCAAGGCAGTATGCCAGCCATAAGCTTCATAACGGGCACGAACGTTTTCAGTAAAGGAATCCTTGGTCTCTCCATCCAAGTTGATATCATTTGAATCATAGAGAACAACCAACTTGTCCAACTTTTGCAAGCCAGCATAAGAAGCGGCCTCTGCCGAAACCCCTTCCATCAAATCACCATCACCACAGATGACATAAGTGTAGTGGTCAAAGATTGGATAGCCATCACGGTTGTACTTAGCAGCCAAGAAACGCTCTGCCTGAGCAAATCCAGTAGCTGTAGAAATCCCTTGTCCCAATGGACCAGTAGTCGCATCGACACCGGCTGTGTGGCCAAACTCTGGGTGACCTGGAGTCTTAGAGCCCCATTGGCGGAAGTTTTTAATTTCCTCCATGCTGACATCTTTAAAGCCAGACAGATGAAGCAGGGCATAAAGCAGCATAGAGCCATGTCCTGCAGATAGGACGAAGCGATCGCGGTTAATCCAGTTTGGCTCTTCTGGATTGATACGAAGTTGTTTAGTAAACAAGTCGTAAGCCATCGGCGCAGCGCCCATGACTACACCAGGGTGACCTGACTTAGACTTTTCAATCGCGTCAATCCCTAAAAAGCGAATGGCATTAACTGATAATTGTGACATTGGATTCTCCTTATTTTTACTAAAATCTGTCCTGACATCAGAACAGGATAAACAATGGTCGTAGAAACGATAAAAATTGTCTCATATCTATTATAAGAAAATTATCCCCATATCGCAAGATAGGGATAATCTCATCTTTTTATAGATTTATTATAAATCTTGAAAGCGTAACAAAAAGACCAAGAATTACACAGGTGACTGTTCACTCTTGGACTGTCAAAAAAATCTGCCCATAAGGACAGAAAAAAAGTAAGAAAGTGAGCATCGCTGCTCCTAAGTCCGACTGCGCCTCTGGCTCGTCTCATTAAGTTTTTACAGAACGTAGTTTTCGCTAACGCTCAAACTGCATCTATGCCTCTAAGCTCTGCTCGACTCTGCGAGCCGGCAATCGCTAAGAGGCATAGAAAAACCCAGCTATCCAAATGGTTAGCTGGGTTAGGGTTGAGCTACATCATAGTTTTAGACTATCCTGCGGCCTTGTGATGAATAGTGATGCCATATTTTTCATGGTTTTCTTCATACCAATTAATTAAGGCCATCGCAGTTTGATAAGTAATGTTCTTAATTTTGCTGGTCCCTTTAGTTAAGGTCAGGATACTCATCTTGCTGATGTTTGCATCCGTCGCAATTCGATAACTAGTTAAGGTTCCGTTAACTAACAACTGAACAACAGCCTCGACTTTCCTATAGTCAGGCATGGTTGTAATATCCAACTTTTTCATAATTAAATCCTCTCCTAAAATTTAATTTACTAATCCATTATACACTTTTTTCTGACAATTACATATATAAAAACTTGAAAATGTACAAAAAAATTAGAACACAATCTATTGAAATGTCAACTTTTCCAATTTTACAGACTTTTGAGAGTATTTTGCCTCTATTAAATAGAAAAATAAATCAACCTTATGGTCTTTTGTTACTCTGTTAGCTCGCCTTTCCGTATTATGTTGTGCATAATTACTAGCGGCCATGCTGACTTAGTAATTCTAAAAATCACTGTATACATGACCGTCCAGCATGCAACAGTTATCATCCCGATAAGGAAGAATGTAAATCTTCCAACCGGCAAGGTATTTTGGATTTCTCTCTCAGACAGAAACTTCATAATGTAAGACAGATGCCAAATCCACCAGATAAAGCCAACAAGTAGATATAGTTTTAAGTCGGATAATTTTAATTTGATTAATTGATTGGTAAGATATGCCCTCCAAACAGATTCTTCAAAAATATTTTTTATGAATTGAGTTCCTATCTGTATGAGCAAGATTCCAAGATAGGCCGTGAACTCAACCTTCACATCTGTCACTCTGATGCCTTGTGCCATCAGTCCCAAGAATATGACTATCATCGTAACAAGAGGGTAAACTAAAAGACTAATCAGGTATAACTTTTTATTATTTTTAAAATTAATGGAAAACCCTGCCTCTTTCCAGCCGTCTCCGCCAAAGCTTCGAAGAAAGATGGTACAGATTAAGGGAGTTACTAGCCAAATCAGCATCCCTAAAGAGCCGCTTCCTATCTCTGTTCCGATATTTCCGTAATGAGCCTGGCCGGTTACTTTATCAACAACATAACCAATCCAGCCACATAAGGTGCTGAAGAATGCAAAGATAATGACATTGCGTTTAATTGTAGTTATGGACTGTTTCATAGCAGTCTCCTTTCGTCAAAAAATTATTCATCTCTCTTGTTTTAAATCCTTCTGTCTCTTGACACCGGCCGCAATAGCCCGAAAAATGGTAGGGTAGGGACGTTTTTTTGTCTGGTTGAACGTACCTGTGACAAAGACATCCTTTTCTGGACAATAAAAGGCAAAACTTCCTGTTATCCCACTATGGCCACGAATTTCATGCGCGTCACCGAAAAAGAGCGACATGAGGGAGCTAATGGTCAGTTGCATCATACCGCTGCCATACTTAAGAGGGCGGAATTGAATAGGACGAAAAGCCGGCTGTTGGATATGTGACTTTGCAAATAATCTGCCGGTAAAGAAGGCACGGATAAAAGTCATTAACTCCCTGTTAGTCGCCACAATACCGCCTTGGTAGACTTGACTGGAAAGATAGGCTTGAAAAGCTATAGTTTGCTGGCCATTGTATAGGGGAGCAAGTTTCTCATGGCCTGTCGCCCAATGGGTCTGACTAAGCTGAAGCGGCTGGCAAATAATTTGTTCTAATAGTTGCTCAGCGGTCTGGCCAGTCACTGTTTCAGCCATTTTTCCTAAGAGCATAGCATTGATATCAGCGTAGTAGGCTTTATCTCCGTCCAGACATGATCTAGCTGGCAATTCTGCTATCATTTCCAGAGCTTCCTCAAAAGGTACCCGCCGATCGGCTTTGTACAAGTCATCTATCAAAACCTTTCCATTGATTTGACGGTCCATTTCATAATTTGGAAAGCCGGATATCTGATCCAGCAGATGTCGTACAGTTACCTGCTCAGCTTGAGGCAAATGCTTGGTCACTTCTGGCGGTAAAATTTCTTTCAAGCCTGTATCATAGGTCAGCTTTCCTTGGTCAATCAGTTGGAAAACAATGGCATCGGTGTATAATTTGGAAATACTGGCAATGGCAAAAGGCGTGTCACTCGTCATCTGTCCCTTGTTTTCTTCCAAATAGAGTTGTTCCCCCTGATAGGCTAATATACTGGCTTCATAAAGTTGCCTGCTTTTTAGAAAAGTTGTCATTGCTGCCTTCCTCCAAATTGTCTAAATTTTTCCTTGAAAATCCCAAAGTATGCGAGCTTAATCTCTCATTTGAGAGAATCTAGGTTGATTCTAGTCATTGACTGCTTCGGCAATATCAAGAGTTTGTATCATTCTACCAATACTTCCTAAGCAATCCTGGCTTTTCATCAGCATCAGATTTCAATGCTTTTTGTATACCTAATAGTAACATTTCTTTTAGGTGTTGTCAAGACGGATTAAGTTGAGATTTTGGGATAAATGCTAATTTCTTTCCAGAAAGAGGAGATATTTGGAATTCCTACTCAACAAAAAAAGACCTGCCTTCATCTAAGAAGGAGGTCTTTGAAAAGGTAGTTTACTTAGTAAGTTTTATTCTGCCCGCTTGTCTTCTTCAGATGCGACAGCCCCCTTTTCCTTGATAACCAAGACACTATCTTCCAAATCAGCCGTCAAGTGCTTAGCATCTAGATAGTCTAAGTGGAAGTCAGTCACCTTGTCACGAATTTGCTGCTCAATGACACGACGGAGCGGACGAACACCCATGACTTGGTCATAACCAGCGTCGCGCAGGAATTCCTTAGCTGCATCAGATACAGCCAGATCAATTTCTTTCTTGCTCAAGGTTTGATTTACTTCGATCAGCATGAGATTCACAATCTCCATCAAATCTTCTTTCTTGAGATGAGAGAACTCAATAACTGCATTGAAACGATTGAGGAACTCTGGACGGAAATAAGCTTTGAGTCGATCCATCAGATCAGGCTTTTCTGCATCCTCTTCCAAGCCTGCTTCATAGCCAAATCCGGCATTGGAAGTCGCAATGATAACCGTGTTCTTGAAGTTGACTGTATTCCCTTGACCATCTGTCAAACGACCATCATCCAGAACTTGAAGGAGAAGAGTAATCACCTGTGGATCAGCCTTTTCAATCTCATCCAAGAGAATGATAGAGTAAGGATTGCGACGCACACGCTCGGTCAGGGTATTGTTGTTATCATCATAACCAACATAGCCCGCAGTCGTACCAATCAGCTTGGAAACAGAAGTCCGGTCGGAGTATTCTGACATATCCAGACGGATGATGGCTTCCTTGGTACCGAACATATCTAGAGCCAGTTGCTTAGCTAGCTCAGTCTTACCAACACCTGTCGGACCAACGAAGAGGAAGCTTCCGATTGGACGGTTGCCTTCATCAAAGCCTGCACGGTTTCGGCGGATAGCCCTAGCCACAGCTTCTACAGCCTTGTCTTGACCAATCACCTTGGCTTTGAGACGGTCATTCATGCCCTTGAGTCGCTCAATGTCGCTGGCACCCATCTGAGATACCGGCACTCCCGTCATCCGCTCAACAGACTCCGCTACGTCGTTGACTGTCGCCGTCACCTTCATATCCTCGGTGTGGTTTTGAATTTTCTTTTCCAGCTCTTCAATGCGGGTCTTGGCATTCAGAGCTGCTTCATAATCTTCTTTTTCAACAGCTGCTTCCTGCTTGTCTTTTTGCTCAGCAATCTCATGTTCAACCGCATGAACATCGGTAACTGGATGCTGGGCTGCCAGGTGGGCAGCAGTCACATCGACCAGGTCAATCGCCTTGTCTGGCAGGCTCCGTTGTGGAATATACTGAACAGAGTAGTCCACAGCCGCTTTCAGCACTTCATCCGGCAGGATGACATTGTGGTGCTTTTCATACAAATCCCGAATGCCTCGAAGGATCTGATAGGTATCTTTGGCAGACGGAGCATTGACTTTGACTTCATTGAAACGACGAGCCAGAGCTGCATTTTTGAGAATGGTGTTTCGGTACTCGTCCTGAGTAGTAGCCCCGATAACGGTCAACTCCCCACGAGAAAGCGCTGGCTTAAGAATATCCGCCAAGCCCTTGGACCCGCTGTCTCCGCCAGTAGATCCTGCTCCCAGGATTTGATGGATTTCATCAAAGAAGAGGATAATGTTGCCGGCTTCCTTGACTTCATTGACCAAGTTTTGGATATTTTCTTCAAAGCTACCACGATATTGAGTACCAGCTTCCAGACCGGAAATATCAACAGAAATAATTTCCTTGTTCTTGATGGCCGCTGGCACATCACCATTGACGATAGCCTGAGCCAATCCTTCTACGACAGCTGTCTTACCAACTCCGGCATCTCCAACCAATACAGGATTATTCTTAGTCCGGCGGGAAAGGATTTCAGCAGTTTCTTGGATTTCCTTATTGCGCCCAATGACTGGATCCAACTTACCATCACGAGCTTCCTGAGTCAGATTGCGACCTAGCTTAGCCAGGATACCATCCTGCTTAGGTCCCTGAGCAGCAGTCTGGCTAGTCTGCTCACCTGCTCCTTGACCGGGGAGCTTGCCAGTAGCCCGGTACTGAGCAAACTCTTCCGGTGTGACCTCTCTACCATTAATCAAGTAGCGCCGATGTTCGCTGTTATAGCCGCCCATGCGCCCCATGAGTTGGTTGAAAAGATCGTCCATATTGTTAAAATTGTTGTAGTTATTGTTCATAGCATTGCCTCACTTTTCTTCATTTTTCGCTTTACATAATTTTTGTTTTTACCAAAATTTCAGATAAGAAATCTTTTCCTTATCTACTATAAATATTCATTTGGGAGATCTTCTCCTGTCCATTACTTTACATAACTTATTTCATTTCCAAAAATCAAGACTGATTTAGTCTCTACTTTTATGAGTGAATTAAATCTCTTTCAAAAGAAGATGATTTTACATAATTTCCAATCCTCCCAAAAATAATCGCCTTCCGGCTGTATTCATACCTTCTGATTAAATTTACGTAAACTTTTTGTTTACGGTTGTAATTTTATCATGACATAATTTATTTGTCAATAGATTTTACATAATTTTTTAAAATAAATTTACAGTTGTAATCGTTTTTTTGTTTAGGTCCTTTTCATTCCTATAAAAACAAGCCCTGCAAGTTAGAGTCATGCAGAGCCTTGTTTGTTTCAGAATTTTTTCGTTCTTAGAAGAGTTCTTTATAAAAAGCAATCGTTTCTTCTAGAGTTGGCATGAATGGATTGCCTGGCGCACAAGCATCAATCAAAGCGTTTTTAGATAGGTAGTCAAAGTCAAAGTCCTTTTCTTCGATACCAAGTTCAGTAAGTTTCTTCGGAATACCAACCGTTTCAGACAGTTTTTCGATTTCAGAAATGGCATAAGCTGCACATTCTTCGTCAGTCTTGCCTTCGATTTGCAGACCAAGGGCTTTGGCAACATTGCGGAAAGCTTCTGGTACCCGTTTCGCATTTTCACGCTCTACAACTGGCAGGAGCATGGCACAGCAGACACCATGCGGCAGATTATAAACTGCCCCTAGCTGGTGAGCCATAGAGTGAACATAACCTAGACCAGCATTGTTAAAGGACATACCGCCAAGGAAGATGGCATTCACCATGCCTTCACGCGCTTCAATATCATGGCCATTTGCAACCGCACGAGGTAGGTATTCCTTGATAAGTTCAATGGCTCCGATAGATAATTTCTTGGTTACACCGTAAGCTCCTGGTGTGACGAGAGCTTCGACCGCGTGAGTCAAAGCATCCATCCCTGTTGCTGCTGTGAGGGCGGCTGGTTTGGATACCATGAGTTCAGGGTCATTGACTGAGATCAGAGCCAAGCTATTCTTGTCCACCATAACCATCTTAACCTTGCGTTCTTCATCTGTGATGACATAGTTAATGGTAATTTCAGCTGAAGTTCCCGCTGTGGTATTGATTGCCACTACCGGCAGACCTTTCTTAGCAGACTTGTGCAAACCTTCGTAGTCTTGTGGTTTGCCACCATTTGTCGCAATTACTGAAATACAGCTAGCCGCATCCTGCGGTGAACCGCCGCCGACACTGATGATGAAGTCACAGTTGTGTTCCTTGAGAGCAGCTACACCATCCATGACATTCTTACAAGTCGGGTTTGGCTCAACATCGCTGAAGACCACATACTGGATGCCTTCTGCATCTAGTGGTGCTAGGATTTGTGGCAGGATATCGCTGCCTTCGATAAATTTATCCGTCACCAGCAAGGCCTTGCTGTAACCCAGCTCCTTAACATAAGGACCAACTTCCTTGACAACCCCCTTGCCAATAAGATTGACAGCGGGTACGTAAAATGTAGACATATATTTTCTCCTTTTGATTTATATTGTTAATATAATGATACTGCAAAATTTTGCTTTTTGCAAGTTTTTGTGATTTTTTTAACAAGCAGATTGATAAAAAAAGCAAAGAAAGCCCCAGATAAGGATGAGGAACAAGGACACTCCTTTCCAGAAGCAACCTTGCCCATCTCTTACCTGTTTTTTCATTAGCTGGCAATGACACCTTTTTTCAAAATGATGTTGCCGTACAGAGCTCCTTCGCCCGTTTGGATGACCAAATAAGCTTTTTCCGCCTGCTCATAGAAAGCAAAGCGTTCAAATTCTTTGATGGCTGTACCTGGATAGTGCTTTTCTAACAAAGCCTTGTAGTCATCCCAGATGACTGGTACGGTCGGATCTCCCGGCACTACCTGCATAAGGCCTGCTTGGTAATCACTATAAGCATCCAGGGGCAGGACAGTCAAGATAGCATCTAGCAGCGCTGGAACTCCGTGCCCATCACAGCGAACAACCCGCTGACCAATCCGATGGGCAGGGAAGTTTGCATCGGCAATGACCACTTCATCTCCGTGCCCCATCTCCATCAGATACTTGACTAACTCTGGACTTAAAATAGTTGGAATATGCTTTAACATCTAGCTTCCTACTTTCATTCTTGCTTGAAATTCTTGATAGGACCGAGCCAAATCTGAATCCTCTTGAGGCTGGTATTGCTTGGTCTTTTCTGAATCCTTGATGAGCTTTTGGGCAGTCTGCCGATCTTGAATCTCACCCAAGGTCAAAAGCTGTGCCAAAATATTTCCCAAAGCGCTGGCTTCAATCGGCCCTGTTAGGACTGGTTTCTGGCTTACATCAGCTGTCAGCTGACAGAGCAGTTCATTTTGGATACCGCCTCCGACCATGTGAATCTGCTCGATTTTTTGACCGGTCAAGCTCTCAATTTGCTCCACGGTTTGACGATAGGCAAAAGCGAGACTTTCCAAGACCACTCGGACAACCTCTCCTTTGCTTTGAGGGACAGGCTGGTTAGTCATATGGCAACGCTCCTTGACCTTAGCCTCCATGTCTCCTGGGGCTGCAAAAATAGCATCATTGGGGTTAATCCAAGAGCGATTATTCGTGACGTTTCTTGCCAGTGTCACCATTTCAGCAAAGCTGATGTCCTGACCTTGCAAGCGCCAGTCCCGCTGCAGTTCTTGGATAATCCAGAGCCCTGTCGTATTCTTCAAAATCCGATAGCGTCCGTCAAAGCAGCCTTCATTGGTCAGATTGGCCGCTAAAGCTTCCTGGCTGGTTACAGGATTCTGAGATTCTAGACCGACCAGAGACCAAGTACCGCAAGAGATAAAGGCTGTTGGCTGCTCATTCGCATAAGGAATAGCCAGAACAGCTGCCGCTGTATCATGACCAGCCCCTGCAATGACATCAAATGGCTCAATTTTCAGCTCTTGTGTGATCCGTGGCGACAGACTTCGAAGGACTTTTCCTCCCTGTGTCACCTCACCAAACCACTTTTTAGGAATCCCCAGCGTTTCAAAAACGCTGTCAGACCAGGTCTGAGAATCGATATTGAGTAAACCACTGCTGCTGGCAATGGTATACTCGCTGGATAAAACACCTGACAAAAGATAGTTAATCAAATCCGGCATGAAGAGCACGCGCTCTGCAACTCTTGCCAAATGGGACTTTTCCTGCAAATCAGCGAATATTTGCAGGACAGTATTAATGCAGGCAGGCTGTACGCCTGTCTCCTCAAAAAGCGCCTCTTTGCTGATTTTCTTATAAAAAGTTTCTTCGTATTGCCCCATACGATTGTCACGATAACAATGCGGCTGGTAGAGCAGATCACCGTTTTGGTCTAGGTAGGCATAGTCCACTCCCCATGTATCAACGGATATAGATCGAATAGGAATCCCATCTACTGAAGCTTTCTTGATCCCAATCTTAATTTCTCCAAACAGATGCAGGATATTCCAATAAAGACCGTCATTCACGTTCATCGGCTCGTTTTTGAAGCGATGAACTTCTGATAGCTGGATACTATGGCCATTGTAAATTGCTTGCATGACACGACCTGAACTAGCACCTAGGTCAATGGCCAGTAATTTCATCAATGTCATTCTCATCTCCTCCAATACACCAATCTTTACAAACGATTTTGATTATTGGTAAAGCAATGGTTTGATTTCATCAGAGTCAATGTTCTTGGCATCATACCATTTTGATCCTGTGTCTACATCTTTGACTTCTTTCCCTTGAGCAGCTTCAATAGCTAATTTTACAGATTGATAGCCGATTTGAATCGGGTCTTGCGTAACAGATCCTACAAAGAGACCGTTGCGAATCGCATCTTGCTGCAAGGCACCTGAGTCAAAACCGACAGCCAAAATCTTGTCTGCACCAAGCTTAGATTCCTTGAAACTGCCATTTGCGTTGATAATAGCTTTGGCTGCAAATTCATTTGAACCGTAAATAGCGACTGTATCTGATTTTTCAAGCACAGTGGATGCTTCTGTCTTACCTGCTGCATCGTCTACTTGAGCTGGTACACGAACTTCAATGATAGCTTTGGCATCTGATTCAGAGACATTATTTTTGAATTTATCATGACCAACAACAGCCGTTTTGATGCCTTTCTTTTCTAGCAACTCAACCATCTTGTCAATGAAACCGGAAGTCCGTTGTGTGATAGAGAGTGAGTTTGCTTCTTGGGAAACCACTCCGATACGAACCGGCTTATCGCCCAATTTCTTTTCTAGCATCGGGAATAAGTGTTCTGCTGCATTGGCACCAGCAGCATGGTTGTCTGTAGAGGCGGTTGCTTTGATTGCTCCGTCTGGTGCACCGGGAACCCCTGAGTCAAAACCAATCAGCGGGATATTCTTCGCTTGGGCTTGTTTAATAGCGTCTAGCTCTGATTCGGTATCAAGTGCTGCTAAGGCAATCGCATCTGGATTTTTGTTAATGGCATTGTTCAACTGTTCCAATTGTTCTGCGATAGCGGTTTCATTTTGAGGGCCGACAAAAGTAATCTTAGCGCCAAATTCATCTGCAGCTTGTTCAGCACCCTTATTAACGGCTTTCCAGAAGTCATGTTGGAAACCTTTTGCAATTACTTCTACCCGATAGTCCCCACCCTTGCTGTTTGTAGCTTTATTACTGTCTTTCTTAGAAGAGCAAGCAACTAGTCCAATCGCAGCAGCAGCAAGAAGTGCCGCAGTAGCAAATTTAAATGATTTTCTCATGATAAAAGCTCCTATTATATTTTATACACTCATATATATGATGGCGAGGGCTGTACTTATTTCTTCTTATTCTTGCGAATGAAAATATCAAAATAAACAGCGACGATAACAACGAAACCAGTAATAAAGAGTTGATAGTGGGGTTGTAGGTCGATATAAGGCAAACCAATTTTCAGGACTGACATGATGAAGACCCCGATAATGGTACCGATAACAGATCCGACACCTCCAGCTAGAGAAGTTCCCCCTACTACGACACCGGCAATCGCATCAAGCTCCATACCGTTACCAGTACCTGGAAGAATCGTAGAGTAAGTGGCCGCATAAGCAACGGCAGCAAGTCCTGCTGACAGACCGCCTATGACATATGCCATGCCTTCCCATTTGACAACATTGACCCCAGACAGACGAGTGGCTTCTTTATTGGAGCCAATCGCGAAAATATAGCGGCCAATTTTTGTCTTGTTCAATACTACCGCAGCAAGGACAGCCACAAGCACCAGCACAATCAAGCCTGTCGGGAAATTATCCTGAGTTCGGAATAAATCTTTGTACCAACCTTCACCTGTTCCACGAAGAGGGAAGGTCACACTTTGCACATTTGAGACAATAGAGCTTAAACCGCGGGAAATCATCATCGTACCCAATGTCGCAATAAAAGGCGGCAAACCGAATTTTGCGACCATGATTCCATTCAGCAGACCGAATAATCCTCCAATTACTAGAATGGCCAGCAAAGACAACCAGAGCGGCCAGCCCATCTTAGTATGAAGGACGCCCCCGATAATAGCCGAGCACATCATCACCGTACCAATGGAGAGGTCAATACCACCTGTAATGATGACAAATGTGACCCCAATGGCGAGGAAACCAATGTAATATGACGCATCTAAGATACTGACTACCGTATCAAACGAACGAAATGATTCGCTGGAGATGGCAAAGAAGGCAAAGATTACCACCAAGGCAATCAAGGCAATCAGCTTTTGTAAACCAACTGTTTTTTCTAATTTCATCCATAAGGATTGTTTCTCTTCCATACGTAAACACCTCTGTTTTCACTTTTAACGGTCAGTCGCTAGCGCCAAGATTCTTTCTTGTGTTGCTTGGCTAATATCCAGCTCACCCGTTTTTTTACCTTCACACATGACTACGATTCGATCGCTCATCCGTAAGATTTCTGTCAGTTCTGACGAAATCATAATAATGGATTTGCCCTGAGCAACCAGATCATTCATCAGTGTGTATATTTCACTTTTTGCTCCGACATCAATCCCTCGTGTCGGCTCATCAAAGATTAAAATATCACTATTTTGTTCCAGCCATTTGGCAATGACTACTTTCTGCTGGTTTCCTCCCGAAAGATTGCGAACCAGCTGTTTGGATGACGGTGTCTTGGTATGTAAAGATTGAACAAACTGATCACTTGCCTTGACAATAGCACCATCATCAATCAAGCCCGCCTTGATATACTTATCAAGATTGGTTATAACCGTATTGTTGGCAATGGTCATGTCCACGATACAGCCAAAGCGCTTGCGGTCTTCAGATAAGTAACCAATTCCTTCCCGAATGGCATCTTGGGGAGAATTGATGCTTACTTCTTTTCCATTTATAAAAATGGAACCGCTTTCTTTTTTGTCTGCACCAAACAGCAAACGGGCAACTTCTGTACGACCGGCTCCCATCAATCCTGAGAAACCTAGAATTTCGCCCTTATGGAGTTTGAAACTCACATCTTTAACGGCCGTTCCAGCACAGAGGTTTTTCACTTCCAGTACCACAGGAGCATCTTCTGCTACTGTTGACGCAGCCTTAGGATCTTCATAAATCGTCCGTCCGACCATCATGGAGATGATTTCATCCTTGGTGGTGTCTTTGGTATTGACCGTACCTACATACTCACCGTCCCGCATAACAGTCACGCGGTCTGTGATTCGGGCAATCTCATCCATCCGGTGGGAGATGTAGATAATACCGACACCTTTTGCACGCAAGTCGTCAATGATGACAAAGAGCTCATTGATTTCCGATTGAGTCAGAGCTGCAGTCGGTTCGTCAAAGACTATCACCTTGGCATCCATTGAGAGGGCCTTGGCAATTTCGACCATTTGTTGTTTCCCAACTGTCAAATTTCCTACTTTTTCAGTTGGGTTGATGTCTAGTTTTAAGAGACTAAAGAGTTCTTTTGCTTTTTTAATACTGGATGCATCGTTAATGAAGAAGCTGCCTTGAACTTCTTCCCGTCCAATAAAGATATTTTGAGCCACTGTTAGATGGTTCATCATATTCAATTCTTGGTGAACGATAACGATCCCTGCATCCATTGCTTCTTTGGGCTTGGAATAGACCACTTCTTCTTGATTGTAATGTATGGTACCCTCATTTGCTCCGTAGATACCAGTCAAGACCTTCATCAAAGTGGATTTACCAGCCCCATTTTCACCCATTAGAGCATGCACTTCACCAGCCCGCAAGTCAAAATTGACCCCTTTTAAGGCTCGGACTGGACCGAAGCTTTTAACAATGCCCTTCATTTCTAATATGACAGGATGATCCATGCTACTCACCTACCTGTTCCAGTTTTGCAATTCTTGCTTTTAAATCTTCGATTTCTTCTATTTGATTAAGAAATACGGCGGCTAATTCGAGTAATAAATGGCTATTCATAAAATGGTCCTGAGCATGGACCGCCAGCAGACTTGGAGGATTGGCTTGACCACTCAGTTCAGACTGGATAAGGTTGGTCTGTAAGTTGTGAGCCTCCACGCTGAGTTTTCTCGCTTGTTCCAACTCAGCATTTGCTTCTTCCTTCTGACCTGACTGAGCCAACTCCAAACTCTGCATGACTTGCGCAGTCACTTTACTACTCTTGATAATCAGTCGCATCAGCTCTTGGCTTGAGCCTTTGTCTTGTCCTGCCATAGGCCTAGTCCATCAATAATTCAGCCTGACGAAGCACTTCTTCGCCTCTCATCAACTCGAAATCTTCATCACTAATGACTGCGACCGGCACCTGTAGGCTTGCTTTAGCCTTTTCTTCTAAATAGGCTAATTGCGGACTGAGCAATAAGACATCGATATTCTTCAAGTTATTCATACCCGTAATCCCAATGGAATAAAAAGAATAATCCAATTGGTCACGATGAATAACTTCATTGATTCGCTCTACTAACATGCTGGTTGTTAAGCCACCCACACAGGCTAGAATAATTGTCTTGGTCATCTAAGCTACTCTCTTTCTATTGGGTAGGCTGCGTGCCTAGAAAGAGGCACGCCCACCCAAAATCTTTATTTATGAATTGGCCCTAATAATTGGCAAGCACGGTAGTCGGCTGATTCCAAATCTTCTGTGCCAAACAGTGACCAGTTCTTCGGACGGAAGATGTCTTCCTCTGGCACATTGTGCATATTGACTGGGATACGCAGCATAGAAGCCAGCGTAATCAAATCCGCTCCAATATGGCCATAGGTAATGGCACCGTGGTTTGCTCCCCAGTTGTTCATAACATCATAGACAGACTTGAAGGCACCTTTTCCTGTCAAACGTGGTGCAAACCAAGTGGTTGGCCAGCCCGGATCTGTCCGATTATCCAAGGTATGATGCACTTCCTCTGGCAATTCCAAAGTATAGCCTTCAGCGATTTGCAAGACCGGACCTACGCCTTTGAGGATGTTCAAGCGCACCATGGTCACAGGCATATGACCCTTGGTCAAGAAGCGAGTAGAGAAGCCGCCACCACGGAAGTATTCGCGATTGGCTGGTGGGAAGTCTGTGTTTTCAAGCATCGCATCTACTTCGCTTTGTTCCAATTCCCAGAATGGCTTGATGACTGGCTTGCCGTCTCGACTGGCTTGCCCCGTTCCATCCAGAGTACAAGAGCCAGAGTTAATCAAGTGCAGGAAGCCATCAGCTGCCTGACCTTCTAACTTGTGTCCTGTCACACGTTCTACCGCTTCTGGACTCCAATAAGTCCGGACATCAGCGAAGATTTGCGGTGTATTTGTCAAGAGATAGTTAAAGAGCATAGACACACCGTTGAGCGAGTCATTTTCTGTCGCAAAAACATAAGGTTTACGGATACCATTCCAATCAAACTGAGTATTGAGGAAGGTTTCCATGAAGTCCCCGTTCGGGAAGTGGTCAGTCCATTGACGCTGACCTTGGAAGCCAGCAACTAAGGCATGATGTCCAACAGCTTCTTCCTCAAAGCCAAGCTCAGCCAAGCGAGGATTGCCTTGCATAAGGTCTCGGCCAATCATGAACATCTTGACTACAAATTCCCATTGTTTTGCTTTTTCTTCTGGGGAAAGAACCAAGTCTTCGCGGTTGCGATCCACACCCTCTTTGATGTGCTCTTTGACCCAGACCATGGCCCGTTCAAATTCTTCGTGGTCATAAATGCCTCGGTCAATCCGACGAGTAAACTCCGTCATATCAACTGATTCATTGCGCATGCCCAGGTATTCTTGGAAGAAGTCTGGGTTGACAATGGAGCCACCAATTCCCATGGAGACGCTGCCCATGGACAAGTAAGCTGTGTCACGCATCAGTCCTGTTGCCAAAGCGGCCCGACTATAACGGAGAATTTTTTCTTTTACATCTTCTGGAATTTCAGTGTCGCTAGCTTCCTGGACATCCCTGCCATAAATACCAAAAGCTGGAATACCTTTTTGTGCATGTGAAGCCAGTACTGCAGCGAGATAAACTGCTCCTGGCCGTTCAGTGCCATTGAAGCCCCAGATCGCATGCGGAATATCTGGTGACATATCCATGGTTTCACTACCATAGCACCAGCATGGTGTCACTGTGATAGTCGCGCAGACATTTGATTTTTTGAATAATTCATGTGATGCGGCTGCTTCAGGGACACGACCGATGGTAGATGGCGAAATAACACATTCAACAGGCTGACCGTCAGGATATTTCAAGGTTGAGCTAATCAAGTCAGCCACACTTTTAGCCATATTCATGGTTTGTACTTCTAGTGATTCCCGAACACCTTGGCGACGTCCGTCAATGGTTGGACGAATTCCAATACGTGGATGTTGAGTCATAATCATTTCCTCCAATGTTTCTTATTCTTTGATGCTTCCGTCACCATTATATTTACGATAACCAGGGTGACGGCCTGTGACTTTATAATTGGCCCGCATTGCAAACAAGCGTTCCAAGGTTGGAAGAGAAATTTCTTCCTCCTCAACTCCCTTAGTAGAAAGCAACATGCGTCCGTGGAAGGTGGTCTTAGCAACCAACTCCAAGGTTTCCATCCGATAGTAAGCTGTAATTACATCGCTTCCTACAGTCAAGGCACCATGATTTTCAAGTAACATGACATCATGTTCTGGCAAGTACGGAGTGATAGCATCTGGCACTTCCATGGTAGATGGCACACCAAAGGGAGTGATAGGAATTGCCCCTACTACAATGGCACTCTCAATCAAGGAATAGGTATCAAGCGGAATATGAGCCAGTGCAAAGCCTGTTGCAATTGGTGGATGCGCGTGGACAACAGCATTCACATCCTCCCGTTCTTGATAGCAGCGAATGTGCATCTTGATTTCACTGGATGGACGATAGCCGTCCTGAGCCTCGATAATCTCCCCTTTCAGATTGAGCTTGACGAGTTTTTCAGGCGTGATAAAGCTCTTACTGATACCTGTTGGCGTTGCAATAATGGTATCTTGGTCTAAACGGACTGAGACATTGCCGTCATTAGCGGCTACCCAGCCTAATTGCCACATCTTGTGGCATACATCACATATTTGTTCGCGGATTATTTCTTCTTGATGATCCATAATCTCACTCCTTTCTGGATTCATCATAATCTTTTTTGTAAGCGCATTCAATACCTATACCTCTAATTGATAAATAGCCAACTTTTATATAACAATATAGCCAAAACTGTTCATAATCGTTCAATCTAATGGTTACTATATTGATTTTTTTCGTTTATTGTGTTATAATGTGACCATAAATGTTCAGCTTTGTTCATCGGTGGAGGTCACTATGGTTTCTTTGGAACGAATGAGTCGAATTATAGACATTCTCAGCAAGCGAAAGATTATTGCAACCGCCCAACTTGAAGAACTTTTGTACTGTTCTACATCAACACTTCAACGGGACTTGATTGAGCTAGAAAAAGAGGGAAAAATCATCCGCTCTCATGGTGAAGTCATGCTGATTACGGCCAACAATGTAGAATATGTGTATTCTGCTCGCGCCCGTGAAGAAGAAAAAAGCAAGCAACAAATTGCTGAAATTGCTTCAACTTTTATCACTCATAACCAGTCTATCTTCATTGACAGCTCTACGACTGCAGCCATGCTCATTCCGTATTTGGCACCTTTCCAGAACCTACGTGTCATAACCAATGGTATTGAAGCAGCCCGCCAGCTAAATAACTTTGAAAATGTCACCCTCTTCTTATCAGGCGGACATATTGGCTGCGGGACCAATTCTGCGCTAGGCGATTTTGCTGCCAACTTCATCAACAATTTCCATGCAGACTTACTCTTCTTTAGCTGCCGCGGATTGGATCGCTACGCCGCTTACGAAGCTAACCATAATCAGGCACATATCAAGCGGGAAATGATCGCTAATAGTGACAAGGCAATTCTATTGGCCGACCACTCTAAGTTTAACACCAGTCATTATTTCAAACTTTCTAACTATTCTAGTCTGGATTGCATTATCACCGACCAGCCACCAGTCGAATCCTTCCAAAATGCTGTCGGGAGCCAGTGCGAAATCCTCTGGTAAGCAACTTTTATAAAACACAAACTAGACCGAGATACGCCTATCTCGGTCTAGTTTTTTAGTATCTTCTCATCCCCCCATTATCAAGTCAAAGAATAACAGCTATCTATCAAAAATAAAAATCTGGACAGAATCCAGATTTTAAATCATATACTCTACGCTATAGCTGGCGTCCGACAGAATGCGGGACAGAAACTGTTTGGTCCGCTCTTCCTTTGGACTGCTGAAGAATTCCTGAGGAGGATTTTCTTCGACGATATGACCTCCGTCCATAAAGATGACATGGTTGGCCACATCTCGGGCAAAGCTCATCTCGTGGGTCACAAGGACCATGGTCACTCCCTCTTGAGCCAGCTGTTTCATGACACTAAGGACTTCGCCGACCAATTCCGGATCTAGAGCCGAAGTTGGTTCATCCAGCAGGATGACATCTGGCTTAACAGCAATGGCACGCGCAATCCCAATCCTCTGCTGCTGGCCGCCTGATAGCTGCGAAGGATAATAGTCCTTGTAGGCCAAGAGACCCACGCGCTTCAAGGACGCTTCCGCAATCTCAAGCGCTTCTTCCCTCGGTATCTTACGAGCGATCACTAAGCCCTCTAAGATATTTTCAAGGGCTGTTTTATTGGCAAAGAGATTATAATTCTGAAAGACAAAGGCTGTCTTTCTACGAATTTCCAAAATCTCCTTTTTGCTAAGTTTAGCCAAATCATAGTCCTTACCAGACAAAGTCAGCTGGCCGCCATCCGCTTTTTCTAAGTGATTCAGACAGCGTAGAAATGTTGTTTTCCCAGAGCCTGAGGGGCCCAGAATAACCACAACGTCACCTTGATTGACCTTGAGACTGACATCTGCCAGCACCTGGTGCTCTCCAAATCGTTTGGAGATATGTTTTACTTCTAACATAATCTTTCCTTCCTAAGCAAGAGCATAGCGCTTTTCCAAGCCCCTAAAAATCCACTGAATCAAGCCACAAATAATGAGATAAATAACAAAAATCACCAGATAAGACTCTGAATACTGGTAAGAATGGGAGGCCTCTATCTTAGCCAAGGCTGTGATATCTTTGACTGTCATGACAAATACCAGCGAGGTTCCCTTGACTAGATTGATAACCAGATTGGCCAGATTGGGGAGGGCAGAGCGCAGAGCCTGAGGAAAAACAATTCTCCGATAAGCTTGAAAATTCGTTAAACCAATCGCCTGCGCCGCTTCTAACTGCCCTTTATCCACTGTCAATATGGCAGAGCGCAGAATTTCCGACAAACTGCCTGTCGTCATCAGACTATAGATGATGAAAGCATAGTAAAGCGGATTGAACTTAAAGACGTCTACCTGACTGCCCAGACTTTTGAATATTTGATTCAGTAAGCTAGGAAAAAGACTGTAGAAAAAGAGAATGAGCAAAATGGGCGGCGTTGCACGAATAAAGGCCAGATAAACCACTGAAAAGGTCCGCACACCCCGAACTTTATAAATCTGCCCCAGAGCTAGAAGCAGAGCCGGAATAAAGCTGAGCAGAATAGCCACCGCCATAATGATTAAGGTTACCGGTATGCCTTTCAACGTTACCAGAAAGGTATTTACAATATAATTCAAATCCATGCTTTACCTCTCCTTGACTGTCAGACTTTTTTCCAGAAGCTGGGAAGTCAGCGAAACCACTAGGGCAATCCCCCAGTAAATCAAGGCCACCGCTGTATAGGTTTCTAGGGAATAATTTCCCAAATTCCGGCTGATGAGATTTTGTCCTGCTCCCATGACATCAACAGCTCCAATCGTATAAGCCAGCGCAGCATCCCGCATGAGATTAAGAAGGGCAGTAGTCAGATTGGGCAGGGCGATGCGGAACGCCTGTGGCAGGACGATGCGCAGAAATGTCTGCAGCGGTGTCAAGCCAATACTGAGACCTGCCTCGGTCTGTCCCTTGGGAACAGCAAGATAAGCTGCCTTGAAGACTTCCGCAATCATGGCCGCAAAGAGAAGAATCATGGTGATGATGACAAACACAGTCCGCGACCAATGATTGATATCCAGCCCCAGCCACCATTCTAAAAACTCTGGAATCCCATAAAAAACCAAGAAAAGTAAGACAATAGGCGGTGTACATCTAAGAATAAATATATATCCTCTAGCCAGACCAGCAAAAGACTGCTCCTCAGCAATCTGAGTCCAAGCCAACAGACTACCCAGAAAAGACCCAATAAATGCTGTCACAAACATAATCCATAAAGTGGTCGGCAGAGCCTGCAGCAGACTAGGCAGCAGGCCAAAGACACGGGATAAGTCATACGAGACCATAATTTTCTTCTCCTTCGACAGTGATTAGATAGAATAAGCTTCTCTTGGACGGGCACTTTCAGATTGGAGCAGCCTTGCTCTCTTTTTGAAAATTCATTCAAACAGCATCAAGGTCAGCTTAGAAGCCCTCAGCTCCGTATTCAGCTAGCTTTTCAGTCAGCCTTTGATTTCCCATGAGCAGCAGACAGCAGGCACTAATCCTTGTCCACATAAGAGAAGACATCTTCTCCGAAATACTTTTCAGATAGTTTAGCCAAGGTTCCGTCTTTTACCAGTTCCTTAATTGCCTTCTCATATGCCTTGGCAAATTCTTGATTTTTTTCGTTTTTATGAAGCAGGGGATAGGTCGGAATCCCCTTGTAAGGGAACCAAGTCAGTTGATCCGCATACTGATGGTAAGAACCTTCTTTATCTGTCACAGCTTTTTCAAAAGACAGCTTGATGTCAAAGAAAGCATCGTAGCGCCCTTCCAGAACCCAAGCATAAGCATCAGCAACCTTGAAGGACTCTGCTGCAGTCAAATCAATAGGAGCACCGCTATGCTTCTGATTATACTCTTCGATAACGGCCCATTGAGCATTCTGCGGAGAGATCGGTACCAGCTTACCCTTTTCCTTAGCAAAATCATCAATAGTCTTGTATTTTTCAGCGTCTTCCTTTCGGATAGTGAAACCGATAATACTAGCGCCGATTGGGCTTTCTGGAATGATGAACTTCTTCGCCCGCTCTTCGGTGTACCATGCTCCCTTGGTTCCAATATCATATTTTCCAGATTCCAGACCGACTAAGAGATCCTCATCACTAGTGCCAGTATATTCGAACTGATAGTCTGGCAGCTTTTCATCAATGGCCTTGAGAACAGCAACCTCATAGCCATCTGACTCTCCCTTTTCATCCACAAAGTCATAAGGAACATAGTTCTGTGTATGTGCTACTTTCAAAGTTGTGACCTTGCCACTGCCTGATGCAGAGCTGCTCGTCTTGCTAGATGAAGCACCTGTCAAGGTCCGCCCCAAATAAGTTGCAGCTACAATAGCAATCACTGCTGCTCCACCAATAATCCATTTTTTCTTGCTCATTCTTTCGTCTCCTTCTTATGTTAAGCTTGCTGCTTGGCGAACCCACTGAATCCGCTCTGCCTTAATATCGCTTGGAATAGTACAGTCAGCCCCGATAATCAAAGCTTCCTTGCCAGCCTCTGCTATCAGCCGCTTGGTCTCATCTTGAATAGCCGCTTGGCTGCCCGTGTAAAGCAGGCCGTCCTTGCCATTTTCAAAGCCACCGAGGACAGTCCGGCCGCCAAACAATTTCCGGCCCTCCGCTAGGCTGATACCTTCTGGCCCCACTGCCCAATTGATGACCTGAGCTGGATAGTCAGTGAAAAGATGAACATCGTTTCGCGCGCCTTCGTAACCGCAAATGTGCAGGATATTCACTCCGCCAGCCGCGTTGGCTGCTTCCAGCACCGCCAATTCACTAGGAGCAATAAAAGTCTTATAATCTTCTGCTGACACCCGTGCATCCTGAATGCTCTGAACGCTGAGGTAGATTCCATCCGCTCCAGCTTCCTTGATAATCCGCTCCGTCAAAGCCGCAATATCTTTAGCAATCACATCCAGCACCCGCTTCGTGAGCACCGCATTCTCCGCCAAGAAATCTGCAATGATATCATCTCCACCAGCAACCTTGCCGACCAACCATTTGAAATAGGTCACTGGCGCAAAAATATTGTAAATAGCGACCAAGTCCTCTGTAAAGCCAGCCCTAATCTTCTGAACCAGCTCCACCTGCTCACTAATCCAAGGGTGATCAGCACCTAGCGGCTCAATATCTGCCAAGACTTTGATAGATTGGACTTTTTTCAAGCGTTCGTTAGGATAGGAAAAATAACCATCACTCATCAGCTTGATAAAGTCTGGCTTGACTTCTGCCAGAAAAGCTTGATGACCAGCCAGATTTTTATCAATAATGGCCTGATTTCCAAAACCAGCCAGCCACTCATCCTCGCTGGTAAAATGATGCCAGAAACCAACTGGCACTCGATCAACAGGCTCTCCTCTAAAAGCCTTCAGTACTAATTCTCTTTTTGAAGTCATCTTCTCTCCTTTTTTAAATCGTTCCTATCTAAACAATGAGTTGTTTTTTAGCTTTCTCATAGAGCTAATCTAACTTTTTAGTAAAAATTCTAATCCGACAAGAGCAGGGCAGCGATATCATTGGGCTGCATCAAGCCAGTTGACTGATCTGGTAATTTCTTGAGCACCTGCAAATCATCTTCTTTTTTGTCTGAAGACTGATGAGCATAAATCTGACTGATGCTCAGAAAGGTTCCTATTATCAAGAATATCAGAGCAAGAGCTGCAAGCCTTTTTTGATACCGATTCATCTATCTCCCTCCTTGAAAGAGTTGAAAAATGCTCTTTAGAACTTTGGCAATTCCATCAGAACTGACTAGCTGCCTGACGAATCCAGTCCAGTCTTTCTACTTCGAAATCATCTGGTACAGTGCAGTCAGCCCCTAGAATCACTCCCTGACTGCCAGTTTCAGCCAGCAGTTGCTTGGTCTCAGCCTCTAATTCTGCACGACTGCTTGTATTTAGAAGAGCTGCTCTGCCATTTTCAAAGCCGCCCAGGACAGTCTGACCGCCAAAGAGCTTGCGCCCTTCCGCTAAACTGACCCCCTCATGATGGGTTGCCCAGTTAAACACTTGAGCCGGATAGTCCTTGAACAGTTCCAAATCATTGCTGGCCCCTTCAAAGCCGCAGATGTGGAGAATATTCTGACCGCCAGCCGCATTGGCCGCTTCCAGAACCTTAATCGTACTAGGCTCGATATAACGACGATAACTGGCTGCATCTACCCGGCCGTCTTGGATTTGCTGGGTACTGAGATAAATCCCCTCAATGCCCGTCTCCTCAATGATGCGCCTAGTCAAAATAGCAATATCACCAGCAATGACATCTAGAACATGTCCTGTCAGCTCAGGATCCTCTGCCAGAAAATCTACAATTTCTCTATCTCCTCGCGACCCTTCCCTGCGGAACCAGCGCTTGAGATAGGAGACCGGTGCAAAGATATTGTAGAAGGAAGCGAGGTCCTCCGGATAGCTTGCTTTTACAGCCTTCACCATCTCAATCTGCTGCTCAATCCAAGGATGACCCTCACCGATAGACTGGATAGTAGCCAAGTCCCGAATGGACTCAATATGATCCGAATAAAGCGCGCTGGGATACTTAAAGAAGCCATCGCTCATAATCTTGACAAAGTCTGGCCGTGCAGCTCGAACATAAGCAGCATGCCCCTCAACACTTTTATTGAAAATCACTGGATTATCTAAGCCCAGCATCTTTTCCTCTTGGCTTACAAAGTGAAACCAAAAACCAACTGGTACGCGGTCAACTTCTTCACCCCGAAAAGCTCTCAGCACTAATTCTTTCTTGCTGACCATTACTTCCTCCTTCTTTGAATTTGTAATATATCTTACCATCCTCTCTTTCTCCTGGGAAATATATTTTCCCTATCAGCCTGATTAAAAATATTTATCAAAGCAAAATAAAAAAGCTAGACTAAGCTAGCTTTTTCAAGGCTTTTCAGACTCTGCTGAATAACCTTGTTTTTTGTACCTTTTTTAGATAAGTACCATATATATTTTCTATAGACGAGATAGATAATTTTTATAGGCAAAGCCCTCTGTGCTTATTCTACAGTGACAGACTTAGCCAGATTACGCGGTTTGTCTACATCCAGACCACGGTGCAAGGTTGCAAAGTAAGCAATGAGCTGTGTCGGTACCACCATAGAGATTGGTGACAGGTATGGGTGAACCTGATTGAGTACGATATCGTCACCTTCTTTGGCTACATTCTCCTCAGCAATAGTCAGCACCTTGGCACCCCGAGCTACGACTTCTGAAATATTGCCCCGAGTATGACTAGCCAAGACTTCATCTGAAAGCAAAGCCAAAACTGGTGTTCCGTCTTCAATCAGAGAGATCGTACCGTGTTTGAGCTCACCAGCAGCAAAGCCTTCACACTGGATATAAGAAATTTCTTTGAGTTTTAAGCTAGCTTCCATCGCCACATAGTAGTCTTGACCACGGCCGATATAGAAAGCATTGCGAGTTGTTTCTAGAAGGCCGCGGACCTTATTGTCAATCAACTCTTTTTCTGACAAAGTGGACTCAATAGACTGCGCAACTAAGGATAGCTCGTGAACCAAGTCAAAGGCTGCCGCTTTCTCAGAAGCATTGGCATCACCAACAGCTTTAGCCAAGAAAGCCAAGGTTGCAATTTGAGCTGTATAGGCCTTAGTAGAAGCAACCGCAATTTCCGGACCTGCATGCAGCAGCATGGTATGATTGGCTTCCCGAGAAAGCGTAGAACCCGGAACATTGGTCACGGTCAAACTTGGAATGCCCATCTGATTCGCCTTGACTAAGACCTGACGGCTGTCAGCTGTTTCACCAGATTGGCTGATAAAGATGAAGAGAGGCTTCTTGCTAAGGAGCGGCATAGCATAGCCCCACTCAGAAGCAATGCCCAGCTCAACAGGTGTATCTGTCAGCTCTTCCAGCATACGCTTAGAAGCATAGCCAGCATGATAAGAAGTTCCAGCTGCAAGAATATAGAGACGGTCAGCTTCCTGAACAGCCTTGACAATATCCGCATCTACTGATACTTGCCCCTTATCATCTGTATAAGCGCTGATTAGCTTACGCATCACAGTTGGCTGCTCATCGATTTCCTTGAGCATATAGTATGGATAAGTTCCCTTACCAATATCGGACAGATCTAGCTCAGCAGTATAGCTTTCACGCTCTAGAGTATGCCCGTCATAATCCTGCACTTCCACACTATCTTTACGGACAATAACCAGCTCTTGGTCATGAATTTCCATAAACTGATTCGTCTCACGAATCATGGCCATAGCATCTGAGCAGACCATATTGTAGCCATCACCCAGTCCAACTAGAAGAGGTGATTTATTTTTAGCAACATAGATAACATCTGCATCTTCTGAGTCCACCAAAGCAAAGGCATAAGAACCACGGATAATGTGAAGAGCTTTTTTAAATGCTTCTAAAAGAGACAAGCCTTCTTCTTCAGCAAATTTGCCAATCAGATGCACAGCAATCTCTGTATCTGTCTGCCCCTTGAAGTCATGGCCAGCTAGATAAGTATTCTTAATATCAAGGTAGTTCTCAATCACACCATTATGAACCAAGACAAAACGACCGGTCTGTGAAGTATGAGGATGGGCATTGTTTTCACTTGGTTTTCCATGAGTAGCCCAACGAGTATGTCCGATACCAGTAGTCCCAGCAACATCAATGCCAATTTTAGCATGTAGGTCAGCGATACGACCGACTGACTTGACCAGACTAGAAGTTTTCCCTGTTGTTACAAAAATTCCGGCCGAGTCATAACCACGGTATTCCAGCTTTTCCAAGCCCTGCATCAAAATATCTGTTGCGTTGCGATTTCCGACAACTCCGACAATTCCACACATAACGTTACTTCTGATTTCCTATATTTTAGAAACCAGCCCTTCTTATTAAAAATTGGTATAGTCTTCTTGGAGTCTAAAAACTCCAACAAAGCTAGTATACACAAAGTTTTTCACTTTGTCAAGCGTGAAATTGGTATAGTTTTCTTTAAGAAAAGTATGCTTAGCTTCTCTTACCGCAAAATAGCTCCTTGAAGCATTTAGAAAAATGGACAGATATGGTAAAAATGACTTTCTATATGACTGAAAATTTGGAAAATAGAAGTACAACATACCACAGCCCTGTCTTTGATGATTCTCACAAAGCAAGGTACAGAAAAAGAGGCTCATTTGAGCCTCTTTCTTTCACTATTGAATTATTTAGCGATTTTCGCGAAGTATTCAAGAGTACGTACAAGTTGTGCAGTGTATGACATTTCGTTGTCGTACCATGATACAACTTTAACCAATTGTTTGCCGTCAACATCAAGAACTTTAGTTTGAGTTGCGTCGAACAATGAACCGTAAGCCATACCTACGATATCTGAAGATACGATTGGATCTTCTGTGTAACCGTATGATTCGTTAGCTGCTGCTTTCATAGCTGCGTTTACTTCATCAACTGTTACGTTCTTTTCAAGAACAGCAACCAATTCAGTAACTGATCCAGTTGGAGTTGGAACACGTTGTGCAGATCCGTCCAATTTACCGTTCAATTCTGGGATAACCAAGCCGATAGCTTTAGCAGCACCAGTTGAGTTAGGAACGATATTTGCAGCACCAGCGCGAGCACGACGAAGGTCACCACCACGGTGTGGTCCGTCAAGGATCATTTGGTCACCAGTGTAAGCGTGGATAGTAGTCATCAATCCTTCAACAACACCGAAGTTGTCTTGAAGTGCTTTAGCCATTGGAGCCAAGCAGTTTGTAGTACATGAAGCACCTGAGATAACTGTTTCAGTACCATCAAGAACGTCGTGGTTAGTGTTGTATACAACTGTTTTAACGTCATTTCCACCAGGAGCAGTGATAACAACTTTCTTAGCACCACCTTTAAGGTGTTTTTCAGCAGCATCTTTCTTAGCAAAGAAACCAGTTGCTTCAAGAACGATTTCTACACCGTCAGTAGCCCAGTCAATTTGTTCTGGGTCACGTTCAGCAGAAACTTTAACAAATTTACCGTTAACTTCGAATCCACCTTCTTTAACTTCAACAGTACCATCGAAACGACCTTGAGTTGTATCGTATTTCAACAGATGTGCAAGCATTACTGGATCTGTAAGGTCGTTGATGCGAGTAACTTCAACACCTTCTACGTTTTGGATACGACGGAAAGCAAGACGACCGATACGACCGAAACCGTTAATACCAACTTTAACTACCATTCGTGATTTCCTCCTTATGAAAATCAAAAAATTTTTATGTGAAAAGAGTAACTTGAGTTGATACAAATCACCTTTCAACATTTCTATTATATACTTAATTGAGGTAAAATGCAACTGATTTCATTGTTATTAACAAGTATTATGAATTCTTTCACTAACTTTCATTTTGACTTTCATTGATTTGAAAAAGCAAAGCAGTATCTTTTGAAAATGTAGAAATACAACTTACAAGACAGAATTGAAATTATAAATTCAGATTCATCTGATCAATCCTTTCCCCTTTTTATTGAGGGGTCGTTCTCCAAAAATAGAAAAAGCACCCGCAAATGCGAGTGCCAAGGTTTGCTCAAAGATTAAGCTTCACCTTTGTTTTTCTTAATGATTTCTTCTTGTACTGACTTAGGTACATCTTCGTAGTGGTCAAATACCATCATGAAGGTACCGCGTCCTTGTGATGCTGAACGAAGAACTGTTGCATAACCGAACATTTCAGCAAGTGGCACATAGGCACGAACGATTTGGCTGTTACCATGCGCTTCCATACCGTCAACACGTCCACGACGAGCTGTTACGTGACCCATAACGTCACCAAGATTTTCTTCAGGAACAGTGATTGTTACCAACATCATTGGCTCAAGGATAGCTGGTTGTGCAGTCTTAGCAGCTTCTTTCAAAGCAAGTGATGCAGCAACCTTGAAAGCTGTTTCAGATGAGTCGACATCATGGTATGAACCATCGTATAGTTTAGCTTTTACGTCAACAATTGGGTAACCAGCAAGGACACCATTAGCCATTGACTCAACCAAACCTTTTTCTACCGCAGGGATGAATTCACGTGGAACCACACCACCGACGATAGCATTTTCAAACTCGAAGCCTTTTCCTTCTTCGTTTGGTGTAAACTCGATCCAAACGTCACCGAATTGACCTTTACCACCAGATTGGCGTTTGAAGAATCCACGAGCTTGAGTAGAAGCGCGGAATGTTTCACGGTAAGATACTTGAGGAGCACCTACGTTTGCTTCAACCTTGAACTCACGACGCATACGGTCAACAAGGACATCCAAGTGAAGCTCACCCATACCAGAGATAACTGTTTCACCAGTTTCAACGTTTGTTTCAACACGGAATGTTGGATCTTCTTCAGCCAGTTTTTGCAGAGCAATACCCATCTTGTCTTGGTCAGCCTTAGACTTAGGCTCAACCATCAATTGGATAACTGGTTCAGGAACGTTGATAGACTCAAGGATGATTTTAGCTTTTTCATCTGTCAATGAGTCACCAGTAGTTGTATCTTTCAAACCTACGGCAGCAGCGATATCACCAGCGTATACTGTTTCGATTTCGTTACGGCTGTTGGCGTGCATTTGCAGGATACGTCCGATACGTTCACGTTTACCTTTAGAAGTATTCAATACGTATGAACCGCTGTTCAAGACACCTGAGTAAACACGGAAGAAAGTCAAACGACCTACGAATGGGTCAGTCATGATCTTGAAGGCAAGAGCTGCAAATGGCTCTTCATCAGATGCAGGACGAGTTTCTTCTTCTTCTGTATCTGGGTTGATACCTTTGATTGCCGGGATGTCAAGTGGGCTTGGCAAGTAGTCAATAACTGCATCAAGCATCAATTGAACACCCTTGTTCTTGAAGGCAGAACCACACAATACTGGGAAGAATTCAACGTTGATAGTCGCACGGCGGATACCAGCTTTCAATTCTTCGTTAGTGATCTCTTCACCTTCAAGGTATTTCATCATCAAGTCTTCATCAGTTTCAGCAACTGCTTCCACTAATTTTTCACGGTATTCTTGAGCTTGCTCAAGGTATTCAGCTGGGATATCTTCTTCCAAAATATCTGTACCAAGGTCATTAGTATAGATTTCAGCCTTCATCTTGATCAAGTCGATAATTCCGCGGAAGTCATCTTCTGAACCAATTGGCAATTGGATTGGATGAGCATTTGCTTGAAGACGATCATGCAAAGTGCTTACTGAGTAAAGGAAGTCAGCACCAATCTTGTCCATCTTGTTGGCAAATACGATACGAGGAACTCCGTATTCAGTTGCTTGGCGCCAAACTGTTTCAGTTTGAGGCTCAACACCTGATTGTGAGTCAAGAACGGTTACCGCACCGTCCAAGACACGAAGAGAACGTTGTACTTCGATTGTGAAGTCCACGTGTCCCGGTGTGTCAATGATGTTTACGCGGTGGTTGTTCCATTGAGCAGTTGTCGCAGCAGATGTGATAGTGATACCACGCTCTTGCTCTTGCTCCATCCAGTCCATTTGTGACGCACCTTCGTGAGTTTCACCGATTTTGTGGATTTTACCAGTGTAGTAAAGAATACGCTCAGTTGTTGTTGTTTTACCAGCATCGACGTGGGCCATGATACCGATATTACGAGTTTTTTCAAGTGAAAATTCGCGAGCCATTTGGTTATTTCTCCTATTAATTTATTTTACAGTTTATTATAACATTATTTAGCAAAAACGGATAGGCAGGACCTACCCGTTCTCAATGTTTATCTTGTTTTTGTTGGTTTCAACTTGTAGATAAGTTAAATTGAATTCGGGCCAAAAACTCAGAAAATAGATAAGCTTTTCTAGAATCTTTGATTCTGCGTCAAGCTTCCTAATTTTCAGTCGCTTTTTTAACGCCCTTAGTATCTTATTCTTACCAACGGAAGTGTGCGAAGGCACGGTTAGCTTCTGCCATACGGTGAGTGTCTTCACGTTTCTTAACAGCTGCACCAGTGTTGTTAGATGCATCCAAGATTTCTTTTGCAAGGCGGTCAACCATTGTGTGCTCACCACGTTGACGAGCAATAGTTACCAACCAGCGAAGTCCAAGTGTTGTACGGCGTTCTGGACGAACTTCAACCGGAACTTGGTAGTTTGAACCACCGACACGGCGAGCACGAACTTCAAGTACAGGCATGATGTTTTCCATAGCTGTTTCAAATACTTCCAACGCATCGTTTCCAGTTGCTTCTTTGATTTGGTCAAAAGCTCCGTAAACGATAGAAGCTGCTGTACCACGCTTACCATCAAGCATAACGCGGTTGATAAGACGAGTAACTAATTTTGAATTGTAAAGCGGATCTGGCAATACTTCGCGCTTAGGCGCTTGGTTTTTACGACTCATTTATCTTTCTCCCCTTTCCTTATGCTTTTGGTTTTTTAGTACCGTATTTAGAACGGCCTTGTTTACGATCAGTAACACCTGCTGTATCAAGTGCACCGCGGACGATATGGTAACGTACCCCTGGAAGGTCTTTTACACGTCCACCACGAAGAAGCACAACACTGTGCTCTTGCAGGTTGTGTCCGATACCTGGGATGTAAGCTGTAACTTCAATCAGGTTGCTCAGACGTACACGGGCAAATTTACGAAGGGCAGAGTTTGGTTTCTTAGGTGTCATAGTTCCGACACGGGTTGCAACTCCACGTTTTTGTGGTGAAGATACGTTTGTTTGAACTTTTTTATGGCTGTTGTAACCAACGTTCAAAGCTGGTGATTTAGATTTTTCTACTTTTGATTTACGCGGTTTGCGAACCAATTGGTTAATTGTAGGCATCTACATTCTCCTGTATTTTTTTAATTTTGGTGATGATACACTTGGTGACAGCTACCATCTGCGTGTACTTTTGCAACATTTGTCAGCACGTCTCTGTACACTTTTGAGAGACCAAAAGTAAAAAGTACCGTCTATCATTATAGCACGACGATACTTTTCTGTCAATACATTTTTTCTATTTTAAGCTTATCTCTGCTTATTAGATTGCTGCTAACTTATTGCTGCGGCTGAGCCACTGCTTCTTCTGATACAGCAGCTGGATTTTCAGAAATAGCTGTCTGGGCTGCTTCCGGATCAATCAAGACTGATATCGCCTGAATACGACTTTGGAATCTAGCCTTCGTCGCTGCATCCTTAACCTTCTCTGCTGCAGTCTTAGCTAGCTGTAAATCTTCCAAAGTTTGCATGGTTTCAAGCTGTTTAACCGCTTCTTCTGCGGCCTGAACTGCTTGCTCCTCTTCCTGAATTTCTTTTTCCTGTGCTTCTTTTTGAGCAGAAGATAGCTGTAAGGAAGAGCTGCTTGATGCGAAGCTAGCAGCTGAACTAACTGAATTCCTATTGGCATTAGACTGACCTTGTACAAAAACCATGCCGGTAATCAGAATCCCAAATAAAATCGACAATACTCCTAAACGAATCCACAGCGGACTGTGGTCAAACTTTTCTAAAACTGTTTTCATCTATAATCTCCGCCCTTTTCCCTAATCAAAAATATTTCCAATTTCCACATCAATGGTATTCGCCTTGACATCAATATTGGTTACTTTCAAGAGCGATTTATAGTCCAGATAATCGCGGTTGGCCTGTGCGTTGTCCGCAAAGACAGCTACACCTGCCAACTCAGAGTCAAACTCTGATAAGAGGCTAATCATCCCTGTAATGGTCCCCCCGCCTTTGAGGAAGTCATCTACAATCAAGACGCGGCTGCCGGCCTTGAGACTGCGCTTGGACAAGAACATCTTTTCAATACGATCTCCGCTGGAGCCCGATACATAGTTGACACTAACCGTTGACCCTTCTGTAATCTTTAAATCCCGACGAACGATGACAAAAGGTACATTGAGAACATTGGCTACTGCATTGGCCAAAGGAACACCCTTAGTCGCAACCGTCATGACCGCATCAATTTGTTGATCTTTAAAACTTTTGGCAATGATCCGTCCGATATTATTCAAAATGGATGGAGTGCTGAGCAGATCCGATAGGTAAATATAGCCCCCGGGAAGAATCCGATTACTTTCAGACAGCTGATCACAAAGACCTTGCACAATGGTCTTAGCTTCTGTATCGGAGATGGACGGGCTAAAAATGACTCCTCCACCGGCACCAGTAATCGTTTCAATGGTCCCAATTTCAATCTCTTCAAAGGCTCGCTTAATAATGACAATATCTTCTGAAATAGAAGATTTGGCAGATTCGTATTTTTCTGCAAATGTATTTAAGCTCGTTAATTCATAAGGATGGTTAATCAAATAATTAGAAATAACCACCATACGCTCACTTCTTCTTAATTTCATTTTTTCACCAATTAAAGTTATTTTATTCATTATACCATAACAGAAACAAAAAAACGAACATTCTTTTCCAAGTAATGTCCATTTTTCGTATTTTACTGTTCAAGTTTTGGTTTGTAGAAAGAACGGCCTTCAAGAGCGAATATTTTATTGCTCATTTCACCTGGATCTACAAGTCCTAAGGCAGTAGTCATCATCATCATCTCCGCATCCAGATTATCAATCATATGCAGAATTTCTGCCTCCATAATCTTAGGACGTACAGGACTGCCATATTCCAAGAGACCATGGTGGCTGAGAAGCACATGCCGCAGGACGATTACTTCTTCTTTGCTGTCATCAATTTTCAGCTCCATCAGGGTCTTGGTCAATTCTTCATCAATCAAAGCGATGTGGCCAATCAGATTGCCTCGCACAGTGTACTCTGTATTTTCCGGACCGCTTAGCTCAATAACCTTGGCCAAGTCGTGAAGCATGATCCCTGCGAACAACAAGCTTTTATTAAGCTGAGGATAAATGTCTCCGATAGCATCTGCCAGCTTGACCATGGTAGCGGTATGAAAGGCTAAACCAGACTCAAAAGCATGGTGATTGGTCTTGGCAGCTGGATAAGAATAAAACTCCTTGTCATACTTGCTATAAAGCGAGCGCACCACGCGCTGCCAGACCGAATTCTCAATCTTGAAAATCATCTGAGATAAATAATCTCGGATTTCTTTCTGGTCAACTGGCGGTTTTTCCTTGAAATCCGCTGGATCATTCGGCTCTCCAGCCTTAGGCAGGCGCAGAGTCAACTGATTGACCTGAGGCGTGTTATTGTAAACTTCCCGTCGGCCTTGCATGTGCACAACTTTGCCAGCAGTGAATTCTTCAACATTATGTGGCTGAGCATCCCAGAGTTTGCCCTCGATTACTCCTGTATCGTCTTGGAAAGTGAAGGCCAGATAATTTTTCCCAGCCCTTGTCTGACGGACTTCTGCTGACTTGATCAGATAGAAACCTTCAAACAGTTCATCTTTTTTCATTTGATTAATCTTCATTGTTTTCCCTTTCTTCTGAAAAATCAAGTAAGTTCAAATCGAGGTCTTGGTCAGACAACTCAATATGGCGTAAGGTTCTTTCGATAGCTCCTGTCCGCCGGGTTAAGAGTTCATCAATGTTACCCGAAGCATGCTGCAAATGTTTCTGAGCCTTGGTCAGAATGCCACCAAACTTGTTAAACTCGGATTTGACTGAGCCCAGAACCTTGCTGATGTCGTCCGCACTTTTTTGGATATTGAGCGTTTTAAAGCCGACAGACAGTGAATTAAGCAAGGCAGAAAGGGTCGACGGACCCGCCACCACAATCTGCTCCTCCCGTCGCAAACTGTCAAAAAAGGCTGGATTGCGGACAACTTCCGAATAGAGACCTTCCGTTGGCAGAAACATAATTCCAAAATTGGTCGTAGCCGGCGGTGCCAGATATTTACTCTTAATATCCTTGGCAAAGCGCTTGACACTTGCTAAGAGAGACTTGCGGTAGAACTCAATCTCTTCCTTGCTGCCAGACTCATAAGCATCTTCCAAACGGTAGTAATCAGCGAGAGGAAACTTAGAATCAATGGGCAGATAGACATATTCATTCTCCGTCTGCCCTGGCAGTTTAATGGCATATTCGACACGCTCACTGGAACCGGCCACCGTCACAAACTCTCGCTCATATTGACTAGCCGTCATAATGTCCTCGATAATCTGGCCTAGCTGCAACTCCCCTAGAATCCCTCGAGTCTTGGTGTTGGAAAGAACTTTGTTCAGGGTGCCGACATCTCGAGCAACACTCTGCATTTCTCCCAGACCGCGATTAACAGACTCCAACTGCTTAGAGACGGTTTCAAAAGAAGTCTGAAGACGAGTCTGAAGTGTTTTCTCCAGTTTCTCTTCAACAGTCTGTCGCATCTGCTCTAGACGGGTTTCGTTGGACTCTTGAATCTGCCGCATACGCTCGTCAGTTTTATCCCGATTCTTGGTCAGGTTGTCACTGATTTCCAAGCGCAGCTCTGTCAAGTTGCGGTGCAAATCTGTCCTGACCTCGCTCAAGCGGTCTCCCAGAGCTAATTCCAGCTCTTTCTGAGCCGTTTGCTTTCTCTGGCTTTCTTGCTCCAAGCGATAGTCCAACTGATCCGATAGATGATCTGCCTGATTTTCCAAGACTTGCTTTAGCGTCTCGGTCTGCTGACTAATCTTTTGCCATAAAAGAAAGGTCAGCACTAGATTTCCCAAAAGAATGAGGATAATTATAAACTCCATATCAGCTCCTGTCTTTGCTGTAAATGACGACTGTATAGCCACTATCAAAGTCCAAATAAATGGGCTTATCTATAAATTCGTTAGAAGCATACACTTTTTTGAAAAAAAAGTTATCTTTATTGAGCGGATATTTAGCGCCCTCAATCGTTAGGTCAACGTCATCCGATGGCAGAAAGGCCAGATAGCGCATGCCAGGTACTGGTTTTATTTCATGGCGCCCCTTGGGAACATAGGTCAGCAGATTCTGCTCATCTTCCAGAAAAATCTTCTCCATATAAGGTGCAATTTTTTCATTACTGGGCAGGAAGACATTGGCCAAGGCATGATCCAGACGGCCGCCAAAGGCTCCAAAAATAGTTAGACAAGCATTTGGATACCGCTCAAAACAAGCTAGAACAGCTAACTCCAAATCTGTATCATCCTTTTCAGGATGGGCCTGAACGACTTCCTTAGAACTATATTTTATGCGCAGCAATTCTTCCTCGGCCACAGAGTCAAAATCCCCGACAGCCAAGTCAGGACAAACTCCCTGCTCAAGAAGAAAGAGGCTTCCACGATCTACTCCGACCAAAACATCAAAATCTAAGCTAAAATGTTCCAAGTTTCCGCCAGCAAACAGCGCAACCTTAGTCATGCAGGGCATCCCGTAAGGTCTGAACTTGATGGTTGACATCGCCTTTGAAGACATAACTGCCAGCCACGAAGACGTTGGCTCCGGCTTCTTTAGCAATTCCAATGGTCTTGTCGTCAATACCGCCATCCACTTCAATATCAAAATTCAGCTGATTGACTTCGCGCAGAACCACCAGTTCACGAATCTTATCCATGGTTTCTGGCAGAAAGGCCTGACCGCCAAATCCTGGATTAACTGTCATCACAAGGACTTGATCGACCAAATTCAAAACATTTTTGACTGCTTCGACTGGTGTTCCCGGATTAATCACAACACTAGGCTTGACTCCCGCTGCTCGAATCTTCTGCAGCGCTCCGTGGATATGTGGCGTCGCTTCGGCATGGATGCTGATAATATCTGCACCAGCACGAGCGAATTCTTCGATGTGGTGCTCAGGATTGGAAACCATCAGATGGCAGTCAAAGACTAGCTTGCTGTGAGGACGCATACTGGCAACAACCCCAGCCCCAAAGCTGATGTTAGGCACAAAATGACCATCCATAATATCAATATGGGCATACTCAGCACCTGTCGCTTCTAACTTTTTCAGTTCTGATTCAAAATTAGCATAGTCCGCACTTAAGATTGAAGGGGCGATTTTGAATGATGTCATAGTTCTTCTCCTTATTTAGAATTTTTTTTGGCAACTTTTTTATAGGTTTCCCGACGATTTTCAATCTCGCTGAGAAACTGCAGGTAATTATCAAAGCGGAATGACGCTATCTGGCCGGACTCGACTGCTGGCTTAACGGCACAAGCTGGCTCGTGAGTATGAGTGCAAGTACGAAACTTACAGGACTGGCTGAACTCAGCAATCTCTGGAAAAGCTTGATTGAGATCTTCAGCTGTGGTCACCTCGTAATCCAAAGATGAAAATCCTGGCGTATCGGCAATCTTACCACCATTTAGATTGTAAAAGCTGACAGCCCTTGTCGTATGACGGCCGCGGCCCAGACTTTCAGAAATCTCTCCTGTTTCCAGCTGCAAGTCTGGAGCGATTTTATTGAGCAGAGTGGACTTTCCTACTCCAGTCTGTCCCATGAAAACAGTGATTTCCCCTGTCAGCCGTGGCAGCAACTCCTCAGTAGCCTTAAGAACCTCATACCCGATAGCCTGATACGCCTGCACATAGGCATCCAAGCTCTGCTTATCTCCAAGCAGGTCTAACTTGCTGATGTAGATAATAGGATGGATCCGCTTATGCTCTAAAAGCACCAGAAAACGATCTAACAGATTAGCATTGAAATCTGGCTCTTTCGCGCTCATGATTACAACTGCCTGGTCAATGTTGACAATGGGAGGTCGAACCAGGCTGTTTTTACGCTCTGCTATTTTTAAAATATAGCCTTCCGAGTCTTTTTCTGCTGAAAATTCGACTTCATCACCGACATAAGGTGTCTGCCCTTTTTTGCGAAAATTACCCCGCGCTCTGGTTTGATAAACCTGTCCATCCGACTCTACATAATAGAAACCAGCCAGAGCCTTAATGATTTTTCCTTGCAAGATTGCTCCTTAAAAGTTAATACACTCATTATAACAAAAAAAGCGAGATTTAGCTTGCTTGTTTTGCATAGAAGGCATTTCTTAAGGTTGGGGTCATTTTTCATAGAAATCAACTGCTTTAAAATACTTGAAAATAAAACTAACATGATAAAAGCGAACAAGTCCAAAAGAACCTGTTCGCTTTTTTATATCGAATGAGATGCTCACTTTATTTTTCAGTAAGTCACAAAACTGATTAGCTGCGTTTCGCCTTAGCCATCAGTATTCCTCCTGCGAGAAGTGCTGCTAGGAAGCCAAGAATAGTAACAAGGAGATTTTCTTCCTGACCAGTACGAGGAAGAGCTTTTCCTCCTGCTTTCGGAGCTTGACCGCCTGGCTTATTAGTTGAAACCTTATCTTCAACACTCTCTTTCTTAGCAGGGATATGACTGAAGGTCAGCTGAGTACCGTTGATGTCAAGCTTATAATCACCTACTGGATCAGCCGCAATGCTATAAACAATTTCCTTGCCATCCTTGTACTTAGGAAGGTCGCTAAAGTCATACTGCCAACCATTTTCTTCTGACACAACCTCTTCTTTGATTGGTTTGCCATCTGCCAAGAGTCGAACAGTGATCTTAGAAGGTCGAACCTTATCTTGATTTTCAGCATCTGACCATACCGCAGTTCCCTTAACAGCAATCTGTGTTGGTTTATAGCTGTTAGTCAAAGTGAAGCTACCATCTGCTGCTTGTTCTTGGCTGCTGCTATACCCCTCAACCGTCACTTCTTCAAGGACTGTATAGTTGATTCTCTTGCCCTTCTTATTCTTAGGCAGATCTTTGGACTCAAACTTCCACTCAGTAGCAGCTGTCACTTCCAGCTCATCTACCACCTTATCTCCGTCCAAAATCTTGACCTTGATAGATGCTGGGCGCTTGCCATCTTGGTTATTTGCATCATCCCAAACCTTTTGACCAGAGACTTTAACAGTTTCTGGAGTGTAGGAGTTGGTAATGGTGAATTTATCAATCTTCGTTTCATATTGAGCAACTGACACTTCAGAAAGCGTGTAGGCAATCTCTTGACCATTTCTATATTTAGGCAGGTCTTTAGATTCAAACTTCCATCCATTAGCAGCGGTTACTTCAAGCGTATCAACAACAGTGCTTCCATCCATTACTTTAACTGTAATAGATGCAGGGCGTTTACCATCTTGATCATCTGCATCATCCCAAACTTTCTGACCAGAAACTTTAACCTGCTCTGGAGTATGAGAGTTAGTGATTGTCTGACCTTCTACTTTCGGACTGTAACCTTTTTCTTTCAAAACGGCTACTGTTGCATCATCTTCTTTGACAGAGTAGGTAATCTCCTGTCCCTTGTCAAATTGAGGCAGATTGGTGAAGCTTGCTTTCCAAGTGTTAGCAGCTGTCTCATTATCAGCCGTCAAGGTTAATGTCTTACCTGCGACAGCAGCTGGCTCTTCACCATTTACTGAGCCATACAGCTGCACTGTGATAGAAGCTGGACGCTTGCCGTCTTGGTTATCAGCATCATCCCAGACCTTAGTCACAGCATATTCTGTACTTTGAGGAGTGTAAGAATTAGTAATGGTGAACTTATCAATCTTAGTTTGATATTCCGCAACTGCTTCTTCTGTAACAGTATAGGCAATCTCTTGACCTGCTGCATACTTAGGAAGAGCTTTCGACTCAAACTTCCAATCGTTAGCAGCTGTTACTTCCAGCTCATCTACGACAGTATCGCCATTTTTCACCTTAACCTTAACAGAAGCCGGGCGCTTGCCATCTTGGTTATCAGCGTCATCCCAGACTTTTTGACCGGAAATCTTGATCATCTCTGGAGTGTAAGAGTTGGTAACAGTGAAATCTTTGATTTCTTTAGTGTAGCCAGCTACATCATCTTCCTCGATAGAGTAATCAATCTTTTGACCATTTTCATAGACTGGCAGATTTTCAAATTTGGTTTGCCATTGATCAGCAGCTGTCACTTCCTTGCTAGCGACTTCTGTCTTGACACCGCCGACTGTCTTCATCAGCTTAATACTAATCTTAGTTGGACGCTTACCGTCTTGATTATCGCTGTCATTCCATGTCTTGCTGGCAGTGATTTCTGTCTTCTCTGGTGTATAAGAGTTAGTGATATTGTAGCCGTTGAGATTGGTTGAATAACCCGGTACAGCTTCTTCTGTCACTGTATAGGTGATCCGTTGGCCATCCTTATAGACTGGCAAGCCAGTAAAGTTGTAAGACCAACCTTCTGCCTCACTGACTGTTTGGGTATTGACTTTTTGACCGTCAGCCAGCAGATTAACTGTGATAGAAGCTGGGCGCTTGCCATCCTGGTTATCGCCATCCTCCCAAGTCTTGCTTCCAGACACAGTCGTTGTCTCTGGAGTGTAAGAGTTGGTAATGTTGTAACCATCCACTTTGCTAGTATAACCTGGAACAGCTTCCTCACTTACGGTATAAGTGATTTCTTGGCCTGACGCATATTTAGGTAGAGCCTTAGACTCATATTTCCATTCGTTAGCAGAAGTCACATTTTGCTCATCAACAACCGTATCACCATTCAGAATTTTAACCTTAACAGAAGCTGGACGCTTACCATCTTGGTTTTCCGCATCATCCCAGACTTTCTGACCAGAAATCTTGACCGTTTCTGGAGTGTAAGAGTTGGTGATGTTGTAGCCGTCCACTTTGCTCGTGTAGCCTGAGACAGCTTCTTCTGCAACAGTATAAGCAATTTCTTGGCCTGCTGCATATTTAGGAAGAGGATTAGATTCATATTTCCAACCGTTAGCAGCCGTCACTTCCTGTACATCGACAATATCTTGGCCTTTCAAGATCTTGACTCTAACAGCATTTGGACGCTTGCCGTCTTGGTTTTCCGCATCATCCCACTTCTTCTGACCAGAAATCTTGATGGTTTCTGGCTTGTAAGTGTTGGTCACTACAAAGCCATCAGCAGCATTGCCAGTTACCTGAGATTGATAGTGAGGGACCGCGTCTTCTTCCAAAGAATAAACAACTTCTTGTCCCTTTTCATATTTATTCAAGTTGGTGAACTCGGTTGCCCACTGGTCAGCTTCGGTCAGAGTTCGATTAGCAACTTCTGATTTCTGACCACCGACTTCTTTATAAAGTTTTACAACAACATTGGCAGGACGTTTGCCGTCTTGATTTTCAGCGTCATCCCATTTCTTGCTGGCTTTGATAGCGATTTTCTCTGGCGTACGACTATTAGTCACAGTGAGATTTTCCTGATCTACTTCTGGAGCATCGTAACCATCAAGCTGATCTTCACCGATTGTATAGGTGATTTTTTGACCATTTGCATCAAAGATTGGTAAATCAGTTGTCTGAGCTGTCCACTCCGCATCTGTACTGCCACCAGTTACGGTCACTGTCTTATCAGCCAGTTTTTGACCGTTAGCGTAGACATCTACAGCAATAGAAGCTGGACGCTTGCCATCCTGATTGCTTTCATCTTTCCAAACTTTCTTGACTGTCAGCTTTTTGCTGGCATTTGGATCTACCGTATTCTTGACTGTTTTGACTGCACCATCAGCCTTGATGGTCACTTTCATCGGATTGCTGTCCAGTACATAGCCTTCCGGAGCTGTTACTTCTTCTACTGTGAATTGACCTTTCTTGATTTCTTCACTTGAGAAAGGCTGTGTAGAAACCCGACCGTTAGCATCTGTCGGCGGCAGAGTAATCTCTTCACCGCTAGGAGTTGTCACCTTAAAGACAGCACCTTCCAGCATTTTGCCAGTCTTAGAATCTTGCTTGTAGAGAACCAGACTGTTGCTGATATCCGCTGTAATGACACCGCCTTCTGTAATCCGGCTGCTACGCTCTACTGTAGAACTCGTCTGACCAGGACGGTCATCTCTGAATGGCAGTTTTGTATTATCAACTTCCATCTCAGCCGTATTGGATACTAAAGAACCATCAGCTGGTGAAGTTGTCATATAGTTCAACATAAAGGCACGATTGCCTGGGTTATTGATGGTTAGAGTAAACTCTGTATAAGTGTCATTATAGGCAACTGTATAATCTTGACCTTCTTTCAAGATAACAGAATTCGCAATACTTGATAAACTCTGCGTGTACTCCCCTTGGCGAAGGACAAATTGCTCCGGAACGAATTGCATTGGCGCACTGCTATCTGGAATTACATCCTTGATAACAATCGGAGAATTATAAGTCTTTTGCTGAGTATTGATACGAACAGTCCAGTTATGGGAGTAGTCTCCGCTCTTGCCAAGAATAGCCGAATTATATGGCTTCTTAGCAATGACCCCTCCAATCTTAGCGTAGTTTTCACCGGCTGTTGAAAAACTGCTTTGTTTGCGCTCGTTAATGGTTACCTTATGGCTCATCGCGCCTTGAGTTTCCTCGGGATTATAATTCCAATCCTGATCAGCGCCTACTGTCGTCGCCTGAAAGTCAAAGAAGAAGCTCCCTCTTACTCCACTAGCAGTTGTCTTAGACTTGTAATCTGCCAAATTCTGAATAGTAACTGTGATCAGACCGCCCTTACCTGAACCATTCGATGTCATCTTAGCAGCTCCGAGCTGGACCTGCGTTTCATTATCCGTCAGAGTAAAAGTTGTACCATCAGCAATGGTTGCACCGTTCGGTACTGTAAAGGTAAAGGTATCCCCATCCTTGAGCTGGTTATCGTAAGCAGACAAATCAAAAACTAGCTCATAGCGATAATTTCCCCCTTGAACCAAATTGTAAGCACCATTAACCTTAGTTGCTTCGCGGCCATTAGAATGGTCCCAGATTTTAATATCTGTGATTGCATTCTTCAAAGCATCCGCTTGAGCAGTTGCTGTAAACAGCTTCAAATCCAGCAAAAACAGAAGGGGCAGCATCAAAAATAGCAGCCATTTTTTCAGTTTCATAACATTCTCCTTTTTTATTTCGTTACCTAAATAAGTAATTAATCTAATTGTAACAAATACTTGCTATAATGGCAATATTATAGAACTATTTTAGTAAAGAAAAAATAGAAATTTTTCTGCTTTTTTCATACAGTGAAAAAAACTGATATTCTCTATTGGCATTTTCACAAAAATAAGTTATAATAGAATCTCAAGCGGAGGTGGTGGAACGGCAGACACGCATGCTTCAGGCGCATGTGCCCGTACGGGTGTGAGGGTTCAAATCCCTTCCTCCGCATAAAAAGCAATCCTATCATGATTGATAGGATTTTTTGTTATTATGAAGTAGAGTTACACTGCTGAGAAAAGCCAGAAATTTCACTTTCATATGTACCTCATTAGTAAAATAGAAGACCAGCTATATAGAGCAGATCTTCTATTTTTTTATAATCCCTCAGACTTCAAAGCGTCTGCCAAGCGCGCAAATTCTTCTAAACTAAGAGCTTCTCCCCGAACACTTGGAGATAAGTCAGCTCGTTCTAAAGCTGCTGTCAGTTTGCCTTTAGTCTCCTCTGACTTCCCAAAACAACTGGTCAGGTTATTCCAGAGAGTCTTCCGACGGTGGACAAAACTGGCCTTGGAGACCTTGAAAAAGAATTTCTCGTCCTGTACCGCAACTGCAGGCTGGTCTCTGCGCACCATCTTGAGAATAGCCGAATCCACATTTGGTGCTGGCACAAAGACTGTCCGCGGCACGATAAAGGCAACCTTGGCCGTCATGTAATACTGCACCGCAATCGACAAACTGCCGTAGGCCTTGGTATTCGGCTGAGCTGATATCCGATCTGCCACTTCTCTCTGCATCATCACGACAAACTCACTAAAAGGAACCCCACTCTCAATCAAATGCATGAGAATCGGCGTCGTGATGTAGTATGGCAAGTTCGCCACTACCTTGATAGGCAGGTCTGGATTTTTAAACTCTGCTATGTACTGAGCCAGATCAACCTTGAGAATATCCTGATTAACCACTGTCACATTGTCAAAATCGCGCAGAGTATCCGCCAAAATCGGCACCAGCCGATCATCAATCTCAAAGGCCATGACTTCGGCAGCACTTTCCGCCAAAAATTCTGTCAAAGCCCCAATACCAGGCCCAATCTCGATGACATTGACCTTTTTGTCAATCTCGGCTGTATCCACAATCTTCTGGAGGATGTTGGTATCCGTCAGGAAATTCTGACCGAAAGATTTTTTAAAAGTGAAACCGTGACGCTCCAGAATGGCACGAGTCACACTATGGTCTGCAATTCTCATCTTTTCTCTTTTCTAATTCGTTATTCGTTATCTTTTAAGGAGGTCATTTGCCCTAGCAAGGTGTAAAGTTTTTTCTGCTCTTCTTCCTCGTAAGCAAATGCATTAGCCTTAACTTCTCTGCATTTCTCGTCATACAAAAAGCCCTCATAGCCATCTTCTGTAGATAAAGCTATATAGACTTTCGCCATTTTTTCAGGACTAATCGAAAATCTCGACTTAATTTTATAAAGATTTTTCATAAAAGTGCTGAGGTGATCATAGCGCCGCATATCTACTTTGACATTGGTCACACGGATCGCCTGAACCTTGATACCTTTCCAATGTTTCCGCATATAAAGTGACAGCATCAACAAGGCCAGCTTATTCTGATAATAGGTCTTAGCAGGACTGTAATGTTTTTGACCAGATAAATTTTCAAAATCAAGCTTCATGAAAGGATAAAGCACCAGCCCTTGGGAAGAAATATTAATAATCCGACCACTTTCTGACTTTTCCAACAAGTCTTTCAATAAGGAAGAAAGCAAGAAAGGAGCAACCACGTTGGTCGAAAACTGCTTTTCTAATCCATCTTTGGTTATCACAGGACTTTTGATTGATAAATCAAAATCAGCCGCATTGTTAATTAAAACATCTAAAGTCTCTTCTTTGTGGATATACTGTTCTACCGCTTTCATGCCACTTTTCATATCAGATAAATCAACCAAGATGTAATCTACATGCGGATTTCCTGTTTGTTGACGGATTTTCTCACAGGCTTGCTCAGCTGCTTCTTTTCGTCGGCAAAATAGAGTCACTGACCATCCCTTTTCAGCCAACTGTTTTGCAGCCTGATAGCCAATACCACTATTGCCGCCTGTAATAATTACTTTTTTCATTTCTTACTCCGTTAGACTGAATATTTGAGCATGGCTTCTTCCACTTCCGCCAAAGTCACCCCAAACAATTCCAAGCGTTTAAGCAGCTGCTTGCCGTTAGAATAGCCGATACGGAGCTGCTCACCCAGATACTCTCGACGCTGACGGCTGTCACTTCCCATAAGCAGACCTAGTCGCACAAGATCGCTTTTGGTGATATCAAAATTATCCTCATCATCAAAATATCCGACCAGCCCAGCTAACGCCTGCTGTAAATCCTCAAATGATGCATGCTCTACTCCAAGCGATTTACCTTTGTTCTTAGACTTGGGAGCCGCCTCATCACGGCGGAGAAAGGCATGCTGAGCAGTTGGCACAGCCTCCATAATCATTCGACGGATACGCTCACCGTTGTAGTCTGGATCGGTAAAGACAATAACCCCACGCAGCTGGTGCAGTTTCTCTATCCGCTCTAGGTCTTCTTCATTGATAGCGGAGCCTCTCGTCTCGTAAGTGTCAACTTGGTAAAATCGCTGCAGATTGGCTGTATCATCCTTGCCCTCAACGACAATTACCTGAGGGATTTTTATCTTCTCAGTCAAGCCCAAACACCTTCTTTGCATTATCATAGGTCGCCTGTGCCACTTCTTCAACAGGTAGCCCACGCAGCTCAGCAATTTTCTCTACAACATAGCGGGTATAGGCTGTTTTGTTTTCTCGGCCACGCTTGGGAACAGGTGCTAGATAAGGCGCATCCGTCTCAACGAGGATTTTGTCCAAAGGCAGGTTCTGCGCAGACTCCTGAATATCTGTCGCTTTTTTAAAAGTAACGACTCCAGAAAATGAAATCATCATTCCTAGCTCGATAAAACGCTCTGCCATTTCCAAAGAACCCGAATAAGAGTGCATAATAGCGCCTCGAGGACCTACACCTTCACTCTTGATAGTCTCATAGGTATCCTCCAATGCGTCACGTGTGTGAACGACAAAGGGCAGGTTCAGCTCTTTAGAGAGCTGGATTTGGCGTCGAAACACCCGCTCCTGAACATCCTTGGGCGCGGTCATCCAGTGATAGTCCAGCCCAATCTCGCCCAGAGCCAGCACCTTGGGGTGACGAAGCTTGTCCAGCAGATAGGCTTCCACCGCCTCATCATAAGTCCCAGCCTCAGTCGGATGCCAGCCAATCGTAGCATAAAGCTGATCATAGCTGTCGGCCAACTCCAAGGCGCGCTCAATGGTCGGCCGATCAAAACCGACAATATTTATTTTGCTGACGCCCATTTCTGCAGCCAGCTGCAGCTCCTCTGCCTCTCGACCAGCAAATTCTTCCACATTTAAATGCGTGTGTGTATCAAAAATTTTCATGCTTTACTTCCTTGTATTTCCTGTCCTTTATTATACCAGAAATGACCTAAAAAATCAGAAGTCTCTTCAAAGCAGAAAAATAAGATAGCTGCCATTCAACAGCTATCCGAATCCACCTTCAAGTTCTCCATTGGAATAATTAAGTAGAAAGACAGTGCCAGCATTAACACAAGAGGGAGGAGAATATAAATAATCCCCAAACTGCTGGCAAGAGCTATTAGCAGCATGGATAAAACACTCGGAACAGCCATACTAAATAGATTAATAGCCGACTGAATAGCTCCCATGGACTCTTCTGGAATCATACTGAATACAGATTTCTGCAATCTAGGACTTAGCAGACCGACTGTAACAGAGCAAGCAAAGCTCGCTATCAGGACAAGTAAAAAATTTTGCCAGAAAAAACCGCAAAGAATAAAAGCTTCACATACTTGGCTACTATACATAGCAAGCTTAGTCGAAAGTTTTTTCAGCAAACTGCCACTAAAAATATTCCCTAAGATCAGACCAGCAGAACTTAGAACAATTAACACGGCAATGGACTGACCAACCTGCAAATTCCAAAAAGGCCTTTTCAGCAACAAAAGAGTCGCTACTGGCGTCAGAATATTCAGAGTGACCTGTCCAAAGGTTGAAACCAATAATAACCTCACAACATTTTTCAATCCCAGTAAGACTTTAAGAGAATCCAATAAATGCTGCCAATAATTTTCTCTATTTAGCTCCTTGGCACTGCTGAGCTCCGGTTCTAAATCCTGTAAGCTTTTACTAATATGCCAAAAACCAAGGTAAGCTAGTAAGAATGTCAGAGCATTTAGTCCTGCCAAAGCTCCAATACTCATCCAAGCGATGAGAAAACCGCCAGCTAGATTCCCCAAAATATGAACCAGACTCATACTAGCCTGTCGAAAGCCCATAGCAGAGGTCATATCTTGCTCAATCACCTTTACATAAACAGGGGTCAGCATGGCACCTGAAAAATAACTCAGACTATCCGACAGAAAGTTAATCAGGCAAATCACAAGCAGAGTCAAGAAAGAGAAATCTTGTCCAAGAAGCAAAAACGTTACCAGGCTATATAGCACGACCTTACTAAACTGTATAAGCAGGTATTTATGAATACGATTCTTTTGAAAGTCCGCCGCAACTCCCGTAAAAACTTGAATTAACTGGGGTAGCGTTTCAGAAAGAGAAATCAATAAAACCGCAAGTGGAGCAAAGGAATAGGCGGAAACATAGTTCATCAAAGCCAAATAAAAAACAACGTCTCCAAAACCTGAAATCCATTGATTGATGAGCAACTGGCGAAAATTTTTGTTTTTTGTAAAAACAATCATACGACATCTCCTTTACTCTTGTTAGATTTTTGTTTAACAAATCATAGCAATAAATTAGTCAATTGTCAAATTTTTATTAGATTATTATTTTACAAAAAGAAGACCTAGAATGAATCCAGGTCTTCTCAAACTATTTTAGGTCTTGTTTGAGCTTCTCTATAATTTTTTGAATCAGTTCTTTGTTGACCGTGTATTTAACAGAATCATCATCCACCACAAGCTCCAGCAAGCCAGAATTTAGCAGCTTCTGCGTATGGAATGAGATAGAGGCTCTTGTAAGCCCCAGTTTTTTAGCTATATCTTTATTCTTGGCATGCGGCTGAATCAATTCAATCAAGACTTTATAGCGTGTTTCATCACCAAGAGTTTTTAAGGTCAGAGCCAATGTTTCATCATTAAGCTCCGATTCCGCCTTTGATAACTGGGAACTTCTCGTCGAAAGGACTAAGGAATAGGAAGTGAAATCAGGAACCTTTTCGAGAAAAGAGTCAATAAACATGGGTGACAGAACAAATATTTGTGTGTCCTTTTCAAAGAGCTTGGCATTCTGCTCTTCGTCATCCATCACATCAGATAGGCTAAATTCTTGTTCAAAAGCTAGTACTTCCTGCTCAAACTGCTCATAAATAGGCTGATAGAGCTCGAACACTCTTTCCAACAAGGAAACTAATTGGTTCCGAAGCTTCTCTGGATGCTGAATAGCTTGGTACCAGTACCATTTATTTTCCGGAGACTTATCACTATTCTCTATAAAAGCCAGCAGATTCTCAGGACGTTCCTTGGCAACTTCCCCAGCAGAAAGCTTAAGTGATAAGCAATAGATGATTTGCTTTGCGTCTAGTTTTTTCAGACATTCTAACAAGTCATGCAAATTGGCCGGATCTTCTCCTTTTTCTAGCAAGTAGAGGTAGAGGAGCGGAGCCAGTCCCACCGTAGCTCCTTCAAACAAACTAACCGCAACAAGCTCGCTTTTCAAAGGAAGTAAAGCCTGATAGAGCTTATCATAGTGCGGCTGTACATCAAGAAGCAGCTCCTTTTGATTCTGCCGTAAATCCTTCCACATATGTTTATCATCCCTTGAAACGATGGCAGGCACCATGAGAAATTCATATAACTTACTACGATAGTGAACAAGCTTTACACCCACAGATTCTTCCCTCCTTACACATACTCCGCTTCTGACCAGAAAGAGTATACAATTCCTGTTTTTCATTATACCAAAAATCAGGCGAAATATTCATCGTCTTCCACTCTGTTCATCTCCTGACAAGAAATCCATCTCTATACAATAAGAACTTTTTAGAATCTTTCATCTAGTCCTTAAGACTGATTTTATCTTTTTTCGATAGTTTTTTATTGATTATCGATAAGAGTCGTGTTATAGTTACTAAGAAATGAAACGTTAGTCGGAGGAAATTATGACAGACAAAATGAAAAAGACTGCTGAAGATATGAGCATTACTCTTACAAAAATCAGTATCAGCCTTTTATTTATTGCTTCCATTATCCTGATTGCTCTTGGACCTTGGGTCGTCAATCTAGTTATCAAATTTCCCTCTCCTTTCTTTCAAGGGGAGACGCGTTTTTGGATCTTGCTGCTGCTCGGCTATGTCCTAGGCTGCCTAGCGCTGGCCTGCATTGTCCATCTCTATCGGCTCCTTAGCCGCATCGGTAAAAATCAGGTCTTTATCACACAAAATGTTCAGTACATGCGCTATCTTGGCTGGGAAGTCGGCACTGTCGCTCTTATCTCCCTCTTTATGGGACTGACAGCCTATTTGCCCATGCTCTTAGTCACTGTTTCTTGCAGTATCTTGACCCTGATTATCCGTGTCATCCGCAACGCCTTTGGCAAGGCCATTGAGCTGCAGGATCAAGTGGACTACACTATTTAGGAGGTCTTATGATTCAGATAAATTTAGACCTTGTCATGGCGCAAAAGCGCATCAGTGCTGGCCGTTTAGCAGAGCTGATTGACCTAACACCAGCCAATCTATCTATCCTAAAAAATAATCGAGCCAAGGCCGTCCGCTTTTCAACACTCAACGCTCTCTGCCGTGAACTAGACTGCCAGCCTGGCGACATTTTGGAGTATATCCCTGACGATGAGGAGGAGAAATAATTATGGAATATCCAGCACAAGAGCAGATGAATGTCCAGCCTTGTCTGCCCGCAGAAGCAGAACGACAGACCATCTTCACAGGCCTAGAGGACAAGCAACTCCGATTCTTTAAAATCAGCTATCTGATTATCTATCTCTTAACTTACTTTTACTCTGCAGTATTTTTTAATTATCAAACTGCACCCTTTTTCCCTTTTGCAATTGGTCTTATATTGCTAAGCGAAGCCCTAATCAGGAAATTGGCCTATCCATCACTGCAGATAAAGAATCTTGACAGCAGATTAGAGGCTAGAAGCTTTCTGATCATGACGCTAGCTCAAGCTCTGGCTTTAAGTCTCTGGGGGCTTCATCGTCAGCTAGAATTGTTTCAATTTCTAGCCATCCACATCTCATTCGCTTTCTATATTCTGTCCCGCACCGGCTGGTTAAGCCAGGGGCGTTTGGGTATCCTGGTCTGGTTTGATGCCATTCAAGTCTTCTGTATCCTGCCCTTTAAAAATTTCATTGCTGCTATTCTAGTCTTTATAGAAGGCAAGCAGCAGGACTCTTTTAACAGCTCTGACAGTATGTCTTCAAAGAAAGCTCAACAGCTCGCTATTATTGCCAGTAGCTTCTTTGTCGCAGGAATCTTGGTCTACTTTGTCTGGTCCCAGCTGAGTCAGGTTTCAGACAGCTTTGCCTCTTTCTTCAGCAATACCGCTGATTTCATTGAGAATCTACTTGACTCCCTCTTTTCAAGTTTTGATAGCAGCATGATTCTCTTCAAGGCCTGCCTGGCTGTCCCTATCAGTTTTTACTTATATGGCCTCCTTGCCGGCAGTCTGTTAGGCAAAAAAGATACCAAACTTAGCTACAAAAAATTTCAAGCAAGCATCCGCCCTTTGCGAGTAGCACCCGCTTTGGCAGCCTACATCATCATCGGCAGCCTCTGCCTGACCTATGCGCTCTTTTTCCTGACGGGTCTGGGGGAGCTCGGTCAGCTCCTAAGCGCTGGAACAGTAGCTCAGGCTATTTCTCCGCAGAATGCTTCGACTGTTGCCGTAGCTGGCTTCTGGCAGCTGGTTCGGGTGTCTATCCTTAACTTTGCAGTCCTAGGTGTCTTCTATCTGATTGCCAAAAAACCGCTCTGGGACCAAAAAGGAACGCGATTCGCAGCTACTATCCTCTTTATCTTTACTGGTCTGCTGGCCTTGCTAGCTGGCTGGAAATTATTTGGCATCTACATCTACCTTTACGGACCAACACCGCTGCGCTTGATTTCAGCATGGTTCATCCTAGTTCTCTTAGTCTGGTGCCTACTGACCCTGATTCGTTTCTATAAACCTATCCAAGCTATCCGCATCGGTATCTTTTACGCCCTGATAAGCTTTACCTTACTCTGCTATCTTTATCCAATGCTTTTACCAGTGGCAAAATAAATAGCTGTACTCAACTATACACAAAAAACCAGAAAGTAGATTATGAACCGCACCCCAAAGTTAGACACAAAAAATCTAACTTTTGGTTTTTTAAAAATGAAATTAACTTATGAGGCCAAAGTTCAAATCTATGAACTCAGAAAAAAGGACAGAACTGATACCACTTATCAAGTACTGAACTTCGTTCTATAGAGTCCTCTCATTAAAAGCGCAAAAAAACCAGCGGTCTCGAGTCTCCGCTGGTTTCTTGATAAATCGTTTGGATTAAGCAGCCAAAACTTTGCGTCCTTTACGACGGCGAGCTGCCAATACACGACGACCGTTTTTAGTTGACATACGGTGGCGGAAACCATGTTTACGCGCACGACGGATTTTACTTGGTTGATAAGTACGTTTCACGATGAATACCTCCTCTTAGATTCTTGTATTCGTTTAGCCGGCTAGTTGTGATCAGTTACTAAACATACTTTACTATTCTATATGATTCCGAGGCTTTTGTCAATACTTACTTAAATAACTTTCTCTTTGTAAACGTAATCATAAAGCCCGAGTCGCTTCATAAAAGGGAATCAAGGCTGTCATGGCCTCCTGCAGCTGAGACAGCACCTGCTCTCTTGAAGCAGCCTGAGAAAGGGGAACATCGTATTTGACCAAGACCTTACGAACTTGACCGGCTGCCAGCTGCTGATTAAGTAACTGGCGATTTTCCTCTGTGCCTTCAAAGCGCTGACTCACACCATCTATCTGAGCAAAATAGTAAGCTGGCGGCTGAATAGGCAGCTCCAAGACCCGATTTTGCTTGCTGAGGCTATGCTCATCTTTCTTGCGCTCCATGAAGCTCACCTCCAGCGACACTCCGAAATCTTCTGCACTTCCATACAAGCGCAGGGCGAACATTGGCTCAGTAATTTCTCCATAGCCTTTAAGATAATTCCAAAAATGGGGTCGTAGTATCTGCGCTTGATTCATCCACTGGCTGGTTCGCTCCAAGGTCAGCTTAGGATAGAGGCTCTGAAAATCCTTGACCAAGTCTGCAAACTCCTTTCGTGCCGCCTGCCCCTTAGCTCTCAACTCCAACATAGACTCACGCAGCTGCCCTGCCTTGTCTGGAGAGATATACTTAGCCCCTTGATGAGGCAGATAAGTTTCAATAGCTGGAAAAAGTGACATAAAAAATCCTTTCTATATGATAAATTGCAATAAAAAGTGCAACAAATCTAAAATTCATCCATAGCCATGCTAGTTGGTTTATTTGTTAGGTAGTTTCCTAGTGTAGTGGGTTTACTTCTCATTTTCAATCTTCTTATAAATAGGAGGAAGCAATGAAGAAAATATTATCCTTACAAACTATGCTTTCTACTGAACAAATAAAATTCTGCAGCGCATCTAATATTAGCGTGATGTGTAAAAAGCATAGTTCTATTAGCTTGTTTTTATGTGTGAAAACAATAAATAAATAAAAGACTGTGTTAACAAACTCTATATTCGTTATTTATTATAATGGTTTGAATTTCAGGCTCTCAACTACTCTGAGCAATTAGTTAGGTCATAGTGGTAGGAGGGCCTTTTATTATTCTCCACTTGTCATTTTAAGTTTGACAATTTCATTAACCCCAGAAAGCCATAGGTCGCGATTTTTGTTTATCCAAAACCCTGTCGATAAGATAAAGTCCCGATAAATTAATCTTTACGGGACTTCATAAGAAATGAGATCAAATAATTAAACTGCTACTAACTATTATTTCCCCTCAGAACCAATAAAATCTTACCTGTATAATCTGAGGAAATCTTCAATGAATTAATCGACTCAACTTTTATCTGTTTTATTGCAAAATATGTTTTACCATGATAACGAATATTAAAATCATGATAAGAACCTTTTTCTACAGATTTAAAAGGGTTATTATTAAAACTAAAGTCTGTTTTCCTAATTGTTTCAATGTTTTCTTTTGTGCTCATCACATAAACATATCCAGAAAAATTACTACTTATAGCCAACTCATCCCCAATCTTTTGCTCAGATACTTGAGTTATTCCTAGATCCTCAATATCTTCTTTGGGGGTCTCTTGATTGATTTCTGATTTAATATCTTGCACGGTATCGTTAGCGCCGAAATCACATGATACAAGTATGAATGAAGCGATTAGACAAATCATACCTAAAAATATACTTTGTTTTCTCATTATCTTAACTCCTTTTGTATTCAAATATATCACCAGGTTGACAATCAAGCTCTCTGCAAATATTTAATAATGTAGCAAATCGTACCCCCTTAGCTTTTCCCGTTTTTAATATTGATAAATTCGCTTCTGTAATATTGATTCTATTTGCCAATTCTTTAGAAGTGATATTCCTAGATTTAATTATTTTATCTAAATTTATCTTAATTTCTTCCATCTCATCAAATAATCTCCTCATTTTCTTTCTGTATATAATATCCTTTTTTAAACACTATAATTAAAAAATAATTTAATGCCAAAAATAAAATATTAATCAAGTAATTTTTTATTGAAAAATCAAACAAGCTACTTACATTATCTATATTCAAAATATTAATAACTAGATTAATTAATAACTGTAAAATTGTTGAACTAATTAAAAATAGAAAGGATTGTTTTAGATATTTTAAATTTTTAATTTTAAAATACTTATCGTTGCTAAACTCTAACAATAACCTACTCCATATCCCTAATAATTTTATAAATATAAAGCATATAACTATTGCCATTATAAGAATTAATAAGGGATAAATAATTGGTGCTTCAATTATGAAATCCCCATAGTCAAATATAAAATTCCCCTGACTATTCTGCCCTCCAAAGAAAATTCCCGCTACTCCTACTAACAATAGAAAAATAAGCAGAAAAATTAGGTACCGTGCAAAAGATAGAATAACTCCAATTTTCGTTAAAAGTTTATCCATATGTATACCTCCTTCTAATTATCGTATTAGAATAATTCTCTTTTCAAGATTATTCTAATACGATAATTATTCTTTGTCAATAGTTTTGCCAATTAATCTCAATTACTTAACACATATGAAGCTCACAATCACCTTAAAAAAAGTGATACTACTAAAATAAAAAATACCTTTTCGTCTTAACGTCTCTACACTAACTTCGAGTTGGCCATTATATATCCAATTATAAATCGTTTTAAACGATACGATTGGCTTATTTTCGTACTGATAACGCCCATGAATCTGCTCGGGTGACCAAGATGCTTTTAAATGACGTTCTATATCTTTCTTCATCTGTGAAGTACATGCAGTTTTCCTTCCCTTAAGTCTAGATAATTCCTCATATTGCCTTTGTGCTTCTTCGGCAGAATATTTATTTGGACACCGTTTGATTTCTCGGCTAATTGATGAACGGTGAAAACCTAACTTAGTTGCAATATAGGACAGATTAAAACCTGCTTCAAGATATGCTTCTATCTTTAGCCGATCAATTATGGTAATATGTAAGTAGCCCATAGGATCTCCTTGTGTCTGTTTGTGTGGTTACTTACAGTTTACACGATTTGAGAACCTATGGGTTTTTTGTTGCACTATATTTTACAATTTATCATATACAAAAACCAGCATCTCTGCTGGCTTTCTTTTTATTCGCTGTCAATATCCACAACGACATAGCGGTTTGGCTCGTCGCCTTCGGAATAGCTAGTCACGCCATCGATGCGAGATATGATGCGGTGGATAATTTTGCGCTCGCTGTTAGACATAGGGTCTGTATGCTGACCGCGTCGGTCTTCCAAAGCCCGCTGAGCCAGTTTCTGCGCATAGCTTTGCAGCACTTCAGCCCGATGCTCAACATAGTCATTGACATTAATAGAAATGTAGAAGCTCTTAGAATATTGGTTATAAAGATAGTTTTGCGCCAATAGCTGCAGAGCTTTCAAGACTTTTCCATGGTAGCCAATCACGCGCCCCGGTTCATTGGTATCAATCTGCATGTTAATGGTACGGCGGTTGTGGCTGCTGGAAATGCCCGCTTCAACATCCATCTCATCAACGATTTTCTGAACATAGTTCGTTACGTTTTCAACTACTTCTTCAATATCATAGTCTGCTTCAACTTGGATGCCTAAATCAGCAAAAGAGCTTTCTTCTGTTTCTGTCGGCTCAGCCTTGTCTTTAGCCGCTTGTTCAAAAGAGATAACCTTGCTATCGTCCGCTTCTGCTTGAGCAATTGACTCATCAATAGCTTGATTGGTCTTGAGAAGATCAATGGTGCCCGTCTCTTCTAAAATCGTATTGGCTTGCTTGTCATTTTTGAGAATTTCAGCCTTGACCTCATCTGAGATAACTTCACCTTCTCCTTCGACCTTCTTGATGGCAGCTACCACACGGCCCAAATCAACCGTTGCTTCACTGACAGACTGCACAGGTTCATTCTGAGCGTTAATCTCTTCGGGAACACCTTTTACAGCCTTTTGATTGGCCTTAACAACTGTCGTCTCAGCAATAGGCTCGACATCCACCTGAGCTGGCTTCTTGCCAAACAAGCCTAAAAAGCCTTTTTTCTCACGTGAAATAACAGTGATATGCGCTCTCATACGTGGAATATCCAACGTTTTCAAACCATTTTGAATGGCTTCTTCAACACTTGCTCCTGTAAAAATAACCATTGCAAGAGTCCTCCTTCTTACTTACTTTTTCTTTTTCTGTGCTTTTTTCAGGGCACGTTTCTTTTTCTGTTCCAATTGACGCTCTGACCGTTCCTTGGCTTCCCGCTCAGCAATTATTTTAAAAGGATTGCTCAGCAGCAAGGTCTGAACCACCTGATAAGCATTTGAGACCGCCCAGTAGAGGGCTACCCCGCTCGCCGCATAAAGGGCAAAAAAGAAAATCATCACTGGCATCAGGTACATCATGACTGTCATCCCGCCATTTCTCTCAGGCAAGGCCTTGTTTGAAAGCCACGTACTGAAGAAAGTGAAGAGAGCTGCCAACAGCGGAAGAATAAAGGTCGGATCTGTCGCTCCTAGATTGAGCCAGAGGAAGTGACCTGTTTTCATAAATTCAACCCGAGTCAGGGCTTGAAACAGAGCCAAGAGCACTGGCATCTGGATAAAGAGCGGAATGAATGAGGCATAAGGATTGACACCCTTTTCTTTGTAGAGCTTTTGAGTTTCCTCAGCCAAGGCTGTTCTGCTCTCCATATCCTTACCAGGATACTTTTCCTGCAGTTGTTTAATATGCGGCTGTACTTCCTGCAGCTTGCGTGAAGAAGTGGTCTGGAATTGGAAGACTGGCAGGAGAACTGTCCGGATAATCAAGGTAAAGAGAATAATCCCAATCCCCTTGCTTCCACCAAAGGATAGAAAACGAATGGTGTCCGCAAAGAAGTAGACCAGCTTCTCCCAGAAACCATGTGAATCGGCCGTTACTTGACTAGTTCCGCAGGCTGTGAGAAAGAGCAGCGAGGCAACCAGCAAAATCCCTAATTTACTTTTCTGTTTCACAAATGAATCCTTCCTGATAAAGTTTAGCAATTTTTAATACATGCAATAAATTTTGTTCAACTTGGTGGTAGTCCAACTCTTCCACTCCTTTGCGAGCAATAACGACGAAGTCTGCCTGGACTAACTGTTTTTGATGCTGCATCAAGACATGGCGAATTTTTCTTTTAATACGATTACGAACTACTGCATTCCCTAGCTTTTTACTGACGGAAATTCCTACTCGAAAATGCTTTTGCTCTTTTTCTAACATGTAAACGACAAATTTTCGATTAGCAAAACTCTGCCCTTTTTTAAAAATCGCATTAAAATCTTTTTCGCTCTTGACGCGATAGTTTTTTCTCAAAACTCAACTCCATCCACCAAAATTATATCTATTATACCATATTTTTCGAAAATGCCAATAAGTCCTGCTATGACGCCGTTTTTGCAAATATTTAAAAGGTCGATTCACCAAAAGAACACCGCAATTCCCTTGCGATGTTCCCTATATCTTATTTCTTTTCCAGCTGTTTCTTAGCTCTTTCCAACTCCTGACGAATCTGTGCAAATCCTGTCCCGCCAAGGGAATTCCGCTTTTGTACAGCCGTTTGTGATTCGAGCGCTTGATAAATATCTTCCTCAATCAGTGATGACACTTCTTGATAGCGGCTCAGCGGAATATCCTGTAGATAATAGCCTGCCTTGCTGCATTCCAGCACCAACTTTCCGACAATCTCATGGGCTTCCCGGAAAGGCAGTCCTTTCTTAGCCAGATAGTCAGCCAATTCTGTCGCATTGGAGAAGTCCTGCTGAGTTGAAACCAGCATTTTTTCTTTGTTTACTGTCATACTAGACAGCATACCCGCCATAATATCCAGTGACTTCTGGATGGTATCTACCGTATCGAACATGCCTTCCTTGTCTTCCTGCAGGTCCTTATTATAGGCCAAGGGCAGGGATTTCATAACCGTCAGAAGGCTGAAGAGGTGACCGTAAACCCGGCCGCTCTTACCCCGAATCAGCTCCGCCATGTCCGGATTTTTCTTTTGGGGCATGATGGAAGAGCCAGTGCTAAAGGTATCTGACAGGCTGACAAAGCCATATTCATAGCTGCACCAGTTGATCAACTCCTCGCAGAGACGAGACAGATGCATGATGAGAATGCTGCTGTTAGATAGAAACTCCAAGATAAAGTCTCGATCACTGACCGCATCCAAGGAATTGTGGTAAATGTCTTTGAAGCCCAATAAATCAGCCGTCAGCTCCCTGTCAATTGGAAACGTTGTCCCAGCTAGAGCCGCTGCTCCTAAAGGAGACAAATCGGTATGCTCCAGATTAAAGGCAAAGCGCTGACTATCACGGCTGAACATCTGATAATAGGCCAGCAGATGATGGGCAAAGCTAATCGGCTGGGCATGCTGCAGATGGGTATAGCCTGGCATGATGGTCTCTACATGCTCTTCTGCCAAGTCCAGCAACACCTGACGCAGATTCAAGAGTTTATCCGCAATCTGACCGAGCTGATCCTTGAGATAAAGGTGCATATCTGTCGCCACCTGGTCATTACGAGAGCGAGCCGTATGAAGCTTACCAGCCACTGGCCCAATCTCCTCAGTCAGAAGAGCCTCCATATTCATATGAATATCTTCATTACGTACATCAAACTCAAGCTCTCCAGCCTCATAACGCGCCAACAGCTTTTCCAAGCCTGCCTGAATAGCAGCTGCTTCCTCTGGAGCAATGATTCCTGTCTGCCCCAGCATTTTGACATGGGCTAGGCTGCCCTGCAGATCATAGGGAGCAAGACGATAGTCAAAGCCAATGCTGGCGCCAAATTCCTCTACCCAGCCTTCCAGAGAGGCTTCAAAACGTCCGCCCCACAGTTTATGATTCGCCATAGGAAAGTCCCTTTCTATTTGTCTTTGTGAGCCTGAACCTCTGCATGAACCTTAGATGGAAGCCCCCACAGCTTGATAAAGCCAATCGCGGCATCCTGGTCAAAGGTATCTGCACTGGTATAGGTAGCCAGACTTTCGTCGTAGAGAGAATTAGCAGACTTACGCGCTACGACTGTCGCAGATCCCTTATAAAGCTTCACCTTAGCTGTGCCATTGACCACCTGCTGGGTGGACTTAAGGTAGGCAATCAGGGCTTCTGTCGCTGGATTAAACCAGAGACCATTATAGATGAGATTAGACAGCTCATTTTCGATAATCGGCTTGAAATGAGCCAATTCTCTGACTAGGGTTAGATCCTCGATTTCCTTGTGGGCAGCCAAGAGAGTCACCGCCCCAGGGCATTCATAGATTTCCCGAGACTTAATCCCTACCAGACGGTTTTCCACATGATCAATCCGCCCAACACCGTGTTGTCCTGCCAAGTCATTTAGCTCAAGGATTAAGTCCGCAAGCTTCATCTTTTTGCCATCTAAAGCAACTGGCACACCCGCCTCAAAGTCAATATTTACATAGACTGGGCTGTCTGGCGCTGCTTCTGGTGCAACTGTCAAATCATAGGCGTCTTCAGGTGCTTCATTCCAAGGATTTTCTAATACTCCGCACTCATTGGCCCGCCCCCAAAGGTTTTGGTCAACTGAGTAGGGGCTGTCCAGATCTGCTGGAATTGGCACACCATTAGCTTTAGCGTAATTAATCTCTTCTTCCCGAGACCATTTCCACTCCCGAACTGGAGCGATGACCTTGAGACTGGGATCCAAGGAGGCAATGGCGACTTCAAAACGAACCTGATCGTTTCCTTTTCCGGTACAGCCATGGGCAATGGTTGTCGCCCCTGTCTTGTGGGCAATTTCAACCAATTTCTTAGAAATCAAAGGTCGGCTCAGGGCAGACACTAGAGGATATTTTCGTTCGTAGAAGGTGTGTCCTTGCAGAGCAACCAAGACGTAGTCTTCCGCAAACTCGTCTTTAACATCAATAACATGTGATTCGATAGCGCCGACTTTCAGCGCCTTATCATGAATGAAATCCAAATCATTTCCTTCACCCACGTCCATACAGACCGCGATCACATCATAATCCTTGTTCAGCCAAGTAATGGCCACTGAAGTGTCCAAGCCACCGGAATATGCTAAAATGACTTTCTCTTTAACCATATGATTACCTCTATCCTTCTACATTTTATTTTTAAACATTCTACTGTATGAAAATGCGAATGTCAAGAGGAAATTTAATATTTATTAAAATAAAAGCGTTTTATCAATTTTTATTCAAAATCAATATATTATATACTGGACTCAAAACAAGAAAAAAAGAGTCCGTCAAGACTCCTTATTTTACGCGGTAAAAAACATCGGGATGTTCGGAAACGCTTTGAGTGATGATGAAGCGATCTTGACTGGTATCAGTCGGATCTGTCCCATTGACAGTCTCCCCAGCTGGCAGACTCTTTCCTGCTGGAATGATGAGAAAGGCAGCACCGGTTTGGTTTTTCCAACGAATCCCTGCTCTGTAAATCCCATTTTCATCTGGCCCAGAGTAATCTCCTGTCTCAAGCTTGGCAACATCTGACTCAATACCTGACTCATCAAATGTATAACTGTTCCCTTTGGCATCCTGCCAAGTACCAATCATGCTGGAAAAATCCCCAGAAGCAATAGCCTTCATATCCAAACTAGAAGTCGATGCAGTCTCTTTCTCTCCTTTGCTAGCTTCCTTGGTAGAATTTTCACTTTCTGTTTCCGAATTCTGCTGAGAGCCTGTATCAGAAGTTTCCTGATTATCCGCTTGACCATCAAGTTCGCTCGAATTGGTCCCTCTTTCAGACTTTTTAGAAGATGCAGAGCTAGTCGAACTTACTTTAGAATTGTTGGAAGCAGGAGTCGCCTGCTCTTTCTTTTGATTACAGGTTACTAGCACGAGTAAGGCTAGTAATCCTCCAATCAAGATGATGATCCATTTTTCATTTTTCTCTCCTTAAAGGATTTTCTTATTACAATTGTGACATAAAAACAAAAATTTGCAAAGTAAAAACCAGCTCGAAAGCTGGTTCATCTTATTGAATTTGATTCAGCATGTTTTCGATATGCTGGATGGATTTTTCGCGTCCAAGCAAGTAAATCGTATCTGGCAGCTCTGGTCCATGCATTTCACCCGAAACGGCAATCCGAATCGGCATAAAGAGGTTTTTGCCCTTGATTCCTGTCTCTTTTTGGACAGCCTTGATCTGCGGGAAGATATTCTCCGTCACAAAATCTGCATCCGACATAGCTTCTAGCTTTTCCTTGAAAGCTGTCAACACAGTCGGTACCGTTTCACTAGCCATGACCTCACGCTCCGCATCTGTCAACTCTGGGAAGTCCGCAAAGAAGAGGTCTGTCAGCGGCACAATTTCGTCTACAGACTTCATTTGTGGTTTGTAGAGCTCTACAAGCTTTTCTGCCTTATCGGTCAAACGACCTGCTTCTTCCAAGTATGGCTTAGCCAGAGCAAAGATTGTGTCAAAATCCGCATTCTTGATGTATTCGTTGTTCATCCAGTCCAGCTTCTTCTGGTCAAAGGCAGCTGGAGACTTGCTGAGACGTTTTTCATCAAAAAGCTCGATCAATTCTTGGCGAGAGAAAATCTCATGCTCGCCGCCAGGATTCCAGCCTAGCAGTGCAATAAAGTTAAAGACGGCTTCTGGCAGGTAGCCCTTCTTGCGATAATCCTCAATAAACTGCAAGGTATTGGTATCGCGCTTAGACAGCTTCTTACCTGTTTCAGAGTTGATAATCAAGGTCATGTGCCCAAATTCTGGTGCTTCCCAGCCGAGAGCTTCATAGACCATGAGCTGCTTAGGTGTGTTGGCAATATGATCATCTCCCCGAATAACGTGAGAAATTTCCATCAGATAGTCATCAATAACCACAGCAAAGTTGTAAGTTGGATAGCCGTCTTTCTTCTGGATAACCCAGTCACCACCGATATTACCACCCTCGAACTCAATTTCGCCCTTGACCATGTCACTCCACTTGTAGACACCAGCTTCATTGACAGCCAGACGAACCGTCGGAATAATTCCCGCTGCTTCGCGCTCAGCGATATAGGCTGCCTTCTCTTCCTCTGACATGCCTAGAAACTCATTGATATAACGCGGTGTTTCACCAGCTGCTTCCTGACGTTCGCGTTCAGCAGCTAATTCTTCCTCGGTCACATAGGACTTGTAAGCCAAGCCCTTGTCCAAGAGTTCATTGACATATTTTTGGTAAATATCCAAGCGCTCAGACTGGCGGTAGTTTTCGTGAGTCTCAGGACTTTCATCCCAGTCAATACCCAGCCAGCGTAAATTTTCAAGCTGTGAGCGTTCCCCATCTTCTACATGGCGCTTGCGGTCAGTATCCTCAATACGGATGATGAAAGTTCCACCATAGTGACGAGCATAGAGGTAGTTAAAGAGCGCAGTCCGCGCATTTCCGATGTGTAAAAGTCCAGTCGGACTTGGTGCATAACGCACTCGAATCGCTTTTGTCAAAGTTCCATTCTCCTATTTGTATTCTGGGGAATCAATCCCACTCCGATTCTCAAACGTAATCATTATATCATACTCTGAGATCATAATACGACTTTACAGTCTATTTTTACGACAGGCGCTCTTCCAGCTGGAAGTCGATAGGAAGCCAAGCCAGTACATTCTCCATCTGCTTTTCCCAGTAATACCACTCATGCTTACCTGGACTGTGGCTGTAAGTAATCTCCAAGCCTAAGTCTTGCAGGTTTTTCACCGCCTCCTGATTGGCCTTATAGAGAAAATCCTCTTCGCCACACCATGCCCAAAGCTTAGTCTTTTTATCAGATTGCTTGGCTATACTCTCCAGCGAATGAGGGCTTCTGGTCCAGTCTTTATAGTCTCCAAAAACTCCTCGCCAATAGGCTGGCGTTGCCATTTCAGCATTATCTGGGCGAGCATCAAGAAAACTCAAAGCGCCAGAAAGACTAGCCGCGTATGAAAAGCGGTTAGACTTGAGAGCCAGCTTAAAGGCCCCGTATCCACCCATGGAAAGACCAGCGATAAAATTCTTTTCCCGCTTATCCGACATATTTGGGAAAAAGCGCTTGAGCACCCGAGGCAGCTCCTCAGCGATGGCTTCGTAATAGTTAAAGCCGTACTGAGTATCGGTGTACCAGCCATTGCTGGTATTAGGCATGACAACAATCAAGTTGGTCGAGCGAACCAGACGCTCAATATTTGAGCGCTTGAGCCAGCTATTGTGATTCCCGTTCATACCATGAAGCAGGTACAAAACAGGAATATCCTTATCATCCGGCTTGTCCACGCGTGCTGCATCCGGATAGAGAACATTGACACCCCATTCCATCTCCAAAGCCTCAGAATAATACTCTATTTTCATCACTGCCATTCGCATTTCTCCTTCGTATCTTCCTGACAAGAAAAAGCCGAAGCCCGACTTTTCTTGTATTTGTGTTGAGATTTTTACCGCACTTCCATAACAACCGGCAAAATAGCTGGGCGACGCTTGGTTTGGTCAAAGAGATATTTAGCCAGACTGTCACGGACAGCTCCCTTCAGCTCGCCCCAGTCAAAGCTATCCTGCGCCAGATAGTCTTCCACGGTTTTATTGATAATGTCAGAGCTTTCGCGCAAAATATCTCTGCTCTTTTTGACATAGACAAATCCTCGGGTGTGTACTTTAGCCTTGGAAATGATTTTCTTTTCCTTACGGTTAACTGTGAGTGCCACGATGAAAATACCATCTTCAGACAAGACCTTGCGGTCGCGCAGGACGATATTGCCCACGTCACCAATCGCATTCCCATCAATCATGACATCTCCTGCTGACACAGCACCAGCAGGCACAAAATCACCATGGTCATATTCCATGATGCTACCTCGCTTAGGAATGAAGATATTTTCCGGCAGCATGCCAACTTCCATGGCAGCCTTGGCATGAGCATCCAAGCCGCGGTACTCACCCTGAATCGGGAAGAGGTACTTAGGCTGCAGCAGGTTAATCATGAGCTGCAAATCACGCGCATTTGCGTGACCCGAAACCCGCAGGTTTTGGGTAATCAGCTTGACAATGCCCCCCGCCTGATAAATCATATTTTCCACGCGAGCCACGACCGCTTCCTTGGCAATAGACGGCGTAGTTACAATGTAAATCAAATCGCCTTCCTTGATTTCCACATAGCGGTGACGGCCGATCGACATCTTACGCAGACCATTGATAGGCTCGCCCATCCGGCCAGTCTCCAAGATGATCAGCTCATGGTCTTCAAACTTAGACATTTCCTTGGGCTTGATCAAAAGGCGTTCGTCCACCAAGGACAGCTTCTTGAGGCGGATAGCCGTACGAACGATGTTTTCAACATCAAAGCCAGTCAAAACCACGCGGCGGCCAGTCTCTGCCGCTGCATCAAAAACCTGCTGGATACGAGACAGGTTGCTGGCAACCGCCGCAACAATCACACGACCATCCCAGTCAGCAATCGTATCTTCGATTTCCTTGCCGACCTCGCTCTCACTAGCCACCTGAACAGTGCTGTCGGCATTGGCTGAATCACTGAGCAAGGCCAGAACACCCTCGCGGCCAATCTCAGCCAGACGGCCAAAGTCTGTCGCATAGGATGGGCTGGCAGACTGGTCAAACTTGAAATCACCTGTATAAACGATACTGCCTTTTCTGGTCTTGATGACAACTCCCAAACTCTCAGGAATCGAGTGAGTCGTCCGGAAGAAGGAAACCACTGTTTTGCCAAATTCAATCTCAGTATTTTCATCAATCACATGGAAATCGTTGAATTTCTTAACTGCATCGTTATTTTTAACAAAAAGCTTGGCCAGCTCAATCGTCAACTCTGATCCGAAAACCGGCACCTTAGCATCTGCCAGAAGATTAGGCAGAGCACCAATCGCATCCGCGTGCCCGTGCGTCAGAAAGACACCCGCAATCCGCTTCTTGTTTTCAAACAAATAGTCCATGTTGGGAACGACATAATCCACACCCAACTGTTCATTTTCTGGGTACTTCAGCCCAACATCCAATACAAAAATGGAATCATCCACTTCGGCAACGTAGAGGTTTTTACCATTTTCACGTACGCCGCCCAAAGCAATCAGTTTTATATTGCTCTTGCTCATTTTTTCTCCTATTCAATTTTCAGAATCTCACTTTTATCAAAGATTCTTTATTTTATTACTAACGGTCCTTGGCTAGCCAAGTCGAATTACAGTCTTGCAAACCTTAGGTTTGCATATCCAACCTATTATAGCATTTTTTCATGTTTTTTCAAAACAAAGAAAAATTGTTTTTCCATTGTCACTTAGAATGAAGCTATTTTTCTAACCACGAAAAAACACACCGACAGCAAAAAAGAAACAGCCGCAAACTGTCCCTTTTTAGGGTTAGGCTTTGCCAGTCAGATTAAAACGGACAAAATAAACCATTATCGCAGCTGTAACCAAGAAAGCCAGCCCGACCGTTGCCAGAGCATGAGCAGAAAAGAACAGCAGGCTAGCTATCAAGCTTAGAATCGGAAGCGCTACCTCTATAAGCAGAAACCTCATTGAAAATCTACGTTCTAGCTTATTACAAGTAGTGTAGGACAGACAGGGGGGAGAAATTTTCATTACCGAAATGCTCGGAAAGCCCAATCAACTTCTACCCAAAAGTGATAATGTCCAAAAGAAACAGCCGCTCAATCAAATGAGGAAAATCGATAGGGCTGAGATCAACCGAGACAAAACTGTGATTGGGATTACTGAGAAAGCCGGGCAGGATTTAGGTCGTCAAAATTCCAATCACTGCTACCCAAAGACCGATATGGCAAGGAAAGATCAGAGGCAGAAAGAGGCAGGCCGTACAAATGACATAGTCGGATTCATAGTCAAACAGTTGGTGGCGGCATTTTTCTTTTTTCATATTCATACTCTTTCATAAATCCTAAAAACGATTCACCCATATAGCCAAGCGCTGGTAGAAAAAGAGCCAGCAGTCTGCAAGAAAATTAAGGCCCAGCACAATGTAGAGGCCGCGAAGATTTTCCTTAGCATAGACCGCGCTAGCGTAAATCAGTTCCTGACCACCTAAGTGATAATTCAACAAGTCCATCTCTTCTAAATAAATAAGCTTACTCCAAAATTCACTGCCTAGATAAATTAACAGAATATAATTTGCTACTCTGATTACTGGATACAGATATGATGCCAAATAGTAATGTGCATGCTTTTGAAGATGCCAGCGTCTCAGCCATTCTCGTCTATCAAGCTGAGGTCCTGCAAGAATAAAAGTGAGGACGGCCGCTGTCTCTACAACATCTTTGAAGGGGTAGAAGCTCCGTTTGAGAATAGGCTCAAAAGAATCAATACCTGTAATCCCGTAGCTTTTAATCACTAAACTATCCAAGAATTGATAATTGAAGATAATGAATAACATTAAAAATAATATTAAAAACAAGAAAAAGAAATAACCTTTTTTCCACCTTAAAAATCTTTTATACTTCCGACTCCGCCGAATCATCTGCAGCTTGAAATTGGGATTATTCGGTATATTCTCCGCAATAGGCTCACCGCAGGCCGGGCAGATGACATAGTCGGCCTCATAGTCAAACAGCTGGTGCCGACATTTTTCTTTTTTCAGCTTCATTTTCTCTTTACCTTTCCAAAAACCCGAATATCAAGCTGTATGATATTCGGGTTTCTCACCTTTTATTGGCTCACATGGTCTTGCAAATTGCTTATCACCAGTCAACACCATAGTATCGGAGCATCCGCTTGCTGACCCGCATGCCATTGTACTGAATCAGCGAAATCCAGCGGTATTTGTCAATCAAATCTTTAGACACCATTCTGCCACTATTCCGCAAAGACAATCTGACTTGGCAAGACACTGTTCAAGGAGAAAAACAGAAGCAAAAGATACACTTGAACTTTTCTTATAATCGGCATAATCATACCCTCCTAACTGCTAATTGTTTTCCAATCATCATCCCTAATATAAATATACAATGAAAACCCTTTCCCGTCAACGGTATCTTATACTTGCAAAGTACAAGAAAACAGGCCCCAGAGGGCTCTCACCCCAGATACACGGCATGCCAATCGTAGCAAAAAAACGACCTCTAGCTTTACTCGGCTAGAGGTCTGGTTTACTTCGCTGGTATGAGAGCAATCAGTTCATCCAAGGTGTAACTGAATAACAATTTTTTATTTATTGTTTTTACTATTTTTTATAAACTTTTAATTCCTTCAACCGCTAATGATTTTCTTTTTATCTTAGCATTTGGAATCTCTATAACATAATAAAGCACTATTGATTGAATTCTCGAAGTTTGAAAACCATCTAAAAGCTTCTACTTTCTATACTATCGTTACAATCAGGCAAGCTAAGCAGGCCTGTCTGACAATTCAACCAATATGTCAAGTAAAGCAACTACTTATGTATTACAAACAACTATACCAACAAAGTAAACTTAAAAGCGAATGAATTTGGTTTCCTTTCTTTCTATTTCTTTAACTCTATTATAGTACTCTATCCCGAATTTTGCAAGCGTTTACACATTAAAAATGCAAAAATATTTTAAGTTTTTTGTAAAAGTAGTTACACAAAGAAAAAAGGCTGTCAAACTAGATGCTGTTTTGTTATTCGATTAATAATTCAGTATGTGTTGCTTCTTTAATCCAGTAAGAATGTTAAGAAACCTCTTCTCAGAAATTAGATTCTAATTGTAATTTTTTATGTTAAAATAAATTGCGGTTGTATACTTTTTCCGGTATTTTATTTGGAATATCACTTATTTCATTCATTGCTTCGCATGAATTTATAATTTAGAGAACTTTAATAAGGGGAATACTATTATGAGAAAAATTTTAAAAGAGGATAAACTTTATTCTTTAGTTGAATTCAGAGATAAGCTCTACGATGATTTAGATTTATCAAGAAGCGATTTAGCTACTTTGTTTTGTGCAATGTTGATTGCATCTATTGGCTTAAACATGGATTCCACTCCAGTTATCATTGGGGCAATGTTGATTTCTCCATTAATGACACCTATTATTGGAATTGGTTTTTCATTAGCAATACTAGATATGAAACTGCTCAGAAAGTCGTTTAAAATTCTTTCTATTCAAGTTTTCTTAAGCCTCTTAGCATCTATGATTTATTTTTTTATTTCTCCAATTTCTTATGCAAGTTCAGAAATTATTTCCAGAACTTCACCAACAATTTGGGATATAGTTATAGCTTTTGTGGGTGGGGTAGCTGGAGTTATTGGAGCACGAAAAAAAGAAGCAAATAACATTGTACCTGGAGTAGCTATCGCAACAGCTCTTATGCCCCCAGTATGTACTGTCGGCTATGCTATAGCAACGGGAAACTTTAAGTTTATGTTAGGAGCATCCTACTTATTTTTCATTAACTGTAGTTTTATTATGCTTGCTACATACATAGGGACGAACTTAACTATGGTAAAAAATCATTACATTAAAAACAATCAAGAAGCCTATAAAATGCGAAAAATATTAATTCTAGTTTCGCTGATTCTTATTATTCCAAGTTTGGTTTCAGCGACTACCTTAGTGAGAGAGACCTTAATCAATGAATCTATAAATAAATACTTATCTGATCAGTTTAAAGACAACACAATCCTACAAAAGAACTATGATAAAGAAGATAATACTTTAAAGTTAACTATTTCAGGGAACTATCTTTCAGATGAGGAATTGAAAGAAATTCTTAGTAAACAAAACGATTATGGTTTGAAAAATATTTCAATTCAAATTTCACAATTATCTAATGATCGATTGACTGAAAAAGACATAGTCGAGTATATTATTCAATATAAAAATGACCATGAACTTCAAAAAATTGATGAGGAGAAGGAGAAGAAAGAAACTCCAACTAAAAACAAGGAATAAGAACAATTTTCCTAGCCAAATACACAAAAAAGAGAGAACAGGATTAAATGTTCTCTCTTTTTAGTTACTATAGCTAACAAAGACTTTTTATAAGGAAAATCAACTATTGGTTTTATTTATCGTCTTTTTTAACCATATTTTTAACGCCTTCGATTGCGCCTTCAACAGCATCTTTGGCATCTACTGCAACTTCTTTAACTTTAGAAACTACTTTTTCAGCAGCTCCTTCTTTTTCTGTTTTTTTATCACCAGTTAATTTGCCTAGTCCTTCTTTAACAGAACCTTTAGCTTGGTTGAATTTTTCTTCTGTAGACATATTTGATACCTCCGTTATTAGTTTCCATTTTTAAAGCAATGAGAGAATATAAGAATTCCTAATCTTAGTTAGAAAATTAACGAACGCGAGCTTTTTCATTTGATGCAGCGTCTTTAACAGCCTCTACACCATCGCCAACTTTTTCTTGAACAGCTGAGAAACCACCGCTAATGCCAGATTTTGCTTTTTCGAATTGCTCTGAAGCAAATTCGCCTGTTGATTCAGCAACATCTGTCACTCGGTCTTGAAGGCTTACTGAATCCGCTTCGTGTTGTTCTTTCGTTTTAATATCAACAACATTGACATTTACTTCAACAACTTCCAAATCAGTCATCTTAGAAACTTCTTCTGCAACGACTTTCTTGATTTCTTTGTATAAAGCAGGAACATTCTTTTGATATTCCGCAACCACATTCAAGTCAACAGCTACTTGTTCTTTACCAACTTCAACATTGACACCATGAGTGACATTGTCAGAGTTGACCAATTTATCTTTTATGTTAGAGAAGAAGCCACCGTCAACAGCCAGCAAACCTGAAACTTTCTCTAAAGAGAGACCGATAATTTTTTGAATGACCTTATCATCGTAAGTCAATTCACCTTTTACTTCGTGAGCTGCTTGAGCAACTTCTTTTTTAGCAACATCTTTAACATCTTTATTTGACATGTTAAACTCCTTTATTCTTATTTAAATATATTTTTGTTTTGAATATAATATCCAATTCCTGCCCCTAGAGTAGCGCAAATCAAGACAAATAGAGTCTTAAAGAAGCCAAAGGATAGGATAAAACACGCTAGAATAATGCCTGCTAATCCAGACAAGATTGGATATTGATATTTTTTAAACCATTCCATTTTTTACTTCCTTACTTTACACGGCTAGTAGTTTTTTTAGCCGCTTCTTTTGGCTTGAAGTCTGAGACAGAGATTTTAAGCTTGACATTATGATTGATTCCGAAGAATTCTGTCAATCCAGACGCGATTTCTTCTTGAATCAACTGACTTCTCTTGATGATGTTTTCCGAAGGAACGATTGCCCCTTTAACGGAAACCATGCATTTGTTTTTACGGCTATTTACTGAAACTGTAGGATCTTTAATTAAACCGTGTTCTGTTAACAGACTACGAACAAACCCTTCAATCGCTGAATTTTTCAGCATCAGTTTCCCATCCGCATCAGCTAGCTGAATTTCCAAACGTCTCTTAGGATAAAAAGCTATCACTAACATCAGTAGTAAGATTAAGCTTGCTAAAACCACAGTGCCCCAGAAAACATACCTAGAAAGATAGTAGCCCACGAAAGGAATCTGCTTCCAAGTGAATAACTTCCAGCTAAATAACTGGAGCCCCAGACCGCTGACTTTATGAAAGTCTAGCAAAACAGGAATCAAAATTGTCAAGATTAAAATACAGAAAATAAGGGAAAGTATTTTTCTTGATTTTGACATATTGAATCCTCACATCATTAAATTTTAAATTGTATTTTGAATATAAAAAGAAAAATTACGCCTTTTTACCCAAAATAAATGATACAACAGCTACTACAATAACTGCGCCAATTATAGAAGGAATCAGAGCCATACCAGCCAAACTAGGACCCCAAGCTCCCAAAAGTGACTGACCGACAGCAGAACCAACTAAACCTGCAACAACGTTTGCAATAACACCCATTGAACCGCCTTTTTTAGTGATTGATCCAGCAATAAGACCAATAACTCCTCCAACAATAATAGACCAAAGCATATTGATTCTCCTTTCTAATTTTTTCTAAATCAAAATTGTTTAATAATATTTTTTACTATTATTTTTTGATTAATATAATTATATAATTTTCCAACTTGGAAACATAATAATTCAACTTGGTTTTCTTTCTGTTTATCTGTACTATAGATACGCAAAAATAAGAATTCCTTGTTCTATAGGCTTTTATCAGCATTTTTAGATATATTTTAGAGTTGTTAAACGAGGTTAAATGCACAAAATATGGTATAATTGCCTGATAATAAAAACACTATATAAAGAAAGATAATATTTTAATGCGAGAATTACTATCTAAAAAGAGCCACAGACAATTAGAACTATTAGAACTACTATTTAAAAACAAACGCTGGTTTCATATTTCTGAGCTAGCTGAACTATTGAATTGTACAGAACGTTCAGTAAAAGATGATTTATCCCATGTCAAGTCTGCGTTTCCTGAATTGATTTTTCACTCTTCTACTAATGGCATACGTATCATTAATACCGATGATAGTGATATTGAGATGGTCTATCACCATTTTTTTAAGCATTCAACTCATTTTTCAATTTTAGAATTCATCTTCTTTAACGAGGGATATGAAACCGAGAGTCTTTGTAAAGAGTTTTATATAAGTTCTTCCTCACTCTATCGTATAATCAGTCACATTAACAAAATTATAAAAAAACAATATAATTTTAAAATTAGTCTCAATCCAGCTCGGATTATTGGAGATGAGATTGATATCCGTTATTTTTTTGCACAATATTTTTTGGAAAAATATTATTTTCTTGAATGGCCCTTTGCAGATTTTTCAGTAGAACCTTTGTGTAAGCTGTTAGAACTTGTCTATAAAGAAACTGCATTTCCTGTCAATTTCGCAACTCAAAGAATGTTAAAATTACTCCTCGTTACGAATTTATACCGAATAAAGTTTGGTCATTTCTTGGAAGTTGAGAAAGATTCTTTTAACAATCAATTGTTAGAATCTTTCATGCAGGCAGAAAGAATCGAAGACATTGTAGCGAGCTTTGATTCTGAATACCATATCTCTTTGAATGAAGAAGTGATAGGTCAACTATTTGTCTCCTATTTTCAAAAAATGTTTTTCATTGATGAAAATCTATTTATGAGCTGCGCAAAAACAGATAGCTATGTAAAAAATTCGTATCAATTATTAAGTGATTTAATTGATCAGATAGAAAGCAATTATAATCTAAAAATAGACAATAAGGACAATCTTATTTGGCATTTGCATAATACAGCACATCTGCACCGTCAGGAACTATCTACAGAATTTATTCTGTTTGACCAAAAAGGTAATACAATCAAGAACTTTCAAAATATTTTCCCTCAATTTGTTTCAGATATTAAAAAAGGGATTGAACATTACCTAGAGACTTTGGATATCCATAGCACACCAATGAAAGTCAACCATCTATCCTATACTTTTATCACTCATAGCAGACATTTAGTGCTGAATCTTTTACAAAATCAGCCTAAATTAAAAGTTTTAGTCATGAGCAATTTTGATCAGTATCATGCAAGATCGGTAGCAGAGACACTTTCTTATTATTGCAGTAACAATTTTGAACTTGAAGTTTGGAATAAATTAGAACTATCAATCGATTCTTTAAAAGAATCACCTTACGATATCATCATTTCTAATTTTATTATTCCACCCATTGAGAACAAGAGACTGATCTATTCCAATAATATTAATACGGTCGCACTCATCTCCTTACTTAACGCAATGATGTTTATTCGCTTAGATGAGTAATTTAGACTATTTTTATAACAAAAAACCGCAATCTAGCGGTTTTTATTCATTTATGAGGGCAATTTGAAGAAAAAGGACATAGTCCTATTTAATAGAGAACTAGAGACTTTTGATCATTAATTGTCTAACTTTGTGGGAGCAGTACATTATTTAGTACGTATTCTTTCTCTTGTTTTTACAAAACTCTGAGCAAGCCTATTCAAACAAGCCATAGTAGTCCGCGATGGTCATCTTGGCTTTCTCATCTTTGTTCAAGTCCTGAATAATCTGTCCATCTTTCATGACGATTAATCGGTTGCCGTATTTGAGGGCATCTTCCATGTGATGGGTAATCATGAGGGCTGTGAGGCGGTCACGATTGACAAATTCATTGGTCAGCTCCATCAAGGCTACACTGGTCTTAGGATCCAGTGCTGCAGTATGCTCATCCAGAAGCAAAAGCTCTGGGCGCTTGAGCGTTGCCATGAGCAGACTCAAAGCCTGTCTTTGCCCTCCAGAAAGAAATTCAATCGGTGTATCCAGATGCTTGTCTAGCCCATTACCGATTTTCTCAATCGTCGCCTGAAACTCTTCCCTATAACTGTTGAGCCCACGGGGCACCAAGCCACGCTTTTCACCTCGGAATTTGGCAATGAGAAGATTTTCTGCCACTGTCATCCGCGGAGCTGTTCCCATCTTAGGATCCTGAAAGACACGGGACAGGTACTTGGCCCGCTTTTCTGGTGAAAAATGAGTGACATTTTCACCCAAGATATGAATGCTGCCGCTGGTTAAAGGGAGAGTGCCGGCAATGACATTGAACAGGGTTGACTTTCCTGCACCGTTTCCGCCTAAAATCGTAATAAAATCATGCTCGTGAATGTCTAAAGAAACATCATCTAGGATGATTTTTTCTTCATCAAAGCCGCTCTTTACAAGCTTGGTTGCATTTCTTAATTCTACAATCGCTGTCATTTGCTTAACTTGGCTCCTTTAAAGAATTTATTTTTCAGGGTTGGAATCATGAGACAGACGGCCAGAATCACCGCACTGTAGAGACGGAGATAGTTGGTGTTGAAGCCGAGAGCGATGACGCCCCAGATCAAGAACTGATAGGCAATCGCACCAACTACAATGGTAATCAGCCGCTCTGCCAAGGTCAGACTACGGAAGAGTACCTCGCCAATGATAAGACTGGCCAGACCGACAACAATCACTCCAATCCCACGGGACACATCCGCATAGCCTTCCTGCTGGGCAATCAGCGCTCCAGCCAGAGCAATCAAGCCATTTGACAGAATCAGTCCCATGAGCTCCATACGGCCTGTGTTGATACCAAAACTGCGAGCCATATCCGGATTATCTCCGGTCGCGATATAGGCCTGCCCTAGCTTGGTATCCAAGAAAAAGAGCAGGGCTGCAATCACTAGGCTGACAAAAATCAAACCAGTCAAGAGGTCATTGACTTCCCCTGAAAACGGCAGAACATCCTGAATCTTACTGCTGCCTAAAAGCCCCAGATTGGCACGACCCATTAACATCAGCATGATAGAGTGGCAGGAGGTCATGACCAAAATCCCAGAAAGCAGAGTCGGAATTTTCCCCTTGGTATAAAGCAGACCTGTCACTGCACCCGCTGCACAGCCCGCTAAAACGGCTGCTGCTGTTGCCAGAAAAGGATTGACTCCTTTGGTAATCAAGGTAACAGCCACCGCCCCGCCCAAGGGGAAGGAGCCTTCTGTCGTCATATCAGGAAAGCCCAGAATCCGGAAGGTCATAAAAATACCTAGACCTAAAACGGCCCAAACCAATCCCTGAGAAATAATGGAAAGAATCATAACATTGTCCTAACTAATTAAAATCGTTTCTCTATTTTAACATAAAAAAGGAGCCAATTTCAATGCCGATGCGCAGACAAAGAAATTGACTTCCCAACTATTCCTCAACAACTGTCATCCGACCAGTATCTACATCGTAAACTGCTCCTGAGATTTCTACATCAGTTGGAATCAGCGGTGACTGCCGCAGCAAGACCATATCCTCGCGCACACTTTCCTCTACATCTGTAAAGGGCAAAAAGTCCTGATCACTGACATCCACACCTAGTTCTTTATGAAGATGGGCCGTAAACTCCTCATTCTTGAAGGTCTGTGCTCCGCAGTCTGTATGATGCAAAACTACGATTTCCCGCGTTCCTAGCTGCTGCTGCGAAATAACCAGCGAGCGAATCATATCCTCTGTCACCCGACCGCCGGCATTGCGCAAGATATGGGCGTCTCCTAGTGCCAGTCCTAGAGCCTGAGCCACGTGGAGCCTAGAGTCCATGCAGGTTACAATGGCTACCTTGGTCTTGGGCTTGATCGGTAGATGTGCCGTTCCATGCAGATCGACATAAGCTTGATTGGCCTTCATAAAATTTTCAAAATATGACATTCTTTCCCCTTACTGGTACTTTGATATTCAAATAATTTTATATTATCTTACCATCTTTTCTGTTATTTGTCAGCTGTCGGCTTTGTTACAAAAAAATAGGACAGATAAATCCAGCATCTAGCCTAATCTTCTGTCCTAGTTTTATTTCTTATGAGCTTCTTGGAATAAACTTGCTGAGTGAGCCTGCAAAGGTTTGAAGATTGAGACTTTGCACATAGACTTCACCAGTTCCTTGGAAGGTGTTGACCACTCCTTCACCTGTTCCGATAGACTGCCAGAAGCCATTTTCTAGATGGATGTTATAGTTCAAAGATTGGCTCCAAGCTACTACATGGGCATTGTCAATAGTCACTTCTTGGTTATGAAGCTCAATTTTCTTAATAGAACCAAAGGCATTGGCCAAAAGAGTGCCCTGGCCTTGGGTTGTCATGACGAAGAGACCGCCTTGGCCGCCGAATAGTGCTTTCCCAACAGACTGGCGCTCCATGGTATAGTAAGCCGTACCATCAAGGGCCAAGAAAGCACCATCATTTAGGCGATATTGCTTTTCACCTAGCTGAAGAGGAATGACTTGACCAGGAGAATCTGGTGCCAAAGCAAGGTAACCATTGTCAGACTGGGCAACCGCTTGGGTAATAAAGGTACTTTCACCAGAAACCATTGACCGCCCTACAGCCTTGACAAAACGTCCCAAACCAGAACCGCTGGCATTTAGCTGAGTATTCAGAGTCACATTAGGCGTGTGGTAGACCATGCTGCCACGCTGGATAAAGACGGTTTCACCTTGATTGAGCGACAACTCAACCAAAGGAAACTGCATATTACTATCCATAGAAAATCGCATAAGAAATACCTCCTTCTTATTATGACTTGATTATAACATTTTCATATATTTTGGACAAAGGAAAACTGAAGCATCAAAAAAATAAGAGACCCTCCAGTCTCTTCTGAAATTTTTCAAGAATTGTCAATATGTAGATGTGGGCGAAGAACATTAGCAAAGGTTTCAATATTGAGACTTTGGATGTAAATTTCCCCAGTTCCATAGAAGGTATTAACCACTCCTTCACCAGTCCCCATGGACTGCCAGAAACCATTTTCTAAATGAATATCATATTCCAACTCTCGACTCCATGCTACTACGTGAGCATTGTCAATCGTTATCCTATCATTATGCAGCTCGACCTTTTGAATCGAGCCAAAGGAATTTACCAAGAGTGTCCCCTGACCTTGGGTACTCATCACATAAAAGCCTCCTTGGCCGCCAAAGAGAGCTCGACCTACCGACTGCGTCTCCAAAGTATAAGAGGCAGAACCATCCATAGCCAGAAAAGCTCCATCATTAAGGCGGTATTGCTTTTCGCCTAGTTCCAGAGCAACAATCTGACCAGGTACATTAGGCGCTAAGGCTAGACGACCGTTATTTGATTGGGCAGTTGCTTCAGTGATGAACACTCCTTCGCCAGAAGCCATAGAACGGCCAACAGCTTGGATTGCCTTGCCAAAGATTGATTGAGACTCTGCATTCACTTTGGCATTCAGGACAACGTTGGGAGTGTGGTATATCATGCTCCCGGTCTGAATACGAACAGACTCTGATGCATCTAAGGCAATCTCCGCCAAGGGAAATTGAGCATTATTGGTAATAGAAACATTCATACGATGATCTACCATGGTTGATTATCCTCCTAAAAAGTCCGGAAAAACAACTTATAGATGTTTTCCAGACAAATCCTAATTTTTTCTATCAATATTATAGCACGCGCAATAACTTTTCGCAATACTGTTAAATCAGGAAAATACTTTCTTTAAGACTTCCCCTATCGTCGTCACACCGATGACTTGGATATTGTTCGGAACCTTGAGACCGTTCAGAGAGTTTTTAGGAGCGTAGACTTTGGTGAAGCCCAGCTTTGCTGCTTCGTTGATGCGCTGCTCGATGCGATTGACTCGACGGATTTCACCAGTCAGGCCAATTTCACCGATAAAGCACTCTTGAGGATTGGTAGGAAGATCCTTGTAGCTGGAAGCAATGGCTACTGCTACTGCCAAATCAATCGCTGGCTCATCTAGCTTGACGCCGCCAGCAGACTTGAGGTAGGCATCTTGATTTTGCAGGAGGAGTCCTGCCCTCTTTTCCAGAACTGCCATGATGAGGCTGGCTCGGTTAAAGTCTAGACCAGTCGTGGTTCGCTTGGCATTGCCGAACATGGTCGGTGTCACCAAAGCCTGTACCTCTGCCAAAATCGGCCGCGTTCCTTCCATGGTCACAACGATGGAAGAGCCTGTCGCGCCGTCCAGCCGTTCTTCCAGAAAGACTTCACTGGGGTTGATAACCTCAACTAGCCCACCAGATTGCATTTCAAAAATGCCAATCTCATTGGTTGAGCCAAAGCGATTTTTAACTGCCCGTAAAATACGGAAAGTGTGCTGACGTTCGCCCTCAAAATAAAGCACGGTGTCCACCATGTGCTCCAAAGTTCGGGGGCCAGCTAAGGTTCCTTCCTTGGTCATGTGACCAACGATAAAGGTCGCGATATTATTGGTCTTGGCCAGCTGCATGAGCTCAGCTGTCACCTCTCGGACTTGAGAGACAGAACCTTGAACACTGGAAATTTCTGGCGACATCACTGTCTGAATGGAGTCAATAATCAGAAAATCTGGCTTGATTTTCTCAATCTCTGCACGGATATTTTGCATATTGGTCTCGGCGTAGAGATAAAATTCACTGTCAATATCACCGAGGCGTTCCGCCCGCAGCTTAATCTGCTCAGCTGATTCCTCCCCGCTGACATAAAGGACTGTGCCCTGATGAGAAAGCTGGGTAGATACCTGCAGAAGCAGGGTGGATTTCCCGATACCGGGATCCCCACCAATCAGAACCAGACTGCCAGGCACTACGCCACCACCTAGCACACGATTGAACTCATCCATTTCTGTCTTGGTCCGGTTGACATCAATCGAAGTGACCTCAGCCAGCTTCATGGGCCGAGTCTTTTCACCTGTCAAGGAAACACGGGCATGCTTGACCTCAGCAGCTTCTACTTCCTCAACAAAAGAAGACCAAGAGCCGCAGTTAGGACAGCGGCCTAGATACTTGGGCGAATGGTATTCACAATTTTGACAGACAAAGGTCGTTTTTTTCTTAGCGATGGTGATTCTCCTTATTTTCTAATAATCCAAACAAAAGTAGATAAGACCTGAAACACTTGCTCTATGTTAGTAAAGCCAGCCTCTTCTAGTAAGTTTGCAACTTCTTGAGGCGAGAGGGTATTCATCAAACTAGCTTGATTCTCATAAGTACGCTGAATTTGTTGCTGATTGGCTCCTAGCTCTGAAGCAAGTGTTTTCCAATAGCCTAGTTGCTGGTTGGAAAAAAAGCTAAGAATCAGAAGGCCACCTTCACTTAAAGAGTCATAAATTTTTCGAAGAAAAAAGCTGGGATTTTCAACAAACTGCAATACTAGCAAGCAAGAACAAATCTGATAAGCAGAAGGTAGCACTGCTTCTTCAAATCGACAATTAAGATACTCCGCTTGAGGCAGATGAACCTGTCTTTTAAGCTCTTGCAGCATCGCCTCACTTGGCTCCACAACCGTCAACCCTGCCTTAGGAAATAAGGATGCCAAACCATTCAACTCATCCGTCTGGCTTGCTAAAGCTAACACCTTATCGACTTTTAAACTGGGGGCTAATCTAAGCAATACTCCTCGGAAAATCACATCTAGCATCACATCGTAGCCTGGAATTTTCTGACGAATTTCTGTTGCATAATCCTTGTTCTTAAATTCTTTCATATTTTCTTCTTTCTCAAAATCCTTTTATTAAGATTCTTTTTACGACGAAACATTAAAACTTCAGTTCATATTCAATAAACTGGCAAAAATCAATCTGCTGATCAGCTACAAACTGGCGGATGAGCATGCGATGGGCTACAAGAGCTACCGTCTCGTAGTCTCTGTATTTGCTTAAGGCACTGAAAAAGCGGGCTTTCATCTGCTCAGATGTTTCATACTGGATAGGACTTCTTGCAGGAAGTTCTCCACTATTTTCAAAAAATAACTTCCGAGCCTGCTCAAACTTTTCTGTCCCACTCTCATATACCTGCCATTCATGCAGCAAAGGCTCCACAAAAAGCGGCAGTTGGCGGTCTCGAATCAAATAGGAGGCCGTCTCCAAAGCCCGCGTCACAGAAGAGGAGATCAAAATTTCCGCCTGTTCTAGCAAAGGATTAGCAGCTGCCTCTGTCGCCATCCGACGACCAGCAGCCGACAAGGGAGCCAAATCTAGTCCAAAGCCAGTGTAACCAGCCTCTTCCAAAAGTGAATAATCTGGCTCTCCGTGGCGGATAAAAATGATCTTCATATTAATGTCCTCATAAAGCTATCTAATCTTGATTCCGCAATCTTGCCATTGCTTCAGTGTTTTAGAGAATTTCTTCTGGTTGGCAACTCCGACAGCGGACAAATCGACGGAAACCTGATAATTCTCCTTGACACAGCCATTGCCGTCTACCCCTATAAATTCTAAACTTTTAGCACCAGTTCCCTCTAAAAACTCTTTTAAATCCGGATTAGTAAAGCAAGAAGCCCGACGCTTCTCAAAGATGCGAGAAGATATAACCTTCAAGTCGGTCGCAAAATTCTTCTCCCTTTCTTTTCTCTCCCAGAAAAAACGGTTGAGAATATAGATAACCCGGTCGCTGGGATAACTAGCTATTTTGTCATTGACAGCCGCAGTCAGTGCTTCATTATCATATGCTTTTCCTGCAGCAACATAATCTGACTGCATATCTACAACTAATAAATAGTCTGCCATTTTCTTTCTCTATTTCCCTGTCGACCCAAATCCACCGGTCCGCACGCCTTCTGCCTCATCTCCATCAGCAATCAGAAATGGTGCAAAGACAGCCTGCACTACACGTTCGCCAGCTTCGAGGACGACTTCCTGATCTGTGATGTTTTTCATCTGAGCAAAGATATGCCCTTCGTTTCCAGGATTCCCATAGTAGTCGCCGTCAATGACCCCAACGGAGTTAATCAAGACCAAGCCTTTTTTACGAGGATTGGACGAGCGATCATAAAGATAGAGCACCTCGCCCGGCTGCATATAGGCCTTGACACCAGTCGGAACCAGCTTAATCTCCCCTGGCGCAATAGGGGTGCGCTCTGCCACTTTCAAATCGTAGCCAGCTGCGTGAGCCGTCTCTCTCTTAGGCAGTAAATCTTCATTTGTAAAGCTGGAAACCAGCTCGAACCCGCGAATTTTCATGCATTTCTCTTTTCTATTTTTTCTGCTCCTATTATACTAAATTCGCCAAAAACAAGCAAAAAAACCGCCAATTGGGCGGTTCTTATAGGGAGATTATTATGAAAAAGAAAAGTTTTAGGATTTCTAAACAAAGTTAGGAGGTCTTTGTTTATGGTCTTAGTATAGAACACTTATCTTAAATTTTCCTAAAAGTAACTTAAAAAAATAAAATAATTTTTTACAGCTCTTGCAAGAGGTACTGAAACAGCTCCAAATTGCCCTTTTCTTCGTTTATTAAAAACTCTGGATGCCATTGAAGGCCTATGATACGATGATTGTCAACCGATTCGATCGCTTCGATGGTATTGTCTCTTGGGTCAAAGGCTGTCGCGCGGAAATTAGGTGCCAAGTCCTTGATACTTTGCCGATGGACCGAATTAATCTGGCTAGCCTGACCAAACAAGCGCTCCACAACGCTGTCTTTCTCCGTGCGAATGGAGTGCGAAGTACCAAATGGCAAGCCCTGCCAGTGATTTTCGATATGCTGATTAAGAGTACCGCCAAAAGCAACATTTACCAACTGCAGGCCGCGGCAAATAGCCATGACTGGCTTGTTTTGGCGCAGAGCTTCTTTCAAGAGAGCCAACTCAAACTCATCGCGAACAATATTGTAGTCGTCGCTGTCAATGGTCTTTTCTTCCCCATAAAACTGTGGGTGAACATTTTGTCCGCCTGACAAAATCAGCTTGTCAATCGTTTCTACGTAATCCTGAACTAAACTTTTATCGCCAACAGGAATCACCATCGGCAGACCACCAACCATTCGTACGCCATCCACAAACTTGCGTGAAACAGAGGTGTGAATATTCTTTCCAGCTTCATCTACTGGACAAAGATTGGCTGAAATTCCAACAATTGTTCTGCACATACCGTGATTCCCCCTTATTTTGATATAGTATATCTTACCACGCCTTTTCTCAGTCGTCCAATAGATTTTTTTAAAGCTGGTTATAAAAATTTTTTATCAGAATATGCAACACTATAAATCTCTTTTTGAAAATTTAGAAAAATATTTCAGAATTATCAGAAAATTGTTTACTTTTGGCAGAAATTTGTTATAATAAGCAGTGTAAAAACTCATGACTTGGAGGTCCCTATGAGAAAATCAAAAATTCTTCTTGCCGCAGGGCTCACTCTGCTCTCTGTCGGCTTACTTACAGCTTGCTCTGGAGGCGGAAGTTCCCAATCCAGCAAAAAAATCTACAGCTATGTCTTTACGTCTGATCCAACGACTTTGGACTACATCCAGTCGGCAAAGGGGTCTACCCACGAGCTGACTACAAATGGTGTAGATGGCTTGCTGGAAAATGATAAATATGGAAACTTAGCTCCGTCTATCGCAGAAGATTGGACAGTCTCTCCAGATGGTCTCGTCTATACCTATAAGCTGCGCAAAGATGCCAAGTGGTATACCGCTGATGGCGAAGAATACGCAGATGTCACGGCTCAGGACTTTGTGGCAGGTATCAAACATGCTGCTGATGTCAAATCAGACGCTCTCCCTCTTATCCAAGATTCTATCAAGGGACTGAGTGAATATGCAGCCGGTACCAACAAGGACTTTTCAGTTGTTGGAGTCAAGGCACTGGACGATCATACGGTCCAATATACACTCAACAAGCCTGAAACCTACTGGAACTCTAAAACAACATCAGGTGTTATGATGCCGGTCAACGAGGCCTTTCTAGAAAAGCAAGGCAAGGAATTCGGTCAGGCAACCAAAGCAGATTCCATTCTGTATAACGGTCCATTTATCATGAAATCCATTACTTCTAAATCCTCTGTCGAATTTGAGAAGAACCCTAACTACTGGGATAAGGACAAGGTCAAGATTGATGGTGTCAAACTGTCTTACTACGATGGTTCTGACCAAGATTCATTAGCGCGGACATTTGGAGATGGCGGCTACAGTTTGGCAAGACTTTACCCAGCCACTTCCAGTTATTCCTCAATCGCTGAGAAATACAAAGATAATATCTTCATGACAGAAGCAGGAGCGGGTGTCGGTCTAATCAGCTTTAACATTGACCGTCAAAGTTATAACCATACTTCTAAAACCAGCGATGAACAAAAAGAAGCTACCAAAAAAGCTCTGCTGAACAAAGACTTCCGCCAAGCTCTAGCCTTTGCCCTTAACCGCGAAAGCTATTCAGCTCAGGTCAATGGAGAAGATGTAGCCAAGCCAGCTGTCCGTAATCTCTTTGTTCCGCCAACCTTCGTTCAAGCCAATGGCAAGGAATTTGGCACTCTGGTCGAAGAATCACTGGCTTCCTATGGTGACGAGTGGAAAGGTATCAAGCTGGATGACGGTCAAGACGGTCTCCATAATACTGACAAAGCCAAGGCGGAATTTGCCAAAGCCAAGCAGGCTCTTGCAAATGAAGGCGTACAATTCCCAATTCACCTAGATGTTCCTGTCGCTCAGAATTCTACTAACTTCGTCAACCGCATGCAATCTCTGAAACAATCATTAGAAGAGGCGTTAGGAAAGGACAATGTCTCTGTAGACCTGCAGATGCTATCTGAGGACGAAGCACTAAACATCACCTTCAATGCTGAAGCTGCTAGCCAGGAAGACTGGGATATCAACGGTCTCGTTGCCTGGGATCCAGACTACCAAGATCCTTCTACTTACCTGGACATTTTAGTGCCAGGTAACAGCACTCAGACCAGAACCTACCTTGGATTTGAAGGCAAAGACAATGCTGCTGCTAAAGCTGTAGGACTGGATGAGTACAGCAAACTGATCGAAGAGGCTGGAAACGAAACACAAGATGTAGACAAGCGTTATGAAAAATATGCTGCAGCTCAAGCATGGCTGACAGATAGCGCCCTCGTTGTGCCAACTATGAGCAGCAGAGGAGCAGCACCATTCATTTCTCGGATTGTGCCATTTACAAACTCTTATGCTCAGACAGGTACAAAAGATGCCAACTATCATAAATACGTGGAAATCAGTGATGAGATTGTCACGACTAAAGACTATCAAAAGGCCCAAGAAAAGTGGAAAAAAGAAAAAGAGGAATCCAATAAAAAGGCCCAAGAGGATCTGGCTAAACATGTGAAATAATCACTACTTTGATGTTAATTAAAAATCCAGCAGGAAAAGAAACCTGCTGGATTTTTTAAATTTTCTATCTAATATTTTAAAAGCCTGGCTGATTATCCAGCTGCAAAACCAACCATCTACTCAAAGACAAACTGGTTGTGATAAAGTTCTGAGTAGAAGCCACCCAGTTTGAGGAGTTGGTGATGATCGCCCTGTTCGATGACCTCTCCATCTTTTAGGACGATAATCTGGTCTGCATTGAGGATAGTTTTGAGGCGGTGAGCAATGACAAAGCTAGTCCGGCCAGCCACAACGGCTTCCATGGCCTGCTGAATCTTGCTCTCTGTTACCGTATCGACATTGGAAGTCGCTTCATCCAAAATCAAGACTTGCGGGTCGGTCAGCAAAGTTCTAGCAATGGAAATCAGCTGTTTCTGCCCAGTTGAGAAAATATTCTGGTCATCATCTACCAGAGTATCATATTTGTCTGGCAGACTTTCGATATAGTCATGGATATGGGTCGCACGCGCAGCCGTTTCTACCATTTCCTGACTGGCATCCGGCACACCGAAGCGGATATTATCCCGAATCGTACCGCTAAAGAGCACCGAATCCTGCAAGACAATCCCCACATGGCTCCGTAAGCTATCCAGCTCATAGTCCCGAATGTCGCGACCGTCAAACTCAATGCTGCCATTATCCACATCATAAAAGCGATTGAGCAGGTTCATAATGGTCGTCTTACCTGATCCAGTCGGGCCAACAACAGCCGTCATCTTGCCCTTAGGGGCTAAGATAGACACGTCTTTGAGGATAGGCTTACCTTCCACATAAGAGAAGTCCACATGCTTGATCTCCACGGAGTCTGTAAGCTCAGTGAAAGCAGGTGCATTCTCTGGCCGGACTTCCTCTGGTGCATCAAACATCTCCTGAATCCGGTCAGCCCCTGTAAAGGCCAACTGCAAACTGCCCCAGCTGGCAGCAATCTGGATGATAGGCTGATAATACTGCTGGGAAAACTGAGTAAAAGTAGTAATCAGGCCAACTGCAACTGCCGTTTCAACATTAGGGTCGCTCAGTAAGACAGCCGAACCAACAAAAATAACAATGGCTGTATTAATCAAATTCATCCCGTTCATGATAGGGAAGAGAAGGCCTGAAAAGGTCCGGCCTTTAAAGGTCGCTAAGCGTACTCGGTCATTCTGCTCGATGAACCCTTTGATGACCTCCTCCTGCATTCCCTGAACGATAACGGCTTTCTGACCGGAAATGGTCTCGTCCATATATGCATTGAGGCGGCCGACTTCTTTTTGCTGAAGATTGGTGTATTTCCGAGCCAGCCTGACAATAACCACTAGGAGAAGAAAAGCAACCGGTGTGCTGGCTACCGTTATCCAGGCCAATCTAGCATTTTGAACAAACATGATAATCACGAGGCCCAGATAGAGCAAGGCATTGCTCATCACCTGTATCATACTCTCGTTTAGAGCTTGCAGGATATTGTCCAAGTCACTGGTAAAGCGCGACAGAATATCTCCATCCTGATGGCGGTCAAAGAAAGCAACTGTCATCTTGGATAGCTTGCCAAACAGGCCCTTGCGCATCTCATTGGTCGAATGGGCAATAACTCGGGTCATCAAAAGCATGTAAATTAAGCTGGAAATAGATAGGCAGACAAAAGATACCAATACACTGCCCATGACGCTGCCAAAAGTCGACAGAATCTGATCAGTCTCACCCTTCTCAGCAAAAGCCCGTCCCAACTCAACCAAATGCTGAACAGCCTGACCGACATAAACCGGAAAAAGGACCTGAAAAACAGTCGCTGTTACCATCATCAAAAGGACAACGACAAAGGATAATTTGTAACGCTTAAAATATTGCCAAAAAAATGCAATCGTCCGCATCTTAGTCCTCCTTTCCTTTCTGCGTTTCGTAGATTTCACGGTAAACATCGTTAGTTGCGACCAATTCTGCATGCGTGCCCTGGCCAATCAGCCGCCCTTGATCCAAGACCAGAATCTTATCTGCATGAACAACGGAGCTAATCTTTTGAGCAATGATAATCGTCGTCGTTCCTTGCAGCTCTTTATTCAAGGCTTCTTGAACCAACTTTTCTGACTTGGCATCCAAGGCTGAGGTCGAATCATCTAAAATCAAAATATTGGGATTGTTGACAACACCTCTGGCAATGGACATCCGCTGCTTCTGACCGCCAGAGAAGTTGCTGCCACGCTCCTCCACTTCACTGTCAAAACTTTCTTCCATACGGCTGATAAATTCACTGGCTTGGGCAATACGAGCCGCTCGCTCCATTTCAGGCAGCGAAGCGTTGAGCTTGCCCTGCCGGAGATTGTCCGCAATGGTCCCGCTAAATAGAATCGCCCGCTGCAGCACGATGGAAACATTTTTACGAAGAGTTCCCTGACTAAGCTTTCGCAGATCCCGGCCGCCAATCTTGACAGAACCTTCCTGCGGGTCAAAAAGACGGGGAATCAGCTGGGCCAAGGTAGACTTACCAGCACCTGTCGCACCGACAACGCCAATCATTTGCCCAGGCTCAACCTCAAAGCTGATATCCTTTAGTATTGGCTCGTCATCGTTGGGATAGGAAAAAGTCACATGTTCAAAGCTGAGGCTACCTTCTAGTTCTTCATCTAGCGAGTCTGGGAAAGCCATAGCTGGCTCCGTTGCCAATACTTCCTTGATCCGACGGATAGAAATGATCCCCCTCGTCACACCATTTCCCAAGAAGCCAACCATAATGATGGTGAAAATGATCTGGCTCAGATAACCGATAAAAGAAGCGATAGAGCTGACCAGTCCTGGCTCCGCCTGAATCATGCCAGATAAAGTCCAGATAGCCAAGTAAACAGAGCTGTAGCCGACCAACATCATCATTGGCTCAACGATTGAAAAAGCGTAGCCAATATAGAGATTCTCTGACAAAAGTTCATCAGACACCTGACTGAACTTATGAAACTGGTCTTCCTCCCGAACGAAGGACTTGACCACTCGCACACCACGAAGATTTTCCTTGGCAATGGCATTAATCTTATCCAAAAGAGTCTGGAATTTCTTAAAACGAGGCCCCATCATCCCCATCATGACAGCCGTTAGACCAGCTATGAGCACAATCAGCAAGAAGATAATCCACCAGAGAGAGGGCATGGTCACAATGGCCAGGATGACTGAACCGATAAAAAGGATGGGCAAGCGAAGAAGAATTTGAAAGAGCATCATAGTCACATTTTGAATCTGATTGATGTCATTGGTCATCCGCACGACTAGATTGCCGGAGTTGAATTCCTCGATATTAGCATAAGAAAAGGTCTGAATCTTGCGGAAAGTCTCCTCGCGGAGATCTGATGAGACAGCTTGGGCAATATAAGCCGCCAAGGTCACATTAATCCCTCCTGCCACCAGTCCGACAAAACCGATGCCAATCAGCCACCCCCCCATACTGTAGATGGTCTGGCTATTTTGCTCCTGCAGAGCATCTAAGATGTGCTTTAAAAACCAGGGTAGTAAAAGAGAGCTGGCAATCATCAGCGAGGTCATCAAAAACGAACTCAGGGCATACCATTTATACCGTAATAGACTTTTAAAAAACATGCTTCCTCCTACTTTTTTCATATTTGACTTAGTTTCCTTACTATATCACAGATAAAAACAATGTCAAGCAAGAAATTTCTTATATTATATGGTAAAATGAGATATAGAACTCTAAAACTGATTTAAATTCAGACTCGGAATTTCATCATAAGGAGAAGATATGGATAAACAACGAGTTGCTGTGATTGGTCCTGGTTCTTGGGGAACAGCCTTATCACAAGTGTTAAATGACAACGGACACGAGGTTCGTATTTGGGGAAATATCGCTGAGCAAATCAACGAAATCAACGACGAACACACCAATAAACGCTATTTCAAAGATATTGTACTGGACGAAAAGATCAAGGCTTATCATGACCTAGAAGAAGCTTTAAAAGATGCGGATGCCGTGCTTTTTGTCGTGCCGACTAAGGTAACCCGTCTGGTAGCCAAACAAGTAGCTCAAGCTCTGGACCACAAGGTGAAAATCATGCACGCCTCCAAGGGACTAGAGCCCAATACCCACGAACGGATTTCAACTATCCTAGAAGAAGAAATCCCTGCAGAGCTACGTAGCGAGATTGTCGTTGTCTCAGGTCCCAGCCATGCTGAGGAAACCATTGTGCGCGATATTACCTTAATCACCGCTGCTTCTAAGGATCTGGAAGCAGCTAAGTATGTGCAGGAGCTCTTCAGCAATCACTACTTCCGCCTCTACACTAATACCGACGTCATCGGAGTGGAGACTGCAGGCGCTCTGAAAAACATCATCGCAGTTGGAGCTGGTGCACTCCATGGACTAGGCTATGGTGATAATGCCAAGGCAGCTATTATCACACGAGGTCTGGCCGAAATCACGCGTCTAGGTGTCAAGTTAGGAGCAAATCCTCTGACTTACAGCGGCCTATCTGGTGTCGGCGACTTGATTGTCACAGGTACCTCTGTTCACTCCCGTAACTGGCGGGCCGGCAATGCTCTAGGACGTGGCGAGAAATTAGCTGATATTGAAGCCAATATGGGCATGGTTATCGAAGGAATTTCTACCACCAAGGCAGCCTATGAACTGGCCCAAGAGCTGGATGTTTATATGCCAATTACCCAGGCTATTTACAAGGTTATTTATCAAAATTGTAATATCAAAGATGCCATTTATGAAATCATGAACAATGAATTCAAGGCTGAGAATGAATGGACTTCGTTCTAATAGAAAGGAAATAATTATGTCAAAAGTTAAGAAAGCCGTCATCCCTGCAGCTGGTCTCGGAACCCGCTTCCTGCCAGCTACTAAAGCACTGGCCAAGGAAATGTTGCCAATCGTTGACAAGCCAACCATCCAGTTTATCGTTGAGGAAGCTCTCAAATCTGGAATTGAAGATATTCTAGTTGTCACAGGTAAATCAAAACGCTCCATCGAAGACCACTTTGACTCAAACTTTGAATTAGAATACAACCTCAAAGAAAAGGGTAAAGACGACTTGCTCAAATTGGTCGATGAAACCACTGGTATCGGTCTGCATTTCATCCGTCAGAGCCATCCGCGCGGACTGGGAGATGCTGTCCTTCAAGCTAAGGCTTTCGTAGGAAACGAGCCTTTCGTTGTCATGCTGGGCGATGATCTCATGGACATCACCAATGATAAGGCTGTGCCGCTGACCAAGCAATTGATTGATGATTACGAGGCTACTCACGCTTCTACCATCGCTGTCATGCAGGTCCCTCATGATGAAGTTTCTTCTTATGGTGTGATTGCCCCTCAAGGTGAAGGTGTCAAAGGTCTCTACAGCGTGGAAACTTTCGTCGAAAAGCCAAAACCTGAAGATGCACCGAGTGATTTGGCTATTATCGGCCGCTACCTGCTGACACCAGAAATTTTTGAAATCTTGGAAAAGCAAGCGCCAGGTGCTGGAAATGAGATTCAGCTGACCGATGCGATTGATACTCTTAACAAGACGCAGCGCGTGTTCGCTCGCGAATTCAAGGGCGATCGCTATGATGTCGGTGACAAGTTCGGCTTTATGAAGACTTCTATCGACTACGCCCTCAAGCATCCGCAGGTCAAAGACTCCTTGAAGCAGTATATCATTGACTTGGGTCATACATTAGAGAAAAAACAAAGTAAAAAATAATTGATTCAAACAACTAACGTTGAAAATAAAATTTCAGCTATAAAAAAGAGGTTAAAAACCTCTTTTTTATATATCGTTAGTTATTTATACACACTTGTTAAATCAAGGAATGATGAAAGCCTAGAAAAATAAGAAGGGCAGCCAAGGCTAGATAGCCAAATAAGACTAGCCAGCGCTGAGCAGGTTTAAAGGCATTGCTTGAGCCTTTGACAGGAAGAATAACCGCGCAGAGTATGCCGCCAATCAAACCGCCCAAATGCCCCGCCAGGCTGATACCAGGCATGAAACTAAAGATGATATTGACCACAATCAAGGTCATATAAGACTGCCCCAGCTGCTGAATGTAGCTGTCTCGGACGACATAGTGCAGGGTCACGATAGAGGCAAAAAGTCCAAACAAGGCTGTAGAGGCTCCTGCTGACAGAGTATCCGGACTGAAAAAGAAGACAAAGATATTTCCCATCAGACCTGACATCATATAGAGCAGAAAGAAATTTCGCGAGCCAAAAATATCTTCTGCCTGCCGTCCAATAAAATAAAGAGTAACAGCATTTACCACAAAGTGCTCCAAGCCAATATGCACAAAGATAGCAGAAAAGAGACGCCATATCTGAGTAGGATACATGATAATGGTCGGAGAAAACACTGCTCCAAATTCAAAGACCGTTTGTGCTTCAGCATAAGAAAAGCCACGTAAAATAAGCATCCCCACAAAGACAAGTGTTGTCAAAATTAGCAAAATACTGGTCACAGGATATTTTTTATCATAGATGTAGTTCATAAGTCAACACTTCCTTTACTGCTATATCGTGATAATCGGGTTCAAAATCAAACTGTTGAAAACTATAGATGCTGCTGATAGACGCCCCAGCAAAATCAGCCAGATAGCGATCATAGTAACCACCGCCGTAACCAATCCGAAACCCTTGAGAATTGAAGACCACACCCGGCACATGAATCAGATCAATTTCTGTCTTGTCCACAGCCTCTTCACTTATCGGCTCCATAAGTCCAAAAGAGCTTTTTTGCAGGCAACTTTCATCATAATCCACAAATATCATCTGACCCTGGCCATAGGTTTTGGGCACTAAAACCCGCTTACCATCTAACTGAGCCTGCTTGATAAAGGCTGCAGTTGAGACTTCATGCGGCATAGAAAGATAGGTAGCAATAACCTGAGCTTTTTGATAAGCTGCCGAACTGAGCAAGTGCTGGGTCAGCCAGTTATCTGCCTGCTCTTTTTCTTTTCCTGACAGTTTCTTCATCTGGTTCAGTACAGTTTGTCTCAGCTCTTTTTTCATGCAGCTCGTCCACCTTTTTCTTATCTTTCGTTGATTTTATAATCTAGGAATTTCCCAATCTTTTCAATAGCAAAGGGCAGTGCTGCCTCGTCCGGTGTCATCTTGGGATGATGGAGGGCATAGGGACTGTCCACTCCCAGCCAGAACATGACGCCCTTAACCTTACTGAGCAGATAACCGAAATCCTCACCTGTCATAGCCGGCGCAATATCAATCAACTGCACTCCTTCTTCCTTCTGGAAAAAGTCCATCAATTCGTCTGCTAGTCCAGGATGATTTTCCACAGGCAGATAGCCGCCTTGTTTAAGCTCCAAGTCCAATTCCAGACCGAAACTTTGGGCTAGGCCCTCTGCTATTTCCCGTAAGCGCTTCTGAGTCAAGAGGTTCATCTCCTGAGTCAGAGTCCGAATGGTGCCATGCAGAAAGGCCGTTTCTGCGATGACATTGTTGGTCGTGCCAGCATGGAGAGAACCAAAGGTCACAACTGCTCCCTCGATAGGATCGACATTGCGGCTGACAATGGTCTGCACCTGAGTGATAAAGTAGCTAGCCGCCACCAAAGCATCATTGGCTTCATGAGGAAAGGCCGCATGCCCCCCCTTCCCCTTAAAAGTCAGCTTAACTTCACAGGTACCAGCAAAGAGGGTTCCTCTATTAGTGGCAATATCGCCGACCTTGAGGTCCGGTCGCACATGGAGACTGTAAAATTCATCTGGCAGCCAGTCACCAAAAGCATCATCTTCGTACATGAGCATACCGCCAGCTTCATTTTCCTCTGCAGGCTGAAAGAGAAAGAGCAGATTGTGGGTAGGCTGAGCGCTCACAGCTTGTTCCAGCAGGCCTAGAGCCACCGTCATGTGCATATCATGTCCGCAGGCATGCATACGACCTTCATGAGTGCTGGCAAAGTCCAGACCCGTCTCCTCCACAATCGGAAGGCCATCGATATCTGTCCGCCAGCCAATCGTCTTATCTGGTGAACTGCCCTTGATAAAGACCAAAATACCAGTCCGCCAAGTTCGAATTTCCACAAAGTCTAGGCCAGCTGTCAGGCCATCAATGACCTGCATCAGGTAGGCATGGGTCTTGTATTCTTCCAGACCGATTTCTGGTATCTGGTGTAAATCACGGCGAATGTTCAGATAATCAAGCATTTTTCTTTCCTTTAAAATCTTGTCAGACCAGTCAAAGTGTCGGGCCGCACCCAATCAATTCATCTTTATGCTATTTTTAAAGAGTACGCAGAGCGTCTTCCAGAGCTGTCTTCTGCTGGGTCTTCTCGTCAATGGTCTTGATAACTCGTGCCGGAACACCAGCAACCACTACGTTTTCCGGAACATCCTGGGTCACAATCGCGCCAGCCGCAACAACTGAACCACTGCCAATTTGTACACCTTCAATCACAACCGCATTGGCACCAATCAACACATTGTCTCCAACCTGAACTGGCTCAGCACTAGCCGGCTCAATGACTCCCGCCAGAACAGCACCAGCACCGACATGACTGTTTTTGCCGACAATCGCTCGGCCACCCAGGATAGCACCCATATCAATCATGGTTCCAGCGCCAATCTCTGCACCAATATTGATGACTGCCCCCATCATGATGACAGCATTATCACCAATTTCGACTTGGTCACGGATAATAGCGCCCGGCTCAATACGGGCATTGATATCGCGCTTGTCCAAAAGCGGCACCGCTGAGTTGCGGGCATCCTGCTCTACGACATAGGTCTTATTTTCCTCTAAGTTCACTAGGAGTGGCTTAATTTCTTCCCAGTCTCCAAAAAGAACATTGCCTAACTTCACAACAGACCAAGGGATGGATCCGTGTAATTCTCCATCAAAGGTTACCTTGACAGGAGTTTTTTTCTTGGCATCAGCGATAAATTTGATAATTTCTTGAGCGTTCATTTTAGTAGCAGACATGATTTTTCCCTCGATTCGTGAATGATTTAGCCTTTTAGTTTGTTTATCTCCTCAATCTCCAACAACTTGAAGAACAATTGAAGTAAACCAAGAAGCTTGATTAGACAATATTATAACACAAAAAAGGGGATTGCAAAACTCCTACAAAATTCTCTACATGAGATACGGATTGTAAAAAGACACGAACTCTCGTCCGTGCCCAACAAAGCAATTCCAAACTTATATACCAACGATCTTATTTAATTCTTTCGTTTCGTTCAAAATGTTCCCACTGTTGGCATCAATGGTCATTTTGATCTTTTGCGTACCGTTCGGAGTTTCCAGCTGTAAGATAAGCACTCCTATTCATTTATTCTATTTAGAAAGATTACTCAATAGATACTGTCCGTTTTCCTGACGGATAAAAGTCAAAGTTATCTCCTTATTTGAAGAGGTTTCATAGTTTATAAGCATCTTCGGCTCTGATTCACCATCCCCATAAACTGAGATATGTTGATATTCTGGGTATTCCTTGATTACTTCTTTAAAGGAAGAACCGCCCTCGCCTGTTTCCGCATCACCCGTCTTTAAGTTCTCTGTAATCTGGCTAGATACCTTTTTATTATAGTCATCACTGCCGGGCATAATACTCATACCCTGAAGATGGTAACTGCCATCCTCGTGTTTCATAAAGGTCAGAGTGGTATAACTAGAGTCAGGTAGCCAAGACAATGAGAGCCCTTCTTCCTGAAACGTCACACTGCTGGCCAAGCCAAAATCTTTGACTACTTGTTCTGGGGTCAATCCTTCATCATCCGCACTAACAATGCTCAGCTTTTCAAGGTCTTTCACTTCCCACTCATACACATCCTCTTTTGTCGGAGCCACAAAAGAAGCAACATCGCTTTGATGTCCCTTTCGAGACAGACTTGGCACACTTCCCCCACCCATAAAATCATTTAGGAAATAGCCGCCAAGACCTCCTAGCAATAATCCCGCTGCCAGGCCTATTCCTAAAAATCCTATCAGCTTGCCCGTACTATTTTTCTTTGGCTCTGGACTTGGCTGGGCAGCAAAGTTTGCAGCTTGCTGTGGTACGGCAAAGTTCTGACCAGCTGGATTAAATCCCTGAGGCGTTGCTTTTTGAAAAGCAGGATTTCCCCAATTATCCTGCTGAGGCATCTGCTGCTGTGGAGCATCAAAAATGGGTTGCTGAACACCAAAATCTTGATTAGGATTCGGCATTTCAGGACTGCCTCCTTCTGTTGGGAAAGGCTGCCCCTCCGTTGAGTTAGCTGAAAATTGTCCTGGATCTGATGACTGGACTTGCTGTGGATACGGAGCCAATCCTTCTAAAGATTGTTCCTGCGGTTTATTTTGTTCTGGCATTGTTTCTCCTTTTATTATTTGAGTTCTATTTTATTTATTGGCAGTAGTGGACAAAAGATAGTTTCCGTCCTCCTGCTGAACGAAGAACAACCTATAAGTACCATCATTAGGAGCGTCATAAGCCGCCTCCATAATGGTTTGACTAGTATCCTCACTGAAATCTTCATCTACACGAATAGAGATACTTCGCGGACTGCCATATTCCTTAAAAACATCCTTATAGGAAATGCCATCTTTACCAGTCTTTGCATCGCCTTTTTTCAATTTTTCAAAGTAATCAGCCGCCATCGCTTCGTCCTCAGCATTATGTTTGCTTCCTTCAAAGCGAATATTATAGATATGAAGACTATTCAGATAGAAACCATCTTTTTTCTTCTCAAAATCCAGAGAAGCAGTTTGATCTGTATAATAAACTGGCCAGTCCTCCTCATCATCAGAATCTTGAAGCGTTCCCCACTCTAAATCAAGGCTGTCACGAGAGATTTCTTCTTTTAAAGCCTTGCCATATTTATCAAGAATATCTTCCACTGAAGTACCATTCGTATCTGTCTGAATAGTATTGAACCGTAACTCTGACAAACTATCAATATCCCACTTGAACTCAGTAGTATCGGGATCAATGTAGCGGTCTGATTGATCCCTCTTTGATCCCCCAGCATCTGCTAAAGGATGTAGCACAGGATATTCCCCTTTGATGACCTCCGCTACTCCCATTCTATAGCCCCAGATTCCCCCTCCGATTAGTCCAAGACCAAGAGAGAGCAAGGCTCCGCCTATCAGGATTCCTTTCCAAGATTTATTCTTGGCCAAAGGTGGGGTTGGTCCCTGCGGACTTGAAACATGGCCTTGCTGAGGTTGAAAATGATGCGGGAATTTCTCTTGCGACTGAGCATTCCTTGAAGGCTCAAAAGAATGCTGTGTTTGCTGTTCTGTCAATCTTCTTTCCTCTTTCTTGTTTATTTTCAATAGTCTTATCAGTTCTCTTTTAATAACGAAATGCTTTGAAATCAATCAGTCACAAAAGATAAACTAAATAACTAAAAACTTACATTTCCTCTGACTTTATATATAAGAAATTTCCATCTGGCTGGCCTACAAACAGAAGATATTTATAACTATCTTCTGTTTTATAAGTCACCTCAGCAATCAGACGGTTGGAGATAATCTTATTATCTACGTCACGTTCGGTTGCGATGACAATTTCTGACGGAACAGGATGCTTCTTCAGGACCTCTGATAAAGCTGTTCCTCCTTCACCCGTTTCCTTGTCTCCTACTTTCAAACGTTCAAGGTCTTTGGGAGATAATACGCTCCAATCTGTCGTTTCCTTCCCTTTTCTATATTCTTTAAAAGAATCTCCAACTACCACTTGTCTCAGATAGTAGTTCTGGTCAACTTTATCAAATTGAAAAGAAATATTTTGCTCCTTGTCCCTGACAGAAGGGCCCCATCGGAGTAACAGACGATTACGATCATATTCTGCTGAACTAGCCAAGCCATAAGTTTCAACGATTTGATCAGCCGTCAGACCTAATCCTTCATCGTTTGTATAGCTCAACCGTCCCAAGTCTTTCAAAGTCCAATTAAACTGAACCGACTGCCCGTCTGTAGTAAAGCTGTCACTCTTGTCTTTGGCTTCTTCCTGAGCCTTACTCAGACGCTTAATCCTTTGAATATCCTTATTTGTCTGTGTCTGCTTGCCGATAAAATAAGCTGAACCGCTGCCAATCAAAAGACCAATTATGAGAGCAAAAATTGAAAGTCCTATGACTTTTCCGATATTGCCCTTCTTATCAGGCAATCCTTGCGGCTGAATCTGCTGGAAATTCCCTTGCAATGGCTGGCTAGGTTGATTTTCTTGCCAAGCCCCTTGCACTTGACCTTGTCCATCTTTATCTGACATGGTTTTCTCCTTATAAATTTTATTGATTTGTCATATTGCGAAAACATTGAAAAATAATGACAAATTTTACAACATTATAACATAAATTATTCTTCCAATCAAAAAGGGAGTGGGAAAGAACTTCAAACAAGTTAAAAAGTTCGTCTTCCCACCCCCGCACAGTTGATCAGGCAATCTTTGGGGCTTAAAAAGCGAAGGAAGATGCCAATCAACCACTGCGTCATCTATTTTTTCTAATTTAGACTCAAAAGCCTGGACTTTTGCCCAGGCTCTGAATCAAGTTTTTAGACTCTTATTTTTCTAGTATTCTTATTTAGATATTTTATCCTACTTGAGCTACTTCAAAAATCTGAATGGTAGAGCCTTTTTCAATTACTACTGCTTGGTCTGCTGCGACATGGAGTGTACCAGGAAGGCTCCCCTCTTTTGAACCATCAAAAGAAATCGTGATATGGCCCAGTCCAGTTAAATTTTTTTCTACTACATTTCCCACGGAACTAATCGAATATTCCTGATTATCTACCACCAGCTTGCCGCCTTCTAGTATTGAACCTAGCAGATTTTTGTTATCAATCTTAAAACAATACTCTGCTAAATCTTCCGGTGCTTCTTCTCCAAATAAAATGAGCATATTGGCATCTTGAATCATATTCTGAGCTTCAGGCCCTACTTGAATTACTTTAGCTTCAAAAATTTTCTTCATCTAATTCCTATTTATCCTTTCTCTAATTTGTCTTAAACTTATGCTTATAGATAAGTTTAACATAATAGTTGCTCTGTTTACGTGCATCTATCAAAGGTCTATTGATAAAGACCAATACTAGCTATCCAAGCTACTAGCACCCGCGGAACACCATTGAGAAAGCGTGAATAAAGCACAGAAGGGACACCAACCTCAACTGTTTCAGACTTGGCTTCAGATAGACCGAGTGCTACAGGAATGAAATCACAACCGTTTTGAGTGTTGATAGCAAATATAGCTGGCAGAGCCATTTGGGGCGGAATATTCCCTTTTCCGATTTCGACTCCAATTAAGGTTCCGATAATCTGACTGATAACAGCTCCGGGGCCTAACAAAGGAGATAGGAATGGCAAGGAACAGATAAAGCCAATCAAAATGAGTCCCCAGATGTTCCCCGCTAGGGGAACCATTAATTTTGCCAGCCAATTTCCAACACCTGAACCTTGAATAACCCCAATCAGCAAGGAAACAAAGGCCATGAAAGGAATGATTGTGTTGAGCATTGTTTGGATGGCTTCACGAGCAGCCTGGTTGAAAGTCGCAACGACCTTCCCAGCGCCCATCCCAATTCTTGCTACAATACTTGTTTCAGCTTTTTGCTCTGTAATTTTTTTACTAGTATCGTAAGTTGGCTTTTCTGTTACCACAGTTGTCGCTTTTTCGTCTTCATTAGCAGCAGAAATTTGATTAAGGCCAACTGCTGACACATAGATTTCCTCGGTGATATATTGTGCTAGAGGGCCACTTTTCCCTGTAGCGACAATATTGATTGTAGGGATCCCCTTTTTAGGATAAATACCGCAGCGAAGAGTACCGCCGCAATCCACGATTGCTAAAGCAATTTCCTCATCAGGGATAGAAGTTTTAAACCCGTTAACAGCTTCCATACCGGTCAAATCAGCAATTTTATCTACAATATCTGGCTTTTCTCCGCCGCCAGTGATATAGATAAATTTATGCTTAGCCTCACTAGGTGTAATGACCAAAGGGCCTCCGAAACCACCATTTCCTTTAACAACTTTTATACTCTTATATGACATAATTTCACTCTTTCTATCAATCAAATGTTTTACTCAAGGTAACACCTTGCTGTTTTGCAACATAGGCAGTCGTAAAATCTGTTACCCATCCACCAACAAAGTTCATGATAATTCCTACAAGCATGTAACGGATTGCCAGGTCCATCTGACTTAAACCTAAAGTTTGAATTCCTGTCGCAATTCCCATCCATACAAACAATTCCCCAGGATTGATATGTGGGAATACACCATTTGAAGTATGGCAGAACTGCATCTGAGCTGCTACAAAACTAGGTTTATAATATTCTGGCAAGAAGCGTCCCATACTGATCGCCATCGGATTCCCCAGCATAAAGGCTGAAATGAAAGGTAAAATCATATAACGGCTAACAGGATTTTTGGCAGAAATCTTAGCCAAGGAATTGACCTTTTCTTCTCCCAAGAAAGCGATAAGGGTATTCATTGCAATCAATAGCATTAAGACAAGCGGTACAATATTTGTCATCCAGCTAATAAAGGTTTCTCCACCTAATTGGAAGAGTTTCATAAAACTCTCTGCAAATTTTGTAATGTGATTCATAAGGAACTCCTTTTCTTATTTTTTTTAAATAACTGTTTAATAGATAATTGTAAGTAATTCGCATAAAAGCCGAATCCCAGAAAAGAATCAGATGAACTTGTCTCTTTCTCAATACCTGCCTCATGCCAAAGATAGACTTTTCTAGCATCTTCTATGGCTGATTGCATCAACTTATTTTCTTTTCTCACAAGAGGATTATACTTGTCAAAATAATGGATGTCTTCTCCAACATAATCGTCCATATTTTGAAAACGCGCTAAGATTGTGACTCCTTGCATTTTGCTAGCTTTAAGAACCCGACCGTTTTCATCAACCGCGAACATGACAATCGTACCGGATTTTATTCTTCCGGACTTCCTGCCAATCGCTACGCGCCCCAGTTTTCGGAGCATCGTATAGGTCTTATTGAAGTCTTTGAGTTGCTGCCAGCCGAGGAATATTTGAAATATATAAGCTGCCATGACAAATACAGCGAAAATTATTAGCGAATTCATTAAAATACTCCTTTGCTCTTAGAAAATGATAGAAACTCTGTCTCTGTTTCTACAGCCCTCAATGCTTCTTTTAGAGAAGGCTCTCCTGCAATTCGAAAAATGTCGTCATACAATTCCAGCAATTCACTTTCCATTTTTCTTTCAATTTCTGAGGGTATGGCCACTAGAAAGATAAATTCAATCCATTCATCTCCTTTTTGATAAGGCTCTTCTAGTTTTCCAAACATTAAAATAGTCTTTGCATAACCCTGGTTAATTGTATGGGGGAAGGCAATTCCTCCACCAAAAATGGTTGATTGCTTTTTCTCCCTATCAATTATCCGATTTCTAAAACCTTCATCAATCATCTGAAGTTTCTCTAACTCTGCAACCATATTTAGCAAGTATTGCTGATAGGTTTTTTGGGGGCTCAACCGAAGAAAACGTAAGCTGACTGTTTCTAGATTTTTTTGATGAAAAGCATTGGCCCTCTGCCATTCTTCCTGCAGCCATTGATCATCAAAAAGATGATTAACTTGAATGACTGGAGATTTAGAATCTTTATATTTTAGAGGAACTGTCGTAAAAATCGCGAAATAGTCCTGATTTAAATCCACATTAAAATCCTCTTCAGAATACTGAGTAATGTCTACATCATTTCCAAGGACTCGTCTGAGTTGCTGAATAATCATCGCAGCAGTTCCTCTTCCTGTTGTGCAAACTACAGCTATCTGCTTGCGATAACCCTTAACAGCAGAATTTTGCTTTCTTAAAATCATTTCAAAATACAAAGCCAGATATCCGATTTCAGATAATTCCAATTCAGAACCAAAAATTGCAGATAGTTCTTCTCCAGCTATTTTTGCCATTTCAAAAGCAAAAGGATATTGAGTTTGAACCTCGCCATGAAATATATCATTAGCTTGCACATGGAAAATCAGTCGATTGATTAAGGAGCCTAGATGAGATTTGATTTCTTCAAATAATTCTTCATCATCAAAGTGAACCAACATTGTTTCTTTGACTTTCTTGACAATCCCTTCAAAAATATTTGCAAGCTGTTCAGATTGATAAGATGTCTTGCTTAAAGTGTCAATAAAACGGACATTAAACGGAAAACACAAAAAGTCTATCTCAAACTGACTGAGGGAAATCTTATAAGTCATCTCAATATGATAGATTAATTTCTCAGCTAAAGGTGTCTCTGTTAAATCATTCCTATAGTAAGGAATAGGACAATTCAACACTCTAGATGTATGAATACGCTCCACCATAATTGAAATGGTCTTTCGAAGGAGTTCCTGTGTTTCTTTAGGGATTTTATAGTCCTGAACTAGCGTCTCCAGAAAAGAAGATGTTCCCTCAGTGAGTGTCCTTCCTTCAAAGTAAGGAGCCACTTGGTGAATATATAGCAAGCGCAAATTCAGCTCGCTCCCCAAGACCTCCAGCCCACGGTTGGGCTTTCCTGAAATAGTGATAGAGTAACTCTCTGCCAAAGATTTTACTTGTTTTAAATCCTTATTAAGGGTACTTCTACTAACACCTACTTCCTCAGCCAAGTCGTCAATAAGAAGAGGGGAGGTTGACTCAATTAAACGTTTTAGCAAATAGGCAATTCTTTTACTGGAAGAATTGAAGTCACTCTCCTGTTTTAAACTACCAGATAAAATCCTTTCCAACTCTGTATAGTCATACACTTCTAACATTAACTGATCATCTTGTGCGATAATCTGGATATTAGGAGCCAAAACATCATTTAATTGTTGGATACTCTTTTGCAAGGTTTGCAAGCTAATATCCAGTTCTGAGCGCATATCTACCAAGGAATAAGTTGGCTGCGAGACCATTTTATCTAAAATATTATACCACCGATTTACTAAGGTCAACTCTCTTCCCTACCTTCATTGTTTTAACCGCGAGTTTTACCTCCGGCAATATTTGTAGTGACACCTGTTATATAGCTAGAACGGTCTGAAATATAGAACGCTACAAGATCAGCTACTTCCCGTAGTTTCCCACTCCGTCCCAATGGAGTCGTTGAAGTTGAAGCATAACCAGCTCGAATATCTTCTACCGTCTTTCCACGGGTATAAGCAAGAGCTTCCTCGTAAGAAAGAGTTCGAAGACCCGTAGCTTCCATAATTCCTGGAGCAATTCCAACCACACGTACACCATGTTTACCAAGCTCTTTCGCCCATGAACGAGTGTAACTATAGACTGCCGCTTTCGTTGCAGCATAGGCACTTTGTCCTTCAGAACCTTCCAAGCCTGCTTCTGAAGCCATGTTCACAATTACACCTTTTCCATTTTTCACTAAAATACGTCCTACTGCCTGACTAACCAGATACAAACCTTTTTGATTAATCATTGTTACTTTTTCGAACGTCTCATCGTCCAACTCGTAAGGACCTTTAGGATTTTCTGCATCGATTAATAATCTAGGGACATTAATCCCCGCATTATTGACTACCGCATCAATATTGCCAAATCTTTCAACTATTTTGGCAACACCCTCTTCTACTTCAGAGCGAGAAGTTACATCAACTTTTACAAACAATAGATTCGGGTGACGTAAATCGTTGTCGCTAAGATCAAAATTCGCTACATTGACTCCTAATTCCAACAATTCTTCGACGATTGCCTTACCGATCCCAGATGACGCACCCGTCACAAGAACTGTTTTGCCTTTAATGTCTAACCAATCATTCATTTTGATACCTCTCAAATTTTATTTACAAGGCAATTATACAGCGCTTTCATAAAAGAATTAAGACACTCTTTTTTACACTGTTCAAAAAAATAATAAACTAATTAAGAGGCTTGTACTAAAAAATCCACAAGAAATGAACTTGTGGATCTTTTTATATTCTAAATGAACTCAAAGCATATGAGAATCAAAGACGTGCATTCAACTCAGCCCCCAGCTCTTCAAAGCCTGGTTTCCCAAGAAGAGCAAACATGTTTTTCTTATAAGCCTCAACTCCTGGCTGGTCAAATGGATTGATACCATTCAGGTAGCCAGAAAGAGCAATAGCTAACTCAAAGAAGTAAATAGTATAGCCCAAAGTGAACTCATCTTGCTCAGGCAGGGTCACAAACATATTTGGCACTCCGCCGTCTGTGTGAGCTAACAGCACTCCATCTGTTGCTTTCTTATTGACAAAGTCAACATCTTTTCCTTGCAGATAGCCAAGGCCATCCAAGTCTTCTGCTAATTCAGGAATCAACACATTTTTGCGAGGCTTATCTACACGAATAACTGTTTCAAAGAGGATACGAGTTCCTTCTTGAATAAATTGCCCCAAAGAGTGCAGGTCTGTTGAGAAGTTGGCTGAAGTTGGGTAGATACCTTTTTGGTCTTTACCTTCTGACTCACCAGCCAGTTGCTTCCACCATTCTGAGAAGTATTGCAAAGATGGTTCGTAGTTAGCTAGAACTTCTGTCAAATAACCTTTACGGTACAAGATATTGCGTACAACTGCATATTGATATGCTTCATTTTCAGCCAACTTATCAGAAGCATAAGCCTTGCGAGCAGCATTTGCTCCTTCCATCAACTTGCTGATATCAGCCCCTGCAGCTGCGATTGGCAAGAGTCCCACTGCTGTCAATACTGTAAAACGACCACCAACACTATCAGGCACTACAAAAGTATCCCAGCCATTAGCATCTGCTTCAACCTTAACTGCACCTTTAGCGCGGTCTGTAGTTGCATAAATCCGTTTATTTGCTTCTTCCTGACCATACTTCTTAACCAAGAGTTCTTTGAAGACACGGAAAGCAATAGCAGGCTCTGTAGTTGTTCCTGACTTAGAAATAACGTTGACAGAGAAATCCTTGTCTGATACATAGTCTACCAAATCAGCCAAATAGCTTGAAGAGATAGAGTTTCCAGCATAGAGGATCTGAGGTGCCTTGCGTTCTTCTTTGCTTTGCAAGTTTACAAATGAATTATTCAAGAAATCAATAGCTGCACGTGCCCCTAAATAAGATCCTCCAATACCGATGACGATTAACACTTCACTATCAGATTGGATTTTAGCAGCCGCCTTTTGAATACGAGCAAATTCATCTTTATCATATTCTTCAGGCAAATTCAACCAGCCTGTCATTTCTGCTCCAGGACCTGTTCCGTTTCGTAGAGCATTATCTGCTGCAGTCACTTGAGGCTGCATATAATCTAATTCATGTGGTGCTACAAACTTATCCAGTACCTTTGAATAGTCAAATTTAATATGTGTCATGTTTATCCTCCAATTGTTCTTTTCTTTTATGATAACGCTTTAAGAAAAAATAAGCAAGTGCTTTTACTATTTTAAAACGTTTACATTTTTTATTCTATACTATTTTTCTAAATAAGCTAATCCTAGGATATAACTGAGAGCAATCGTTTGCGTAAGTCAACAAATTTTAGGCCTATTAAAGAAGAATAATTTTGATTGACAAGAAAGCCAATATGCTTCTTAAGATTGAATGTCAGCTGAATTCATTTCAGGTCCATTCGAACTAGATTCACTGCTCCAATATTCATCTGCGCCTTTCAGGCTTGATTCATTCAACATTGGAACCTAGTTCTCGCTTTGCCTAAACTGCGTCAATGTCTCTAAACTCATCTTCCTCCTTCGGAGTTGATTCGTTGAGAATCTTTATAAGGTTTACAGATTTTTCCCTTATGGGAAAAACTGCATCCATTGCTCTAAGATTCATCTGCGCCTTTCAGGCTTGATTCATTAAGAGCAATAGAAAAGAGCACACAGCTTACTTCGCTTAGGGCTGCTGGATTCCTCCCCTGACCCGCTTCACGCAAAACTGTTGCTCCATTAATTAGTATAACACAAACTTTTGATTTTGGCTAATTTTATTTTTTCCTTCTCTGTCTGAAAAATTCCTGCATGATTTGAGCACACTCTTCTTGGAGAACACCTGTTTCCACCTCTACTCGGTGGTTAAGACGCTCATCTGTCAAAATATCATAGAGGCTGCCAGCTGCTCCAAACTTTTGATTTGCTGCTCCATAGACAACGTGAGGAATGCGCGCTAGACCGATTGCTCCGCTGCACATGACACATGGCTCAATGGTCACAAAAAGCGTTGTATCCAGCAAGCGCCAGCTATTTTCATGCCGATTCGCCTCTTCGATAGCCATAATCTCCGCATGCATAACAGCCCGTTGCAGCTCCTCCCGCGCATTGTGACCGCGGCCGATAATCTTACCCTCTTTGACCAAGACACAGCCGATGGGAATTTCATCATGAGCCAGAGCAATCTCCGCCTCCTTTAAAGATTCCCGCATAAATGCTTCTTTTTCTTCAATCGTATAGTTCATCATATTCTTTCTTAAGTTTTCGTTCTCTACCCCATTATACCACAAGCCAGCCGGGCGTCTCAGAAAAAAACGAAAGCCACCGCTGGGGTGACTTTCAGGAGATTATTATGAAAAAAGTTTAGGATTTTTAAACAAAGTTAGGAGGTCTTTGTTTATGTCGTTAGTATAAAATATATATCTTAAATGAATCTTAAGATGAAATTTTCTTGCAAAAAAGCACAAGAAGCAATTTCCTTGTGCTGACTTTTTTATAAATTAGACCAGACGCTTTCCAAGATATTGGTCTGCTCGCGGCCAGGACCGACTGAGAAGGTAGAAATACGAACACCAACCAACTCACTCACTCGGCGAACATAGTTGCGGGCGTTTTCTGGCAATTCTTCCAGACTGCGGACACTGGTGATGTCCTCTGACCAGCCTGGCAGCTCTTCGTAAATCGGCTTGCAACGCTTGAGCTGTTCCAGACTAGCTGGGTAATGGTCAATTCGCTGCCCATCCAAGTCATAGGCTACACAGATTTTCACTGTATCCAGACCGCTCAAAACATCGATGGAGTTAAGCGAAAGATTGGTAATCCCTGATACACGGCGGCTATGGCGCATGACAACAGAGTCAAACCAGCCTACCCGACGCGGACGACCGGTGGTGGTGCCATATTCGTGGCCGATATCACGAATGCGGTCACCAACTTCATCGAAAAGCTCTGTTGGGAATGGTCCATCTCCGACCCGACTGGTGTAGGCCTTGCAGACACCAACTACCTTGTCAATCTTGCTCGGACCAACTCCAGAACCGATGGTGACTCCCCCCGCAACCGGATTAGATGAAGTTACAAATGGATAAGTACCTTGGTCAATATCCAGCATAACCCCTTGAGCCCCTTCAAAGAGCACTCGCTTGCCCTGATCCAGCGCATCGTTGAGGATAACAGAAGTATCGGTCACATACTGCTTTATTTGCTGTCCATATTCATAGTATTCTTCAAAAATATCATCAAAGCTGATTGCTGTACTATCGTACAATTTCTCAAAGAGGCGGTTCTTCTCAGCTAGATTCCGCTCCAAGCGCTCTCTGAAAATATCTTTATCCAAAAGGTCAGCAATGCGGATACCGACACGAGCAGCCTTGTCCATATAGGCAGGGCCGATTCCCTTGATTGTTGTTCCGATTTTATTGTCACCTTTTGCTTCTTCCTGCAGACGATCCAGCTCGATATGGTAAGGCAGGATGACATGCGCTCGATCAGAGATGCGAAGGTTATCCGTCGTCACACCCTCTTCATGCAGGTAGTTCAATTCTTTGACCAGAGATTTGGGATTGACCACCATTCCATTTCCAATGACAGAGATTTTTTCTGGGAAGAAAATCCCTGACGGAATCAGGTGCAGCTTGTACTTCTTGCCGTCAATCACGATAGTGTGGCCGGCATTGTCACCACCCTGATAGCGGGCAATCACTTCGGCATTGGCTGAAAGGAAGTCTGTAATCTTCCCTTTTCCTTCATCTCCCCACTGGGTTCCTACAACAACTACTGATGTCATAATTTTGTCTGAGCTGAAGCAGCTCTTCCTTTCTTGAAAAGCAGGCAGGAATCTCACCTGCGATTATGTTTTATACCTCATTATATGAAAAATTTAACAATTTTTCAAGATGGGACCCATTCTTGATTTGTTTTTTCCCTTTTAAAAACGAATTAAATTTTCAAAAAATCTGTATTTTCTGAAATTTGTTAGTTTATTAAAAATAAATGTTCGGAATTTTTGTAAAATCGTAGCGGAAATTTGTTTTCTTTTTCCGTTTGTAATAGACTAAAATTACTACCATAGGACGGTGAAACGATGACGATTAATCAATTACTGCAGAAACTGGATACAGCAAGCCCCATTCTCCAAGCGACCTTTGGTCTAGAGAGGGAAAATCTGCGGGTGACAACTGATGGGCACTTAGCTCAAACTGCTCATCCGAGTCAGCTTGGTTCCCGCAATTTCCACCCAACCATCCAAACAGACTTCAGCGAGCAACAACTAGAACTAATTACACCTATCGCTCACTCGACTAAGGAAGCACGACGCTTACTGGGAGCTATCAGCGATGTGGCTGGCCGCTCGATTGACCAGAGTGAACGCCTCTGGCCCCTGTCCATGCCACTACAGCTGACAGAAGAAGAGATTGCCATCGCCCATCTGGAAAACGACTATGAACGCCACTACCGAGAGGGCTTAGCGAAAAAATATGGCAAAAAACTACAGGCCATCTCCGGTATCCACTACAATATGGAGCTAGGGAAAGATCTGGTCACTGCTCTCTTTCAAGTCAGCTCCTACCATTCACTCAAGGACTTTAAAAATGACCTCTATCTCAAGCTGGCTCGAAACTTTCTCCGTTTTCGCTGGGTTTTAACCTATCTCTACGGTGCTGCCCCTCTAGCAGAAGCTGGCTTCTATAGCCAGGAAATTTCCCAGCCTATCCGCTCTTTTCGTAACAGCGACTATGGCTATGTCAATGACGAGAATATTCAGGTGTCCTACGCTTCTTTGGAGCAATATGTAACTGATATTGAAAACTACGTTCAGTCTGGCGAGCTCAGCGCTGAAAAAGAATTTTACTCAGCCGTTCGCTTCCGTGGACAGAAGCACAATCGCGCCTATCTGGAGCAAGGCATTACTTATCTGGAATTCCGCTGCTTCGATCTCAATCCTTTTGACCATTTAGGCATTAGCCAAGAGACCTTAGATACCGTCCATCTCTTTTTACTGAGCCTGCTCTGGTTAGATGATGTAGAAAATGTGGATACGGCATTAAAAACTGCCCACGACTTGAACCAAAAGATTGCTTGTAGCCACCCGCTGACTGCCCTGCCAGATGAGGCAGATAGCTCAGCCCTGCTCCAAGCCATGGAAGACCTCATCCAGCATTTTGAACTGCCGACATACTACCAAAGCTTGCTTGAGCAGCTTAAGGAGGCACTTCTGAATCCTCAGCTAACCCTATCTGGCCAGCTCCTGCCTCATATTCAGCAAGATTCCTTAATAGCTTTTGGACTAGACAAAGCGGAGGAGTATCACCGCTACGCTTGGACTGCTCCTTATGCCCTCAAAGGCTATGAAAATATGGAATTATCCACTCAGATGCTGCTCTTCGATGCTATTCAGAAGGGGCTGAATGTCGACATCTTAGATGAAAACGATCAATTTCTCAAGCTTTGGCATGGTCACCATGTTGAATATGTCAAGAACGGCAATATGACCTCTAAGGATAACTATGTCATCCCTTTGGCAATGGCCAATAAAACAGTCACCAAAAAGATTTTGGCTGCAGCTGACTTTCCCGTTCCAGCTGGAGCAGAATTTTCTTCCTTAGAGAATGGACTGGCCTACTACCCTTTGATTAAGAACCGACAAATTGTCGTCAAACCCAAGTCAACCAACTTTGGACTGGGCATCTCCATCTTCCAAGAACCAGCCAGTCTGGACGCTTATCGCAAGGCTTTAGAGATTGCTTTTTCAGAAGACGCCGCCGTCTTGGTGGAGGAATTCATCGCTGGAACGGAGTACCGTTTCTTTGTCTTAGACGGTCAGTGCCAAGCAGTCCTCTTGCGGGTGGCGGCCAATGTCGTTGGAGACGGTCTACATACTGTGAGAGAATTGGTTGCCATCAAAAACGACAATCCCCTGCGGGGGCGCGATCATCGCTCGCCGCTCGAAATCATTGAACTGGGGGATATTGAACTGCTTATGCTGGACCAGCAAGGCTATGGACCAGATGATATCCTGCCTGCTAGAGTCAAGGTTGACTTGCGGCGCAATTCCAACATTTCTACTGGCGGAGACTCGATTGATGTCACAGACAGCATGCACCCGTCTTATAAGGAACTTGCTGCGGACATGGCAAAGGCTATGGGAGCTTGGGCTTGTGGCGTTGACCTAATCATCCCTGACAGCTCTGCTATTTCCACAGAGGAAAATCCCAACTGTACCTGCATCGAGCTCAACTTCAATCCCTCTATGTATATGCATACCTATTGTGCTGAGGGACCGGGACAAAACATCACCCCTAAAATATTGGCCAAACTTTTCCCAGAAATGGACTGATAACATAAGAATCGCAGGTATTTCCTTGCGATTTTTGTTTGAATACTTGCGATAAACAAAAAACCTTTCGTTCTATAAACAACACTTACTTTATTGAGAGGAATAAAATGCCTTTCCGAATTAAGCAAATATAAAAAATGGTCTCAATATATAAAATCATTTCAATCTTTAGCCTTCAAAAACCAGCTTTTATGTTAAAATAGAGATATCACATTGATAAGAAAGAGAAACGTCCATGTCGAGGAGAAATGATGATTCCAACCAGCAACCAGAATGGTTTAGCTGGATTTGGATACTTGTATTTGTATTTGGTTCTGGAGCTGTAGCTAGCTATCTAATTCCCATAGCTATTCTGGGGGCTATTGGCTACGGAATCTATCGCCACCAAAACCAGAAAAAAGTTCGGATTGAAGCAAAGCAAGCTAGCATTGGCCGTATTGAAGATTTGAAATCAGAAATTGGTCATGCTGACCGCCGCATTAAAGAATTGGAAGGCTACCAAGAAGATGGGGACCAAGAAAGCTATCAGAATTTAGCTCTAGAAATTCTTCCCCAGCTAACCTATATCAAAAATGCTGCTAACGACCTACGCGGAGAAATTCCTACTTCCGTCTACCAACGAATCCAGACCAAAATTCGTACTGTCGCCGATGAAATCGATGAACAACTGAAAAAGATTGAACGAGAGAAAAAACGAAAAGAAGCGCAGCCTAAGAAAACTAGTCTAGAAGAGCTAGCCCCAGAATTGGTCGCTACGGTTCGCAATATTCAGATTGACCATGAGGCCATTCTTCAAAAAATCTCTCAATCCGAAAGCAACAACAAGGAAGAGCTGACTGCCATTCATCAGTCCCAGATGGAGCACTACGAAGATATTTTAGAAGGCTACCTCAAAATCAAAGCTTCTCCCAAAGATTTTTACAATGCAGAGGAGCGGCTAGCCAAGGCCAAAGCTGCTATCGAGCAGTTTGACTTAGACCTAGACGAAGCGCTGCGCCAGTTAAATGAAGCTGATTTGAGGGACTTTGACATTAGCCTGCGCATCTTAGACAAAGAAAAGCAAACAGACACTGGTCTTTAAGCTATATAAACCAAAGGAGAAACTATGAGCCAAGAATTTAATTTTGACATTGATAAAATTGCTAACAATGCCATCAGCAAAAGCGACAAAACAACAGAAATCATCGAAGCCAATACGACTCAAGAAAATGGCCAGCTAACTTTTCTGGAAAAACTGACTCCTGAGCAACAGAGTGCTATTACGGCTAAAGCTCCACAGCTGGTGGATAATTTCGTATCAGACCAAAATGCCTTGCTGGACTTTGGTCAATCTGCTGTAGAAGAGGTCAACGGTACTGTCAATCGTATCTTAGCCGAGCAGAAAAAATTACAAATTCCCCAGGTAGATGAGCTCTTAAAAAACACTAACAAAGAACTCAATGGCTTTGTTGCAAAATACAAGGATGCTCAAGTAGCAGAACTGGACAAAAAGCCTAATTTTCTGGAAAAACTCTTCAAACAGAGCAAAAACACTCTTCAAGAATTCTATTTTGACTCACAAAATATTGAGCAGAAAATGGACGGCATGGCTGCAACCGTTGTCAAGCAAGAAGACGTTCTGGCTCGCAATATTGTTTCTGCTGAAATGCTGATTGAGGACAATACCAAATCGATTGAAAACCTAGTTGGAGTTATTTCCTTTATCGAAGCTGCTCAGCAAGAATCTGGCAATCGAGCGCTCAAACTGCAGGCTGAAGTCGCTCAGTTAGATATGACAACTGTTGACTACCAAGTCAAATCGCAAGAATTAGCTCGTATGACAGAGGTGGTCAATACCCTAGAGCAGCAACACACTGAATATGTCAGCCGTCTCTATGTGGCTTGGGCGACAACGCCTCAGATGCGCAATCTGGTCAAGGTTTCCTCTGATATGCGCCAAAAACTTGGAATGCTCCGTCGCAATACCATTCCAACGATGAAACTGTCTATCGCTCAGTTAGGCATTCTCCAGCAATCCATGAAGTCTGGTCAGGTAGCTGACGCCATCTCGAATGCCAATAACGCTGCCCTGCAAATGCTCGCCGAAACGAGCAAGGAAGTCATTCCTCAGCTGGAACGGATTTCCCAAAGCCCTACCATCGCTGTTGAGTCTGTCACCAAGCTGGCAGAAAGCCTCGTCGCACAAAATCAAGGCATTATCGAAGCCATTGATAAAGGACGGGAAAAACGCGCTCTGCTAGAAGCTACTGTTATCCAGTCTGCAGAGACCATCAACAACTCTGTCAAACTGCGTGATCAAAAGATTATCCAAGCCCTGTTGGACCAAGGCAAGGAAGCCCAGAAAGAATTAACTACAGAATAAGTAAAAGAGCCTAGATGGCTCTTTTAATGTTTTACTTTTTAAATGATCAATACAGTCCTGTCTTCCGATTATCCCTTTAAAACAAGCAGCTTTCCAACAGTTCTTTATTGGGCAGCTGGGCTAGCCAGTTATCAGGAATCCCTTCCAAACCATAGATGATGCCAGCCAGGCCGCCAGCAACTGCTGCTACTGTATCAGTGTCATCGCCCAAATTAACAGCTTTCAAGACAGTTTCCAGATAAGAAGTGCTAGTCAGCAGACACCACAGTGCTGCTTCCAAGGTATCCACCACATAGCCAGTAGAGCGAATGTCATCTTCGGTCAGCTCTGCTAAAGTTTGCAAACGAGCATAGGTCGTGCTAGTCGCTAAGTCTGATAGTATTTCCGATAGTTGCTGGCCTTTTAAGAGCTTACGAGCAATAGCCACATAAAGCAGGCAGGCCTCTACGGAAGTCGCATGGGCATGTGTAATACTGGAAACAGCCTCAATATCAGACGGACCAGCTGCAGTAAAGGCTAGGGGCAGAATCCGCATCAAAGAACCATTTCCATTGGAATATTCATCAGATAGACCGTGTTCTCTTGTCAAGGCTTCGCGAGTCGCATTTCCTACATCAAAGGTCAAACCATCCGGTGTGTATGCTCCCTCGAAGAGCCAATTTTTAAACCGCTGCTGCATATCGACAGGGTCAATCTTACCTTTTTCCCTAATAGAATCACAGGTCGCCAAAACAAGGCTGGTATCATCTGACCAAGTCCCAGCCGGTTGCTGATGGCTGCCATAACCCACCATCTCAACCGCTTTAAAACTGCCTCGGGTTAAAAATTCATACGGAACGCCTAATGCATCAGCTACTGCCAGACCATAGACTGCCGCTTTCAAAGATTGGTTCATACTAGTCTCCTATGCTTTTTATTTTATTATACTATTTTTGCTCTTAAAATTCTTCCTAACCCCAAAAAACAAGCGCAGTCGCGCGCTTGTTTTTCTATTTTGTGTTAAAATAAAAGGTATGGACAAAATTATCAAAACTATCTCAGAAAATGGTTCTTTCCGAGCTTATGTGCTGGATAGCACAGAGACGGTTCGGACCGCTCAAGAAAAACATCAAACTCAAGCAAGCTCTACCGTTGCACTTGGCCGCACACTGATTGCCAGTCAAATTTTAGCTGCAAATGAAAAAGGCCAGACCAAGATTACCGTCAAGATTCTCGGGACCAGCACACTAGGCGCGATTATCACAGTGGCAGATACCGAGGGCAATGTCAAAGGCTATGTGCAAAATCCCGGTGTAGATATCAAAAAGACTGCCACCGGTGAGGTTCTAGTTGGTCCTTTTGTCGGCCAAGGAGAATTCCTCGTCATCACGGACTATGGTACTGGCAATCCTTACAACTCCATGACTCCTCTCATCTCTGGGGAAATCGGCGAAGACCTAGCCTTCTATCTGACCGAAAGCCAGCAAACGCCTTCTGCAGTTGGTATCAACGTCCTCTTGGATGAGAATGATAAAGTCAAGGTTGCTGGCGGCTTCTTGGTACAAGTTCTGCCTGGTGCTAAAGAAGCTGAAATTGCCCGCTTTGAGAAGCGGATCCAAGAAATGCCTGCTATCTCAAGACTGCTGGAATCCGATGACCATATTGAAGCTCTGCTGGCTGCCATCTATGGTGATGAGCCATACAAACGCCTGTCTGAAGAGAAAATCCGCTTCCAATGCGACTGTAACAAAGAGCGCTTCATGAATGCCTTGGCTACCCTGCCAAAGGCTGACTTAGAAGAGATGCGTGACCAAGACCAAGGAGCTGAAATCGTCTGCCAATTTTGCCAGACAGCCTATCACTTTGACCAAAACGACCTGGAGGAACTGATTCGTGACAAATCTTAATACCCCTTTTATGATTGGGAATGTTGAAATTCCCAACCGCACAGTTCTGGCACCTATGGCCGGCGTAACCAACTCTGCTTTCCGAACCATTGCCAAAGAGCTGGGAGCAGGCCTGGTCGTCATGGAAATGGTCTCTGACAAGGGCATCCAGTATAACAACGAAAAAACCCTCCACATGCTCCATATTGATGAGGGAGAAAATCCTGTTTCTATCCAGCTTTTCGGCAGCGACGAGGATAGTTTAGCACGCGCAGCAGAATTTATCCAAGAAAACACCAAGACGGATATTGTCGATATCAATATGGGCTGCCCGGTCAATAAAATTGTCAAAAACGAAGCTGGAGCTAAATGGCTCAAGGACCCTGAGAAAATCTATAAAATCATCAACAAGGTCCAGTCCGTTCTGGATATTCCCCTGACAGTCAAGATGCGGACGGGTTGGTCCAACAGCTCACTGGCTGTAGAAAACGCTCTAGCAGCCGAAGCCGCCGGAGTCTCCGCCCTGGCTATGCACGGCCGCACCCGTGAGCAAATGTATACTGGTCATGCTGACCTTGAGACCTTGCACGACGTAGCCCATGCTCTGACTAAGATTCCTTTTATCGCTAACGGTGATATCCGCAGCGTCCAAGATGCTAAACAGCGTATTGAGGAAGTCGGCGCCGATGCCGTCATGGTAGGCCGAGCTGCTATGGGAAATCCTTATCTCTTTAACCAAATCAACCACTACTTTGAAACTGGCGAAGTCCTACCAGACCTCAGCTTTGAAGATAAGATGAAAGTCGCTCACGATCACCTTTCTCGCTTGGTGAATCTCAAAGGAGAATATGTAGCCATCCGCGAATTCCGGGGCCTAGCTCCGCACTATCTGCGCGGTACTGCAGGAGCAGCCAAGCTCCGCGGTGCTATTTCGCAAGCTGAAAGTCTGGCTGAAATCGAAGAACTCTTACAAATTCAAAAATAAAGACGAAAGGAAGCCCATTGGACTTCCTTTTTTGTTCTGTTTAGGGTTGGGTCACCACAACGCTTGTTACTGAACCATCTGCTCCTGTTGTAATCTGCAGATTGGCACTACCTTGCCCGCTTAACTGCGCATTGTATTTGCCATCATCCAGCGTATAGGAGTAGGAAGCGATGGAATAATTAGCTGTCTTTCCATCTGCAGACTGGACTGTGAATTGGCCGTTACCTGATACGGTCACAGTATTTCCATTTGCATCCTTCCAAGTACCAGCAGCCGCTGAGAAATCCCCATCCACCATAGTCAAGACCCCTTTATAGCGAGCATTGCTGGCTGCCTGCTTATTTTGAAGCTGGCGATTGCTTTCTGGCGATTGGGCTGGTTGAGTTGCTTGACTCTGAGTATTTTGTCGACCTGAAGCTTGCTGCGGCTGCGTTTGTTGGACTTGAGGCGCTTCTACAGTAGACTGTTGCTGACTGGCAGGAGCTTGGGCTTGTCCAGGCTGGCTAACTGCTCCTTCTGAAGAAGCGCTATTGCTAACCTTAGGAGAAGCGCTGACCTTGCTGGACGACGCAACTTTTGAACTAGAAGAAGCTTGAACAGTCTTGCTAGAACTAGCACTTGTTGTACTTTCTTCTTTCTTACCACATGCCCCTAAAAGCAAACTAGAAGCCAGAACTGCAGCCACCATCATTTTTGTATAAGTACGTGTTTTCATCTTTTGTCTCCTTGTAATATTAAGAAATCTTTTTGTAACATTATTGTAACACTGTATTTTTTCTATGTCAATCATTTATGCAAGATTTTTCAAAAATCTTTTACTCAAGCGAAATTCTGTTTCTCAATATGCTTCTTTTGTCATGAGAAACTCGCTCCTACTTATCTATTCGTAATTAAAAACGAAAAAACAGGACAAATCTGTCCTGCAAGAGAAATATATAATCAACTTTCTTTTAATCTGATTTTTCTACCTTCAGCCGATAAACTTTTCTCGGCTTCTTCTTTGGCACACGCTTAACGCCTGCCTCTTCCAAGTATTCTCCAAATTTTACTAAAAAATTATTGCTGACGATAGGTCGTCTAGGCGAGATGAGATTGACCAGCTCAGTCCCTTCATAGACAGTAAACGGCGATTCCAGCAGATGGAGAAAAGTTGGATTCCAGTCCAGTCGTCCCTGAATCCGCTTGATAGATTCCAGCAAGATTTGGTAGTGATCAAAGGCAAAGTCCTCTGCTGCCAGGAGCCGTTCACCATCTTTAAAACTACTAGTCTTAAAGTCAACATCAAGAAAGGTGACTTTCTTGGCATCATCCCCAGCTTGTACTTGCTCTACTGCTATGGCCGGCAGATAGACCAGATGGGCAATGGTGATGACCCATCCGCGTGGATCACGCCCTGGAGTAGAAACCGTCATCAGCTGTTCCACCTTTTCCAGCGGTATCTCCAGCCCCACCTCTTCCTTGACTTCCCGAATGCAGGCTTGATAGGCATCCTCATGCTTGTCCACAAAACCTCCTACTAGGGCATATTTATTCTGATAAGGATGAGCCTTGCGCTTGATGACCAAGAGTTTTATCTGCCCTTCCACGAAGCAATAGGCCACCATATCTGCTGTTACGCTGGGCGTCTCATACTTGGGTAAATCCTGTGTCTTGTACCATGCCAAAAAGGCGGACTCATCCGCCATGGTTTCATAGTACTCTTTTTCCGACATTCCCGATGGGATATCCTGTTTGGTCATGAATTTTTCTTCCTTTCCTAAGCTATCTTTTTCTATCAAAAATCTCAAGCCTTGGTCTAAGCTTTCTTCACGGCCTTGGTCCACTGATACCATCCGACGATACTATTGAGGGTATAGACCCAGTACATAGCCTGGATATGAAGGTTGCTACCCCACCAGAGATAGATACTGAAGAGATTGGTCGCAATCCAGAAAATCCACTGCTCGCGGTAGAGACCAGTCATAAGAAGCTGACCGATACCATTGGTCGCATCTGTCACACTATCACGGAAAGGACGGTGACTGTGAATGCTCTTATAGGCAAAGCCCATACCAATCCAAATCAAAGCCGTCAAGGCCAAATATTTAAGCCAGCCACGCCAGTCTAACTTCTTAGCTTCAAAATGAGAGGGTTCTTCCTTATCTTGTTCATTGACCCGGTTGGACAGCCAAGTATAGAGGCCGATTGGCTGCATGATAAAGAAGTAGACCGTAGTCAGCACTTCTCCATAAAAGCTAGCCTGAAAGGACAATAGGAGATAAATTGCCGAATTAACCGCTCCAAAGAGGTAATTGCTGGCCCGCCCCTCGGCTACTAGAATAACGCAAACGATGCCTGTCCAGGAAGCAAAGAGTCCCAGCCAGTCATGCTGCTTCTGACCACTGGTAAACTCCAGAATGAAAGGCAGACTGGAAAGAGCAAGCAAGTAGAGCCATTGAGTCAAGCTACGCCCGCCAAATAAATCCTGCCAGAACAATTTCGCTATGCCGCTAAAACCTTGTTTCTTAGCTGCCACACAGACATTGCGGAAATTCTGAACAAAGGTTTGAGATTTTTGTTTCAGTCCTACGTAGAGAGTTGAAGGAGAGAGTTTTTGATTTTTTACTACCATTCTATTTTACCACTTTCTTTTTTAATCTGCTTGATAAATCATGTTGATCGCTTCTTTGGCCGCCTGATAATTGTCCAAATAACTGCCAGCCAGATAGACCGTCGGAATATGAGCCAAGCACTGCTCTTTCAGCATTTTCAGATAGCTTGAAAAATCACTGCGTATAGCCTCGTCTGCCATACTCATATCGCGAAAGCCATCGTTGACATAGGCCCCAATCGGCTCAGCAAAGAGAATCAAATCCCATTTTTCCTTAGACAAAATGCTGGCAAAGAGATTGTCAAAAGTATCTGTTTCCTCGTCTTGAACCGGACTTTCTTTCAGATAGTAATCATAGTAAGCCTTGGTTACCAACGAATTTGTATCAGCCACGACCAGACCGCGGTTGGTGCTGCTGTCAATCAAGCGGGAAGTCTGAGCATATTGTCCTAAGAGCAGATAATAATAGTCTTTAGGGGTCAGCTCATCGTCTCGCACGTTATTTTGAATCTGATATTCTCGAGCATATTCTAGACTAACCGGAGCATCATAGTAGCGAGCTAAATCTTTGGCCAAGGTTGTTTTGCCATTGCTGGCGCTGCCCATAATCAGCACTTTCTTGGTAAAGTGACGCCGGAAAGGTTGGGCGATATATTTCCAATAACGACTAGGATTTTCCCGAATCATGGTAGCTGAGATACCAAACTGGCGCTCCTGCAAGGAAGTTTTGAAGTCACGCTTTTCTAACTCCTTCTGATAGTCAGCCTCACCAACAAAGAAAACCAGTTCCTCGCGTTCTGAATCATAGCCCACCAACTCCAATAAAGCCGGCAGCCACTTGTCCCAACCCAGAGGATAGCGAGGAAAAGAAGTTTCGTCCAGTTTGTAAACCTGGGTCAATTCATCATCTGCGAAAGTCTCCCGCGTATATCGAAAACGCTTCTGCAGAGACAGACCCACTTCCTGCCCACGGTCTCCCTGATAACCAGAAACCACCACGCGCACCTTATCATAAGAACGCTTAGCCTTCTGAATCAAATCAATATGCCCTTGATGCAAGGGAGCAAAGGTTCCAAATACGATTGCAATTTTTTCTTTCATAGGTCTATCCTTTTATTATTTTTTATATTTTTTCTTTCTATGTTTTTATTATAAACTATATTTTTATTTTGTCAATGCTTTTTTATAAAATTTTATAAAAATACTTTCAGGCTCTTTAAAACTGTATCAAGGGCACAAAAAAGAACCTAATGCCCAAGCATCAGATTCTTTTTATAAAAGATTTATTGCTGATAGACTTCTTGGTAGAATTCCAGCTTGTCTCCATCCTTGACAGTAATTTGATTGGCTGCCTTAGGAGCCATTTCTCCGTTGACCTTAAACATCCAGTAGAGACCCTTTGCTTCATCCTGAGCATGACCATCAATCGAAGTGATAAAACCATCTTTTTCTTCGACCTTATAGGCCTTCTTCAAAGCATCCATAGCTGTCTTTCCTTCTGCAACAGCCACTGTTTTCTCGCTCTTCTCCTGACCTTCTGGCGCAATACTGATGCTGATTTTCAGTTCCTTTTTGACAGAAGAATCAGCGGAGCTAGAGCTTTTGTCAGTATTGGTCTGGCTGCTGCCGCAACCAACAAGGAGAAGGGCAAAAGCAAGTGTGAGCAAACTAAAGATTTTTTTCATTATAGAGCCTCCTTAAAATAGGGTACAAGAGTGGGTAAAAAAACAAGGTCGACAGTCCGTGCGCTATATTGAAGGTCAAAGCGTTAATAATCGCATAAGACCACCAGTGATAGTTGTACAGCAAGGCTGTCAGTGTATCGATGGCAATGCCATAGCCAAAGGATAGGAGAGCTGCTGCTATTCCCTGTCCCACTAGATTTAACCGAGGATAGAGCAACCACCAAAGGCAAAGAATCAGTCCAAAGGACAACAACTGAAAGAGGACAATCGGACTCATTCCCAAAAGAAAAGCTGATGTAAACATCGTCACAGCCATCACTAGAAGTGAAGTCTGCAAATCCTCAAAGATAACGATCAGAAAAAAGATAGCTGAGATAGGCTGCACATTGGGCAAAAAGGAAAATGCATAGCGAAAGGCCACACATAAAGCCGATAGGATGGCAATTTTAGCCATTTTACGAGCGGACAAAGGTACCTCCTTTTCTAATTGAGTGAATCAAGAGAAGTTGGACTAGGTATGCAGCTCAACAGCATCCCAGTCTTGGGCCGTATTCAGCCCCAGCAGCCAGTCAAGACCAGACCGCCTCTCCAGAACAACACTTTCATCAAGGCCTGCAGGTGCTGGCTGATTATGAATCCGAGCATCGACACAGGCCCAATGATAACGATAAATCAAATCATCCTCATCCAGTAACTCTTCTAAGCTGCGCGGTTGGCATTTGCCCAGAAATTCCTGAAAGTCAACCGCACTAGCGACTGCGTCAATAGCAGCATCACAATCACAAATTTTATCTGGAAACGGTAAAGTATTGACTAGACCTAAGTACCAAATCAGCGACCAATAGGCCTCGTATTTCCAAACCATATTGATGATAGCTGCCGAGTCGGCACGATCTTCCAAGACCGCCCTTTCTTTGGGCGTCAACTCTTCCTGCACCCCGTATTGCTGCAGTTTATCCTGCAGCCACTGGCGGCTCTCCTCATTATAATTATTATTTTCGATATCCAAGGCCGCCTGAATAATCAAGAGGCTGGTAATAGCTCGACGCGTAATTTCTTCTAGCGAGCGCGGCCTTACTTGCTCCGCACTTTCGATAACCGGCAAATGCTCAAGGTAAGGAATTCCCTCCTTTTTCAAACGCTGGATGCTAGCAACCTTGCGTTCTTCAGGTGTTTTCACGCTGGCTTTCTTGCCAGCAAACAAATCTTTAAAAAACGACATATCAGCCTCCAATCCTTCAATTTTCCAGTTTCATTGAATGATGAAATAACTGTTCGGTATCTATAGGTATGATTGCTATCAGGGATTAACCGCGAAAACACAACTTTCCATTGAAAGACTGCGCTTTCTAAGCCACTTCGAACTTGAGCTGGCCAGCCTTGACACCAACCTTAAGTGTTTGGCCAGCAGCCAAATCTCCTGTCAGGAGCAGCTCAGACAACTTGTCCTCTACCTGGGTTTGCAGAGTTCGGCGCAATGGCCGTGCTCCCATTTCCACATCGTAGCCTTCCTGAGCCAGCAACTTAAGGGCACTAGCCTGAAACTTCAGCTCAATTCCCTTCTCAGCAAGACTAGCAATAAGCGGTTTGACCATAACCTTGACCACCTCCTGCATATCTTCTGCAGATAAGCTGTGGAAGACTACCTTCTCATCGATACGGTTGATAAACTCTGGTCTATATGCTTTCTTGAGTTCTTCCAGCATTCGTTTTTCCATATTGGCGTGGTCCAAGCGAATGTCACGCGCACCAAAGCCCACCGTCTTATCATCCCGCAAACTAGTTGCTCCTAGATTGCTGGTCATGATAATAATCGTATTGGAGAAGTCCACCTTGCGACCCTTGCTGTCCGTCAGCTGACCATCATCCAAGACCTGGAGGAGAACATTGAAAATATCTGGATGCGCCTTTTCTACCTCGTCAAAGAGCAGGACAGAATAAGGTCTGTTGCGCACCTTCTCCGTCAGCTCCCCTCCCTCTTCATAGCCTACATAGCCTGGAGGCGCTCCGTTGAGGCGGCTAGCCGCGAATTTCTCCATGTACTCACTCATATCAAAGCGGATGAGTGCAGACTCATCATCAAAGAGACTTTCGGCCAAGGCCTTGGCTAGCTCTGTCTTCCCGACCCCTGTCGGACCTAGGAACATAAAGGAGCCAATCGGCCGCTTACTGCTGCGGATACCAGACTGGTTTCGTCGGATAGCTCGGCTGATAGCTGAAATCGCCTCGTCCTGCCCAATCACGCGTTTATGAAGCTCTGTTTCCAAGTTGAGGTATTTCTTCGCATCTGTCTGAGTCAGCTTCTGCACTGGAATACCAGACAAGGCACTCAGAGTAGCCAAAACATCGTCTTCTTCCACTTTCAGCTTATAAAGCTTGGGTTGCTGCTCTTGCTCAAGCAACTTCGAGACTTTTTTGAAATCCGCAGCCATCAAGGCTTGATCCACTGGCGTCAAATCCGACTGCTCGTAATTCTGCGGTCCTCTATTCTGCACTGTTGCACTGGCCTCGTCCAAAAGATCAATGGCAGAGTCAGGCAGATGCTTACTGGTCAGATAGCGATGGGCATATTTGACTGCTGTCTCGATAGCCTGATCACTAATCTGCACCTTGTGGTGATCTTCATAGCTCTTTCTTAAGCCTTGTAAAATAGCAATGCTGTCAGCCATATTAGGCTCTTCTATGCTGACCTTGGCAAAACGCCGAGAAAGAGCCGCATCTTTTTCAATATGTTTCTGGTACTCTTCCTGCGTCGTAGCACCAACTGTCCGCAGAGTTCCGCGAGCCAGAGCCGGTTTCAGGATATTGGCCGCATCCAAGGTCGAGTCAATACCGCTGCCAGAGCCCATGATAGTATGAAGCTCATCGATGAAGAGAATGACATGACCATCTTCTTCAATGTCATTGATGATGTTGTTCATCCGCTCCTCGAAATCTCCGCGAAAGCGAGTGCCAGCGACTACATTCATCAAGTCCAGCTCCAAAACCCGCATCTTGGCAAGTTCAGCAGGAACCTGACCAGCTGCTACACGCTGAGCTAGTCCTAAGGCTAGAGCTGTCTTACCAACCCCAGCATCTCCAACCAACACCGGATTGTTTTTAGTCTTGCGACTAAGAATCTGAACTATCCGTGAAATTTCTTGATCACGCCCAATGACTGGCTCCAATCGGCCATCTCTAGCCAGCTCCGTCAGATCACGAGTGTAGTCTTCCAGCCCCCCGCTGGTAGAAGCTGGCATCCCCATCATATTAGCCATGGTCTGCTTAGCAGCCATTACTCCCTTATTCAGACTGCGAATAGCCTTGATATCTTCCTTGCCCCAGCCAGCTCGCTGCTCCAAGACCTTACGCAAATCACTGATTTTCGGCCCCTGCTCCTTGTCCTCGTAGCTAAAACCGGTAAATTCCAGGATACGAGAGGCCAAGGTCCCCCGGTCAAATAACATACCTAGCAGCACATGTTCGGTACCTACATGCTTAGCGCGAACAGCTTCTGCAATTTGGCCCGCTTCCTCAAACAGCTCCTCTAAGCGATAAGAAAAAGGCAGCAGCTCAAAGTGACCGTCTTTCTGATAAGCCTGACCAGTAATCTGAAAAGCCGCTTCTTCAAATCCATCAACTTCCACAGGAAATTCATTGAGGACTGAGCCAGCAACGCTGTAGGGATTATTAGCCAGAGCAATCAGCAGATGCCATGATTCCAGATAATCTGTCGTAAAATGGCTGGCCAAGAGCTGGGCTGCTTCCAAGCTTTCTATTAAGGCTTTTGAGTATTTCATTTATGATTCCATTCCTTTTCTGTCTAGTTGTTGTAAAATTTTTTTTAATATCCGGGCACGAATCACCGCAGCTCCATCGCCCAAAATCGAGTCCGATGCTGTTGACAAGATTAGATTGCCCTCACGTTCAGTCATAATCTTCTCATCAAAAAGAAGCTGAATAACATCTGTAAAAACCTGCTGGCTGACACGTTCTCCCACACTGTCGCATAGGCCGCAAAGCATCTGATGCCGGTCGGAAAATTCTATCTTTCCAATCCGAATATAGCCACCGCCACCACGCTTACTCTCGACGATATAGCCCCGACTTTCCGTAAAACGAGTCTTAATCACATAGTTAATCTGACTGGGAACCACCTGAAAAACATCAGCCAGTTCACTGCGTTTCAGTTCAACCATCCCAGCCTGAGCCAGAATAGACTTGATATATGCTTCAATACTGTCCGATGTGTTTTTTGCACCCATGACTTCCCTTTCCAGTTGAGGATTTCAGAATAAATTTCTTTTTTCCTTGTTTCTCTAACATTGACTATCTTTGACTAATATTATACCGGAAAAGTCTCTATTTTTAAAGAAAAAGGGATGACTGAAAGGTCTGATAATTCAAACTAGTGAAAAAGCTTTAAAAGCCTTGTGTAATCGCTTGCTTTTTGCTTTTAAAGCGTTATAATATAGGTGGAAATCCACAAGGAAAAGACAGACAGAAACTCCTGCCTGCCAACGATCATCTAAACAAGGAGGATAATCCAATGAAAATGGATTGGCTCAACTATTCTCGTCATGTACTCAAATGGCTCTTTGTAGCTCTGAGTATTTTCACCATCTTTTCTGCTGATTACGTTGATATTCCTATCGGAGCTCTCATCGCCTGTCTTTATGCTCCCCTACTCTTCGAACAGGAGCTGGTCAGCAACCGAGTCAAATGGTATAGCTTTCTGATTATGATGGTGGTTACTCTGCCCCTTTTGTTTATTACCAAAGTCTATCAGTTTAGCCTGACTTACCCCCAAACGACAGTACTTCTCTTTCTCTTGGCAGTATTGATTTTTACCAATGGCTTGATTGCTCATAAGGAAGAAAGAGAAAAAGCAGCTAAGTGATGCTGCTCACCATTCTAAACTTGATGTTTCAAAATGCTACAAATGAAAAGGTCTGAGAAAAAATCTCAGACCTTTTTATCGTTCAATTTCTAAGCTAAAAACAATTAGTTTTGACCAAGAGCCGCAGCCATTGTTGCAGCTACTTCGTTTTCAAAGTCGTTAGCAACTTTCTCGATACCTTCACCAACTTCAAAGCGAGCGAATTCAACTACTGAAGCATTTACTGATTCAAGGTAAGCTTCAACTGTCTTGCTGTCATCCATGATGTATACTTGTGCAAGAAGTGTGTATGCTTGGTCAACTTTAGTATTGTCAAGCATGAAGCGGTCCATTTTACCTGGGATGATCTTATCCCAGATCTTTTCAGGTTTGCCTTCAGCAGCCAACTCAGCCTTGATGTCTTCTTCAGCTTGAGCAACAACTGCATCAGTCAATTGAGCTTTAGAACCGTATTTCAAGTGTGGAAGAGCTGGTTTACCAACCATTGCACGGCTTTCGTTGTCTTGATCGATGACATGGTTCAATTGTGCCAATTCATCTTTGACAAATTGCTCATCCAATTCTTTGTATGAAAGAACAGTTGGTTTCATCGCAGCGATGTGCATAGAGATTTGCTTAGCGAGAGCATCGTCTCCACCTTCGATAACGGAGATAACACCGATACGGCCACCGTTGTGTTGGTAAGCACCAAAGTGTTGAGCATCTGTCTTTTCAATCAAAGCAAAGCGACGGAAAGAGATCTTTTCTCCGATAGTTGCAGTTGCAGATACGTATGCAGCTTCAAGAGTTTCACCTGAAGGCATTGTCAAAGCAAGTGCTTCTTCGTTATTAGCTGGTTTGCCTTCAGCGATTACTTTCGCAGTTGCATTTACCAAATCAACAAATTGAGCATTTTTCGCAACGAAGTCAGTTTCAGCATTCACTTCAACAACAGCGGCAACATTACCGTTTACGTAAACACCTGTCAGACCTTCAGCGGCAACACGGTCAGCTTTCTTAGCTGCTTTTGCCATCCCTTTTTCGCGAAGCAATTCAATCGCTTTTTCGATGTCACCATCTGTTTCAACAAGTGCTTTCTTAGCGTCCATGACACCAGCACCAGATTTTTCACGCAATTCTTTGACAAGCTTAGCTGTAATTTCTGCCATTTTTCTTCTCCTATTTTTTAATGTAAATAAAGGAGCTGGGCTGAGCCCTGCCCCTTTAGGTTAGTTTACTGATTATTCGTTTGAACCTTCAACAACTTCAACGATTTCTTCGATAGAATCTGCTTGAGTTTCAGTTGCAGCCAATTCTGCTTCTACTGATTCAACGCTATCTTCACCTTGACGGCCTTCGATAACAGCATCAGCCATTTTCGCAGTGATTAATTTAACCGCACGGATTGCATCGTCGTTAGCTGGGATGATAACATCGATATCATCAGGATCAGTGTTAGTATCAACCATGGCAACCACTGGGATACCTAATTTCTTAGCTTCCTTAACAGCGATTTGCTCTTTATGAGGGTCAACTACGTACATCACATCTGGGATGCGAGGCATATCTTCGATACCGCCCAAGAATTTTTCAAGACGAGCGCGTTGTTTGTTGAGAAGAGCGACTTCTTTCTTAGGAAGAACTTCGAAAGTTCCGTCTTCTTCCATGCGTTTGATTTCTTTCAAACGAGCTACACGTTTTTGGATAGTAGACCAGTTTGTAAGAGTTCCACCCAACCAACGGTGGTTGATGAAGTATTGACCTGAACGTTCTGCTTCTTCTTTGACAGCGTCAGCAGCTTGCTTCTTAGTACCAACGAAGAGGATAACTGCATCGTTAGCAGCAGCATCACGCATAAAGTCGTAAGCTTGGTCAGCATACTTTACAGTTTGCTGCAAGTCGATTACGTGGATACCATTACGCTCAGTGAAGATGTACTTAGCCATCTTAGGGTTCCAGCGACGAGTTTGGTGACCAAAGTGAACACCAGCCTCAAGAAGTTGTTTCATTGAAATTACTGCCATGAGTAAATTCTCCTTTTTGTTTTTTTCCTCTTTTAGATTTCAGCTCGCAGAACCACCCAAGGGCAACAGTCCCACAATTCATCTAAAATGAGTATTTTGCCATTTATACGGCATCCCCTATTATAACAAAAGCGCAGCTCTTTGACAAGGTGTTTGCCAGATTTTCTGCCACTAAGAATGAATTCTACCTCTCAGCTGAACATTTGTTCCTGAAGCATTCAGAATGGTAGCGTCTAACATTTTCTGATTTGACTTTGAAAGACTCTTGACGAAAGCAAGTATTTACGATAGAATAATAAGAGTTGCGGCGGTATAGCCAAGTGGTAAGGCACGGCTCTGCAAAAGCTTGATCGTCGGTTCAAATCCGTCTACCGCCTTCGTAAATATATTTCTAGAAGTCCTCAAAGGGCTTTTTTTATTGCATTTCCTATTGTTTCTAGCAAACTTTGCTGATATAATATTATAAAAATATCATCCATCATCAGCGAAAGGAAAAAAGATTGATTATGAAAAAAATCAGCTTCTATACCCTTAGTCTCCTCTCTTTGCTAGCTCTCTCAGCCTGCATGCCTGCCAAGCAGACGCAGCAAAGAAAAAAGACGCCTAGCTCCCTCAAAGCTTCGAAAAGTTCATCCTCTAAGGAAACATCCAGCAAATCATCTAGCAGTAGCTCTAGCACCTATGAAAGTAGTGATGAGGTATTTCAGAAACGTGCTAGCTTTGAACCAGATGATGCTTCTGCACTACAATACATACCAGATGCAGCTTCTATTCCTGAATTAGAGAAAATAAGAAATTTCCATATTTCCACTGGCTTTGTCATTCAGGTAAACGGAGAGGATATCAATGGTGACAAACCTAAAACGTCTTACGATGAAGTAACAGCAGCTCTAGGCCAACCTACATTCAGCACTGATGAGAATGACCCTGGCAACTCTGTTAACATCTGGCACACAGACAACGGAGACATTATGTGCTACTTTACCAATAATGTACTGACGAATTTGAGTTTTAGCCTAAAAGACGCTCAGCCAGCCAAAAGCAGTTACTCTAGCATCACCACATCCGACACTCCCAAGACAGCTTTCGACAAGCTTGGTCGTCCGGAAATGATTATACGTTCAGAGCGCGATACAACCTTTGTCTATAAAAATTCCAATGACGAACAGTTTAGTTTCTCTACCCAGAACAATCAAATCGTTGGGGTAATGTCTACCTCTCAAATGAAACAAACCAAAGACATTATTGACTCCGTCATTAAGGATAAGTAATTTCACACTCCGTTCCAAAAACACAAAAATCCAAGACTGAAAAGGTCTTGGATTTTATTATGGCTTCAAGCCAGTTTTTCTCTTAGAGAAAAACAAGAAAACCACCAGCTAAGCTGGTGGCTGCCAAGGCTTTGAGCTTTCATTTCTTTTTCCTGGTATAATCTACTTGTTCAGGTAAGACAAAGGAGGAAAAAGAAATGGCTAAAACCAGTTACAGTTTATCACATACCAAATGGATGTGCAAATATCATATCATCTTTACCCCCAAGTACCGCAGAAAAACCATTTACTACAAAATAAGACGAGATCTCATTGAGATTTTTCGTCATCTATGTCAATACAAAGGTGTGGAAATTATTGAGGGACATATGATGCCAGATCATGTTCACATGCTTGTCTTGATTCCTCCAAAACTTTCGATTTCCGATTTCATGGGATATTTGAAAAGCAAGAGTGCATTGATGATATTTGATAAACATGCCAACCTAAAATATAAGTATGGTAATCGAAAGTTTTGGGCGAGAGGGTACTATGTAAGTACCGTTGGCCTCAATGAAAAGACAGTTGCCAAATATATTCGCGAGCAAGAGAAAAATGACATTGCCCTGGATAAGTTAAGTGTCAAAGAGTACGAGGATCCGTTCTCAGATGGTAGTTTTAGAACAAGATAAAAGCCCGTTTTTACGGGCATTAGTCAAGTAATCATAGCATTAACCTGAACGAAGTTCAGCGAACGTCTTTAGACGTCGCTGGAGGGAAACGGCTTATAGCCGATGTACAAGCCACCCGTTTTCACGGGTGGTTATGACTTTTGACGAGGATAGCGAAGAGTTCATCCTGCTTCATAAATTAAAGCTCTGCAATCTGGCTAAGATTAACTTCGGCCACGGTGTCATTACCAAACATGGAAATAATCATCTTGACCTTGTTATTATCAATCTCCGTAATCTTACCTGTATAGTCAGTGAAGGCACCATCTATGATACGAACGGTATCCCCAACCTTGACATCCAAGTCAAATTCCTGAACTGTTTGACCCATGGAGATGAGAATGTTGCGAATCTCTTCTTCCAAGAGTGGCGTTGGTTTAGAGCGGTTCCCGTGTGACCCGACAAATCCTGTTACATTCGGAGTATTCCGCACAACAAACCAAGCTTCATCTGTCATGACCATTTCCACCAAAACATAACCGGGGAAGCGATTTTCTTCGATTTCCTTGGTCTTGCCATTTTTCTCTACTTGCACGGTCTGAGTAGGGATTTCCACGCGCAAGATATTTTCCAGCATGTTATAAGTTTGAGCACGCTGCAAAAGATTTTCTTTTACCTTGTTTTCATAGCCTGAATAGGTCTGCAGTACAAACCAGCCTTTGTCAAAACTGTCCATGAGTTCATCCTTTCCTAAATAAAAAAGCCTGCGGGCTTCTGCTTCTTTCTAGCCCTATTATACCATAAATTCCTCAAATGCAAAGGAATTTATTAACTTTTTCCCATACAAATCAAAGCCTTGCAATTCTGCCCAAAAATTCTTGAATCAGCGTTGTCTAGTATGAGAAATTTTTATTTCAAACGATGAATTATAGATAGATTTGATTTTTTTGAAGCTGAGTGAAATTGTCAGCGCGTAAATAAGGACATACGCCAAAAATCCCACCTAATCACAATAGGTGGGACTTTGAATGATATATCTGTCGCAGTATTCTTTTCTATTTCCTCTACAGTTATTAAGAGAAAATATTCAGAATCTGGAAAAGACCGCTTGCCACTACTTTGTCAAAGATATAGATGATTACTACAAAGAATGCAGTGTATTCCATGACAGAGATAAAATCTGTCCATCTCTCTTTTCGTGTAGGCCAAGTTGTATCTTTCAATAATTTAAAAACATCTTTAAAGAATTTCACAACAATCTCCTATCTAGTTTCTTTATGCAGGGTGTATTTACTGCAATGTTTACAAAATTTATTAACTTCTAAACGCGTTGGTTTTGGAGTGCTACTGAGCTTAACCGAGTAGTTCCGAGAACCACAGACTGTACACGCTAGACTCGCTTTTTTTAATGCCATAACGCCTCCATCTTTCTTATTATAGCAGGATTCTATGCTTTTGACAAGCCGTTCAGCTCTTTTAAATCCTATTGAAACCAGCTGGTAACAGTATCCCAGAGATTCTTAGCTTTCTCAGGAATACCAGTGTCATCAATGGCTTTCTTGGCTTCATCCACCAGATGTTGAGCTCGATCCTGAACGTCCTGCAGGAAGTCTTTGTTTTCAGTTGTAGTACCCGTTTCCTCCGTACCATAGGTGTCCACAGGGGCAATGCCGTTGGCAGCATAGGCATTCTTCTGCCCTTCAAAGGAAGTTCCTTCTGTATATGGCAGGATGCTATTGGCAACATTTCGGAAAACCGCCGAGGCTTCATTCGCGCTGGTTCCAGTCAGATAGTGGGTTTCATCAGTTTTTGGAAAGCCTAGCCACTGGCTGATAACCACATCCGGCGTATATCCAATCACCCATTGGTCACCAGATAGATCTGGGTTAAAGTCCGTTTCAGTCGTACCAGTCTTACCAGCCATAGTGTAGCCATAAGGAGCTGCGTAGATACCTGTACCGTTCGAGAAAGTCCCCAGCATCATGCTGTTCATCTTGTCAGTCGTTGAGCTATTGAGGACCCGGGTAGAGGTTTGGCGATGGGTCTTGACAACTTGACCGCTGGCATTTTCAATTTTTGTAATGAGATGGGCATCATTCATCACACCGCCATTGGCAAAGACTGAATAGGCCTGCGCCATCTGCATTGGATTGGTTGTAACTCCGCTTCCTAGAGCCACGCCCAAGGTCTTATCAACCTTGTCCATATTCAGACCAAACTTTTTCCCGTACTCAAAGGCTTTGTTAATGCCTAACTCGTCTACAGTTGAAACAGCCGGAATGTTCAGAGATTCTGCCAAGGCTTGATACATTGGAACTTTAGGGGAGCTTTGGATATTGCCGTAATTGTTGATGGTATAGTCGCCAAAGGTGGTTCTGGTATTATCCAGCTCCTTGTCTGTCGGCCAACCAGCAGCAACGGCTGGACTGTAAGCAACCAAAGGCTTGATAGTAGAGCCGGGGCTGCGGGATGACTGGGTTGCATAGTTAAAGCTTCTGAAGGTCGAACCTTCTGCACTATTGACTCGTCCAACTAGTGCCCGCACACCGCCGGTTTTTGGATCCAAGGCAACACTGCCCGACTCAGCCATAGTACCATCTTCTGCTACAGGAAAGAGAGAGACATTGCTGTAAATAACCTGCATGCTGGCTTGGTAGTTCTGATCCAATTCAGTATAGATTCGATAGCCATTATTAACAATCTCTTCTTCAGTCAAGCCGTAGTCATTGACAGCTTCATTGATGACCGCATCGAAATAGGATGGATAGCGATAGTCTTCTGACTTACCGGCATAAGCATCAACCAGCTGGCCACCGATTCCTACAGCGGCAGCCTGATCGGCCGTCCCCTGATCGATAAAGCCTGCAGCAACCATATTTTGCAGCACCGTATTACGACGATTGGTCGCATTTTCAACTGAATACAGCGGATTATAAATCTCCGGTCCCTTGAGCATACCAGCCAGAACAGCCGACTGGTCCAGACTAAGCTGACTAGCCGAAACTCCGAAATATTTCTTAGAGGCATCCTCCACACCCCAGACCCCATTCCCAAAATAGGAATTATTGAGGTACATGGTCAGGATTTCCTGCTTGCTGTATTTCTTATTGATTTCCAGAGCCAGGAAAAATTCCTTGGCCTTCCGCTCGATGGTCTGGTCCTGAGACAGATAGGCATTTTTGGCCAACTGCTGGGTGATGGTAGACCCCCCACCCGAGCGACCGGCTGTCAGGATAGCCAAGATAAAACGACTGTAGTTAATCCCGCCATTCTCATAGAAAGTCCGGTCCTCTGTCGCGATGACAGCATTCTGCAGGTCTTGACTAATCTCGGTCAGCTCAACATAAGTTCCTTTCTGACCAGACAGACTTCCCGCTTCATTACCATCCTTGTCAAAGATGAGCGTGGTAGCTTTGAGGGCATTCTGCAAATCCTTGACATTGGTCGTCTTAGCCACATAAAAGAGATAGCCGCCGACCACCAGACCAAAGGTCAAGCCGAGAATCAGGAATATCTTGGTCAGATGAAACCTGCGCCAAAAACGGCGGATAGGGTGCTGAGAGAGAGGTTTCTTTTTTGTCTTACCCGAACGGCTGAGACCAGACTTGGCTTGCTCTTCTGTCAGCTCTACCTCCTCTGCTGCTTCTTTTTGAGGTTTCTGTATAGTAAAATAATCTACTAATTTTTCAAACAAATCTTTTAAATTCTTCATAAACTTTATTTTATCACCTTATTTAGGTGCAGACAAGAAAGTACCCTATTTCCTGTCTGATTTTTAGTTATTTTTAAGAAAAAGAGTATATTAAATAGCCTTTTAAAAGCCTCTGCAGCAAGTCTTATCCGACACTGCCTATTTCCAAACAGCAGGCTTTCTGCTACAATAAATGTATGAAATTTACACTGACCATCCCAGATGGACTGCCCGCTATGACAGTCAAAGAGCTGCTGGAAGAACAATTTCTCATTCCGCGAAAAATCCGTCATTTTCTGCGGACCAAGAAGCATGTGTCCGTCAACGGTCTAAGTATCAATTGGCAGACTGTAGTCAAACCTGGAGATGATATCCGCCTGATATTTGATGAAGAGGATTATCCTCAAAAGACAATCTTGTTTGGAAATGGCGAACTCGTAGAGGAGCTCTATCAGGACCAGCACCTCATTATCGTCAATAAACCCGAGGGTATGAAAACCCACGCTAATGAACCAACAGAGCTAGCCCTTCTTAATCATGTTTCTGCCTATGTTGGCGAGACCTGCTATGTCGTTCACCGGCTAGATAAAGAAACCAGCGGTGCTGTCCTCTTTGCCAAGAATCCCTTTGTCCTGCCCATCCTCAATCGGCTGCTGGAAAAGCGAGAAATCAGCCGCGCATATTGGGCTCTGGTCCAAGGCAAGTTCCCAAGCAAAAAGCTTATCTATAAAGACAAGATTGGCCGCGACCGCCATGACCGCAGGAAACGGCTGGTTGACCCCCGAAAAGGACTCTATGCAGAGACCCATGTGACTAGGGTCAAGCAATTTGGGCAGGCTGCCTTGGTCAAATGCCAACTCAAGACTGGACGCACCCATCAGATCCGTGTTCATCTAGCTCACCACGGACACCCACTTATCGGTGACCCCCTTTATCATCCGCAGCCCCAAGGGCGGCTTATGCTTCACGCCCATCGGCTGACCTTCACCCACCCTTTTACGCTGGAAAAAATCACCGTCGAAGCCCACTCTGACAGTTTTGAAAAAGTATTGAGCAGTCTGAACGCAAGATAGACTAAGAAAAGCAACAGTATGGTCTGTTGCTTTTAGTTTGGAGTCAAAGCGAGGATAAGCTATGACAGCTTACATCACTGAGCCGGAAGTGCACTGATAAGTCTGGGCCGGATGGCTTTCTGAAAAACTATGCTCAGCAAGTAAGACAGTAAGAAAATGATAAAAAAGCCAAAACTATAAATGGTATTCCGAGGCATTATCGACCTGAAAATGAAGATAATAAAAGGATGGATGATATAAATCATGGTGGCGTACTTTTTGGCAATATTATTCAAAATCGGAATATCAATATTGGTCCCGTTTCTGACCGCATAGAGGAAAATTGCACTGGAAGACAAAAGGGTACTGGGATAGAGGTCGTACTCCGTACCCATGAAACAGTACTCAAGCAAAATCAAAGCCGCTATTCCCAAGCCAATCGCCCATTTCCTGACAGAAGACAAGTCGTAGGCTAAAATCCGGTCCCGATGCTTGACAAACTGCATGCCTAAAATGAAAAAGGGAAGCCCCATAAACAGGAAGTTGCGATAGTAAAATTCACTGTCTGTATTGAACTCGATACAAAAGGCCAAAACTAACAAGAATAAGGACACACCAAAGCTAGTTAAACGGTGGAAATGCTTATAAAAAACCAGATAAAGCGTGTAGATATAGGAGATAGCCAGCAAATACCAAGTCGGTGTAGCAGCTGAACCAATCAAGTCTCTGGGACTGTTAAAGAGGAAAAAGTCTGCAAAATCAGACAGGTCTATAGATGCCATCTTTTCTGTTAGTTCTCTGGTCAGCACTAGGTTGACAAAATGCACGATTGTGTAAAATAGGAGACTGGCAGCTGTCAAAAGGAGCATCTGCTTGAGACGATACTTGACCTTGTCTCTGGAAATATTAAAGGAAAAATAGCCCGACAGCATCATGAAAAAGGGAACTGCAAAGCGGGCCACAATTTGATAAAAAACGCCAAATTGCCCTGGCAACAGAAAGTGTAAGGAAACAATACTAAAGCAAGCTAGGGCCTTGAAAGCGTGCAAAGTTGTGTTTTCAGTCTTCATGCAGACATTATAGCATGTTTATTATTACAGCTCATCAAGACCAGATTACATGCCCATTAAAAAACATATCAATTGATGACATTCTTTAAAAACTTTTGCATCTGTGGGAGAAGACAGCTCTTATATAGAAAAACTCTTCTGCACTATTACAGAAGAGCTTTATTCACCTGACCGATATTCTACATTAGCCTTCATAGCCATTAGGATTTGAGCTTTGCCATCTCCAAGAATCTCGCATCATATCTTGGAGAGTTTTCTCAGCTTTCCAGCCCAAAATGTCATTAGCTTTACTTGCATCGGCATAGCAAGTCGCCACATCTCCAGGTCGTCTATCTTTTATAGTATAAGGAATTTTCACACCATTGACATTTTCAAATGCTTTAACCATATCCAGTACACTATAACCAATCCCTGTACCAAGATTGAAAACAGCGACCCCCTTGTTTTCTAAATTATGTTTCAAAGCCAAAACATGGCCCTTGGCTAAATCGACTACGTGGATATAATCCCGCACTCCTGTACCGTCATGCGTATCATAATCATTTCCGAAAACGCTAAGCTCTTGCAATTTACCGACCGCAACCTGAGTAATATAAGGCATAAGGTTATTAGGAATTCCATTTGGATCTTCACCAATCAGACCAGACTCGTGAGCACCAATTGGATTGAAGTAACGAAGATTGGTTACAGACCAATCTGAATGTGCAAGAGCAAGATCCGTCAAAATCTGCTCCATCATCAGCTTAGTATGGCCGTAGGGATTGGTCGCTGAAGTAGATAAATCTCCTGTCAAGGATAAACCATGATTCATTCCATAGACCGTGGCACTGGAGCTAAAGATAATATGTTCTACCTTGTGCTCTTCCATAACATCAAGAAGAGAAATACTAGCACTGACATTATTTTCATAATATTTAAGTGGTTCCCGCACCGATTCTTCTACTGACTTATAGGCCGCTAAATGAATGACTGCATCAATGTGATTGTCTTTGAAAATCTGGTCCATCAGATTTTTATCAGAAATCGAACCCTTGAAAAACGGAATATTCTTACCAGTGATAGTTTCTAAGCGCTCTAGCACTTCTGGAGAGCTATTCGAAAAGTTATCCACGATAATGGCTTCATAGCCTGCTATGACTAGTTCAACCACTGTGTGACTTCCTATATATCCCGCTCCACCTGTGACTAAAATTTTTTTCATAGGACACCTCTTCTTGCTAATCCTCAAGTTCTCTTTAATTTTACTATTGCAACTAACAGGTATTTCTCTTTCTAAAGTTGACCGCCGAATTCTGCACTTACTTAAAATACCAAAAACCAGCCTAATTTGCTACCCTATAGCTCTGCTCTTCTGATGCCTTTTGAAATCTCTTCATGGTAGAATAACTTGCAAAACCATTTATATTCTCAGGCATAAAGAACGGAATTATTTTAGCTAATTTCTAGTTATTCTAAAAAATACCATAATCCGCAATAAGTTACTTTGTATGCTAACACTACATTACAAACGTAAAAAGCCCAGACAGGGCTTAGTATTTAGATTGTTAAACTATTTATAATTTATCAAGCATCAACGAGCCTGCAATTGTTGGAGCAGACCTTTCAAACTTTGGTATTTGTAAATGCTATAGGTCAGATAGACAAATCCGTAAGCTGCTGCAGCTAGATAAACTGATAAAAACCAATTCGAAGCAATAAACACAAGTGTCATTAGCAACTCAACCCAGATATCTTTGACGACCTCGATCTGCATCCTCTTGGCTAAGATTAGCTCTGCCAATATACTCCTAGTCGCAAGCAGCAGCACGATAGACAGAACTGTAGCATTTAGATTGCGCAGAAAAACTGCAAAAATCAAGGTAGTAGCAAAGCTTAAGAGCATGGCAATTACATTTACTTTAAAAATCTGCCTCTCCATTCGCAAGGCTTTTAAGTAGGTATTGATAAGCAGAGCCATTTTTCCCTCATAGACAGACATAGGAAAGACTAGAGCCATAAATATCAAGGACTCTCTGTAAGCCGGCAGCCAGCTGTCCAAAGCTATTTTCAGGGGATAATACAGCAAAAGCACTCCAAACATAAGAACCATCAGGATATTCCGCAACTGACTGTAAATCTTAGGCAACTTGCTTTCGTCCGTCCGTTTCAAAATCGGAAAGATGACCAAACCGATAGCGTTGATAAAGGTCATAAGCAGATTGGAAATACTCAGGGTCAAGGATACTTTCCCAAATGTAGCAATATTCCATACCTTTTGAATCCCCATTCGAACCGTTCCGATAATGAGCATACTGGCTACATTTGATAGCATCAGATTAATTCCGACGGCAATATTGCTAACCGTTTCCCGTATATCAAACTTAAACTGATTGAGAGGTCGCAGGGCCATATCTCGGCACAGATACATAGCATAAAAAAGAGAAACAATTCTACCAATCAAATCTGCATAGACCATAATCTTGAAATCTCGAAAACCCACGAAAATAAAGACCAGTAAAAGCAGTAAATAGAGGAGTCGGTCTCCACTGACAACATAGGAACTTTCCTTTAGTCGATTAGTCATCTGAAGAACGTAAACAAAGAGAAAGCGCAGATTGGTAACCAACATGGTATAAACCAAAAGTGTAAAAACAAACTGACTGCTATCATCTCTAATAAAGGCAGAAATTCCTAATAAAAATAAAATTCCAATCCCTGTCAAATAGATCAAAAGCATGAGAAACTGAGAGAAAAACTTTTCTTTATCCAGATCATCATACTCCAAACCACCGTAGCGAAGGTAGATTCCATCCACCCAGCCCAGATGAACAAAACCGGCATAAGATAAATAGAAAATATAGAGTTGCCAGTAGCCATACTCCTCTACACCCATAATCTTAGGCAAAATCAAGACAACCAGAGAAGAAACTATTACTGTCAGCAAATTGGACAAGACGACATAGGAAAAATTAGCTATTATTTTTTTAAATCCACCAGACAAATTTGCCCTCCTATTCCTTCCTATCTGCTGCCATGCTCTCAATCAAACGTAAAAACATGGTTTCTAAATCAGTATGAGCTTGCCAGCCCAAACTCTCAAGCTTGTCCGTATTGAGACGAATCTTAACTGTCGGATTATATCCTAGCTTTTCCACATCCTCTGCCAAATCAAAGACCAAATTCGATTCATTGCTACCGCTTAGTTCAATAACCATTTCCGCCATCTCACGAATGGAAATAGCCGTCTCTTTATTGGCGACATTATAAGCTTGATCTGCTTGGCCTTTCAGCAGAATGTAAAAAATGGCTTCAATGGCATCTTTGGTATAGCAGTAGTTCCGAACAGTTTCCCCTTTAGTTCGGAGGATAATATCTCTCTTTTCAAGAACGGCACGTGCAAACTGCGCAAAAACTCTGTTGTCTTCATAGCTCACACCTGGGCCAAAAGTTTGTGACAAACGAGCCATTCTAACTGGCACCTGATACTGATGACAATAGCCTACACACAAGGACTCTGCCATGCGCTTGCTTTCCGAATAACTGCTACGGACACTGGTTGGATCCAAATAACCGTAATCTTTCTCGCTAATGCTAGAAGCATCGGGATTTGTCGTTCCATAGACTTCCAGAGAAGAGAGGTAAACCATACTGTGAACCTGCTTATTTTTAGCCAGCTCCAGCAGTTTTTTCGTTCCATTTACGGCTAGATCAATTGTCTCCACAGGATGCTCAACGAAAAAAGAGGAGTCCGTCGCACTGGCTCCATGGATAATATAATCCAAATCCTCCTCTATCTGCCAATCTGACAGCAAGTCAGCATACACTAGCTTCAGATTCTCACTATGTAAAAAATCCTGAAACAACTCTTCCGCTTTTTTCTGATTTCGTGCTAAAGCGACTACTCTGACATTGGCTCCGTACAAATCATTTAAAGCCATCAAAGCGGAAATACAGTGTCTGCCTATAAGTCCGGTTGCTCCGGTTATCAAGACTGTGACATTTCTCAGTTCTCTGAGAATAGGACTGACAGCAGCTAGGTCTTCCATATCCTTTTGTAAAATTGTATTATTTCCCATATCAACCAAAAATTTGTGCATTTTCACGCGCTTCGTAAATCGCTCTAAAAATATAAAAATCAGATGGAGTCGTAATTTTGATATTTTCACTGCCCCCCATGACTGTATGCAGAGGGAGTCCAAAATAACGAGCCAATGTCGCAGAATCCGTCATATCAAACTGATTCTCTGCCTGAGCTTTTAAATGCAGGGAGTGAATCTTCGAAAGCGCGAAGGTTTGAGGGGCGACAGCTGTCTGGCAAGTGGAACGCTCGATAACCTGATTAATAACATCCGCCTCATCGACCTGAATAACTGTTTCGATAACCGGCTTAACCGTAATAGCTGCCCCATACTTTTTTGCTGCCTCAATATTTTTAGAAATGATTCCCCCGTCAATCAAAGGGCGAACACCATCATGAATCAACACATAGTCGTCATCGTTCTTGTACTTTTCCCGTAAGACAGCGAGACCATTAAAAATAGACATTTGGCCAGTCTCTCCACCAGGAACTACTTGACTGACTTTTTTAATATTGAATCGAGCTAATAAATCTCTGCAGTAGTCCAGCCAGCCGTCTACACAGACAACCACAATGTCCGAGACTGCCGGATGGTCTTCAAAGTGCTCAATCGTATGAATAATAATTGGCTTACCGTGCAACTCTAAAAACTGCTTGGGTAAGGTCTTGGTATTCATGCGGCTGCCTGTGCCGCCTGCGAATATCAGAGCTGATGTCGTCATACCGATACTTTCCTTCCTCTCGTTGTAAATCGCACTCTACTCAGTAAATCAGCTGCCATATAAATCACAAAAGCATAGATAATCCGATTAATATGGGTTGTCAACAATGACAGCAACGTTTCCTGAAAGAATGAAATGACTAAAGGATACGCAAATAAAGCGAAAACAATAACCTTTAGCGGGGTGAAATAGCGTTTTTTGATAGAATAGTAGAAACTTCCGTAAAAGAAGCCATATAAAAGCTGAAAGATAAGGACTGAGAAATAGCCAAAATCCTTGATAAAATAGTAATAAATTGTGTAAACATTGGTTTTATCGTCGTTAAAATGAACAACAGGCAAGAAAGGTGTCAGCTCATGGCTAGACAGACCGAGGGATTTCAATGTTCCATAGATAGCAATAAAAGTATTTTCTCCAAAGACTTGATTATCGCTATAAAGAGTAGGATTTTTCAGATAGTAGTCTAAAGCCTGAATGGGTGAACCCATATATTTAACCAAATTATCCAAAATTCCGAACTCTGCCCGACTATCCACTCGATTGAGAACAAAGGTTCCAACCGCCATAAATAATACAAGGAATACAAAGCCAATTATCAGCAAAGAGCGAAAAAGCTTCACACCATACCTGCTGTCTTTCCACGAATAATACTTCGAGAAAAACAACATATATACAATAGCATAGCCTGCAACCAAGCCCAGCAACTCCGTACGCCCAGTAGACAAAAGGGAAATACCTAAAGAAATCAGACTAACCAGCAGTAACTTGCCCTTGTAGAAAATGCCATCTTTTCCTGAAAAAAGAGATTCACAGAAAAAGTAGAAGAAAACAATTCCTAAGGAAAAGTTAACTCGCAGCAAATTGAGGCTAAGACGACTAAGAGAGAAATCATAATTTGTAGTCATATGCCGAGCCAATTCAATGGTTTTAAACAATCCCCCCGGTACCTGCTTGCTCTGCGCCGCCAAGTAAAGCAAATCGGAATAAATAAACCTGACCGCATAAGCCAAAAACAAGAGAACTAAAATAATGAAAAAATTACTCACCTTTATTTGACTAGGTTTGGCGTCCAACTTCCTCTCAGCAAACAAATTCGATGACAAGAGGACTCCCATTAAAAAAATGGCATTCCCAACAAAGATAACAGTGACCGTTATCAGAGAAAGTCCCTCTCCCCATTTGGATGAATAAAATGCGGTAAAAATACTTGCTATCATCCATATTGCCAAGTATATAAAAGCCGGGTTAGCATAGTCTCTTCCTACTGTTTTGATTGTCAAAAACAAGAGGAAAAGGCCACCCAAAATTAGTAAAAAAACCATTATCTTCCTTCTATTAATTCAACCCAATTATCTCTCAGTCTGACATGACGTTCTGTCTGTTCTTTTTTTTCAGGCGGTGTCATGTAATCACCATAGCGATTAGTCAGATACTTGTCCGCATCATTAGGTCCATCGAACTCATAGCCTTCAAAGGAATACTTTTTAGCTGGATAGAAACTTTCATAGTCGATAGTCTCTCCCAAATAGCCTTTTACACCATAAGCAATTGTTATTTTTGAAGTCTTCTTATTAGACTGGATGAGTTTTTCCATCAACTTATACATATTAGCCGGCCCCATGATAAAAGAAGGGAATCCTATCAGTCTTCTGATCCAAAGATTTTGTCTGAGTTCTTTGGATTCTTTAGCCATATAGGTCAGATGCGGTGTAAACTTTGTATAGCAACGTGAGCTATTGTGTGACAAATCCAAGGCTCTGAATAGAAGACCCTTGAGCTTGCGAAGCATGTTATTCTCTGGGACAAAGTCAATTGGCAACATATCAAGATAAAGATGTTTCTTTTTACTGAAACCTTCTCCCAAAACATCATAGTAGGTCAGTGACTTGCTCTGCAGCTTTAGAACCTTAAAGACACTGTCTGTCGCATTCGCAGGAGAGACCAGTTCGAAGTCCTCGCTGTCCGCAAAGATTTCCTGCAGACGATTGTAGTCCTCTCGGAACATCACTAAGTCGATATCATCGTCCCAAGGGATATAGCCCCCATGTCGCAAAGAACCAATCAAGGTCCCTGCAACCATGTAGGAATGAATATGATGCCGACGACACTCTGCATCAAATTTTTTATACATTTTTAAATAGGCTTTTTGTAAAACCTTTAATTTATCATCCGTAATTTTCTGATACATGGGGCTGAAGCGTTCTCCCAAAGCCAACTCCCATTCAATCTTACTGGTTCCTCTCATTTTTCTTACCTCCCAAACTTTTTCAATAATCTCCTAGCAAGTCCATTCAGTGAGTAGGTGTATACCAAATCACTGATGAAATCTTTTATTGTTCTATACTCCCTTATTTGAAACATCAGTCCCAAAGCCCAAAATGGATTTCTAGACTGTAACAATTTCAGTCTAAGATTGGTCAAGGCCAAAGCCCTAGCAATCTGTCGATGGTCCGCCTCAGAAATCTGTCGCTCCTCTGCGATTTTTTTCACGGACTCATAGCGACTGATGACCTTCTGTAAATAGTTAATCCTAGATAACCTTGTTTTGTTAAAACTGAGCGACGACGCAGACTGGGTTACATTTGCCTGATGAATGCGGTGCTGATCCAGAAGCTGGTCCAAGCAAACAATTTTTCCATACAATGGAGCCAGCATACCAAATAAAACATCATGATAGTCAAATCCAGGATAATCCGTATACTGTTGCTCTAAAATATCAGTCAGTATCGACTTTCTAAAAGCTGTCTGATAACCTGACGGCCATTTTTTTAGAAGCCAAGCTAGATTTCTTTCTTGCCTTTCTCCTGAAACCTTGGGCTCCTTGATGACCTGACCATTTTGATCAATCAAGTAAGACTGGCCATAAACCATAGCAGCACCTGTTTCTAACAGTACTTTCTGCAAGGCAGCTGTTTTATCAGGCAACCATTTATCATCCTGATCAGCGAAAAAAACAATATCGTTCTCAGCCAAACTCGCTAATTTTATAAAAGTTCGATAATGACCCAAATTTTCCTGATTTTCAATCAGCTGCCAATCAGTCAGTTGGTGCTTGGTGATGTAATCCTTGATTAGTGCCACTGTCTGATCTGTCGAACAGTCATCACAGATAATGACCTGATCAGGCTTCAGCTTTTGAGTGCGGATAGAGTCTAGTTGCTCCAAAATAAAACCCGCCCCATTATAGGTCGCCATCACGACAGAAATCATTTCTCCCTCCTTCCTAAACTTTTCATCCTATATCCCCCTAACTCCTAGCTTTCTCCCTATCTAAGCTAGACTGCTCTGTCTGTAAAGTCATTACTTTCTTCTAAGCAGATACTTATAAATGAACGCTTTTATCCAAATAGGCGTTCCCACAAAAGCACGAATCATCAACATATTTTGATAATATTGCCCTCGGTTCAACATACCATGTGACAGCAAAAAAGTATTGACCACTTTCCAGCTGGCAATCTGCTCTGTCTGGCTTCTTCTCATATGCATGCCGTTTCCGACGCGAGCATAAACCAAGACCCGATTAAGATTGGCGAAACGACAGCCCTGAGCAGCCATTCTCGCCCAAAGATAATAGTCTTCCACTAAAGGCAAGGACTTGTAATTGCCTGCTTTTAAAACAGATGATTTCTTGAAAAAAACCGTCATGTGACAGAAAGGATTTCTCCTCTGCAACCTTTTGATAATTTCTTCATGGGAAAGCGGCATTTGTTTCTCTGCCACTATTTGATCTGGTTCCGTGTCAAATTCTATGATATTGCCACCCAGAACATCTAACTGCGGATGCTGCTCAATATAGTCCACTTGTTGCTGGAAACGGTCCGGTGTCGCAATGTCATCTGTATCCATTCTAGCAATCCAATCATAAGAGCAAGCCTCAACTCCCCGATGCAAAGCTTCTCCCAATCCGACATTTTCCTTTAAGGGTAGAACTTTCATCTCTGGAAATGTTTCCTTGAAATCTCGAATCGTCTGATAAAGCTCTTCTGTCAGCGGCCCATCCTCTACAAGGACAAGCTCATCTGGCTTGCGGCTCTGCTCTATAAGAACGCTATTTAGGCTCTTTCTTAAGAAATCCGGATTCTCTTTCTGATAGACAGACATCAATACCGAAAACTTCACTAACAATCCCCCCAATCATCCTAAACTAGTTTCCCTTCTCCGTCCTCTCAATAGACCTCCTAAAATCTGCCACCTGATAAGACTGAGGATAGCTAGACATCTCTTTTTCATAAGTTAAATCTGAAAACAGCTTATTTAGAGTCGAAACATAGCGGGACAATTTTTTTAAAATCAAGTTAAATGCTGGCAGCAAGACTACTCTCTGACCATGAGTCCGTTTTATTTCTTTGACTAGCTGAGAGGTGTTGACATAGTCCTGATTTTGAGGATAGAAGATACCGCTGTCTTGATTCTGAACAATCAGCCTGATAAACTCACAAAGATTGTCAATATAAATCATACTACGTTCATTCTGAACCAAAGGGAAGACTGGTAGCTTCTGAGCCAACTTTGACAATCGCTTATAGTTTCCTTTAGCTTGATGACCATAAACCATTGGCGGCCGTAAAACTGCCAATTTGAAATCTTCGCTCTCCAATTCCGCCAGAAGTTGCTCAGCAGCTAGTTTGCTTTTGCCATAAAAAGAATCAGGACGCTCTTTTGTATCCTTTGTGATAACCCGATCTCCCAAAACTTCGCCATAGACGCTCATGCTGCTCATAAAGATAAACTGTTTGACGCCTTCGCGTTTAGCCTTTTGAGCCAATTCATACGGTAGCTGAGTATTGACTTGATTATATACCGATTCCATCTCTTTTGATGGGTTGGAGATATGGACAATCGCCGCCAAATGCAAAATTACATCAAAAGACGAAAAATCTTTCTCCTTCCAGGTTTCCCCGCGGACGTCCAGCTCATCAACCTGAACATCCTCCCGTGAGGAAACATACCTCTTAAAGCTCCGGCCGATATAGCTACCCTCTCCCGTAATTAATATTCTTTTCATCAGCCTTTAATCTTTCTTTTCCATATTTCCCGTGCCCCCTTCGACAACTCCTTCGCTCTTGACTACACTCTTAATGGTGCCAAAGAAACAGCGGACATCCAATCCAAAAGATAGATGCTGGACGTAGTAGCCGTCCAATTCAGCTTTCTTAGCAATCGGCAACTCATCTCGCCCGTGAATCTGAGCCCATCCCGTCAGACCTGGCAAAACATCATTTGCTCCATAGCGGTCTCGCTCTTCAATCAAATCATACTGATTCCAAAGAGCCGGTCTTGGACCTATGATACTCATGTCACCCACAAAAATATTCCAAATCTGAGGCAACTCATCCATAGACGTCTTCCTAAGAAACTTCCCAACCTTTGTAATCCATTGCTCAGGATTTTCCAGTAAATGAGTTGGGGTATCTTTAGGGGTGTCAATTCGCATCGTTCTGAATTTCAAAATATAGAAGTGTTTCTTATGCAGACCGACCCGCTTCTGTTTGAACAAAACTGGTCCTTTTGAATCCAATTTAATAGCAAGTACTAGAAGCAGAAAAAACGGTGATAAGGCAATCATTCCTAAGAATGATAAGACTATATCTAATGTTCGTTTAAAAAATTTATACATGATTATCCTAAAAACTTATTGCTGTGCAAACTTTACCAAGCTGTCCTTGAGATCATTTGCACCAAGAGACAGAAGAGAGTCCACATAGGAATCCACCTCGGTCTTGGGCAGCGACTGAACATTCCCTACAAAAATCTTTTCATAGACTTGATCATTAACCTTTTCCTTGGCAGACAAGAGCTCTTCATAAAGCTTTTCACCCGGTCGAATGCCTGCTTCTTGAATCTGAATCTCCTCTTCAGTATGGCCACTGAGCGTGATCATCTTTTTAGCCAAGTCCAAAATTTTCACAGGCTCGCCCATATCCAAGACAAAAACCTCTCCCCCTTGCATCAAGGCTCCAGCCTGAATCACCAAGCGGCTGGCTTCTGGTATGGTCATGAAATAGCGTGTCATTCGAAAGTCCGTCACGGTGATAGGACCTCCCTTGGCAATCTGCTCCTTGAACAAAGGAACGACACTACCTCGGCTGCCCAAAACATTCCCAAAGCGGACAGCTGAGAAAAGAGTCTTTCCTTCTTCATTTAAACTGGTCACGACCATTTCTGCTACACGTTTAGTTGCCCCCATAACATTAGGCGGGTTGACCGCCTTATCTGTAGAAATCATAACAAATTTCGCGACACCAGCTGCCTTTGCTGCTTCTGCTACATTTCGTGTACCATAGATATTATTTTTGACCGCTTCTGTCGGATTGTACTCCATCAAAGGAACATGCTTGTGAGCTGCTGCATGATACACTCGATCAGGACGATAGGTTTCCATAATATGGAAAATCCTCTCTCTATCTTGAATATCTGCAATGATTGGAATCAACTCAATATCATCTTTATAACGGCTTGACAGCTCCTTGTGAATCAAATAAATTGAATTTTCTCCATGACCTAGAAGCAGGAGCCTAGCTGGGCAGAATTGAGCAATCTGACGGCAAAGTTCCGAGCCGATAGAGCCGCCGGCCCCCGTAACAAGAACTGTCTTGCATTTAATATTGGACTTCAAACTTTGCTGATCCAGCTTAACTTCTTTACGCCCTAACAGATCTGCAATATCAATTTCCTGAAGTTTGCTGACAGATAGTTTCCCCGTAATCACCTGTTCATACTTAGGCATGGCATTGACCTTGACCTCCGTCTGTTGGCAGTACTCTACGATTCGCTCGTAATCATCCGGAGCCAACGAAGGAATGGCAATGACAATTTGTTCAACTTCATAATTCCCTACAATTTCAGGTATCTGCTCAGTTGTTCCTACAACTTTTACTCCATGAAGATACGTATTTTGCTTATTCTTATCATCATCCACAATCGCAACTATCTTTAAATCTTTTGATTTTTGCTGGGCTGTCTTGATAAAGAGACTAGCACCATCCCCTGAACCAACAACAAGGGTCTTCGTCCCATCTACTTTCTTACCCAGTAAGGCTGAAGGGTGCTGCACAAATTCATGAATCTCCCGCCAAGTCAGCCTTGAAGCAATAACCAACAAAAACGATAGCAGCATAGAAAGAACAATATATCTACTATTTGTGGATTCATAAAAAATTTTCTCTACAATATATACAATCGAGTAAGCTCCCAAAATTGAGCCCCCTACTCGAAACATTGTTTTGTAATCTGTATACCTTGTAATGGTAGAAAATACATTCGACAGTGTTGCAAATGTCAAATACAGTACAATAATCCCTATTAAAATAGAGACAAAAGATAAATCCGTTATCCCGACATATTTCGCTAAGAAGAATTTTGAAATCCCCTGACTTATACTGAGCAAAATAATATCAACAATAATTAAGATGACTCTTTTTCTCGCTCTTGTCATGTTCCTAATCTCCCAATTATCCTAAAACTCTTTATTCCCTATTTCCCATAATTGCCATAGCTGCCATATCCCCCATAAGTTCCGTAGGCACCATAGCGCTCCAAATCAATGTTATATTTATTGAGGACAACACCCAAAAAAGGAGTTCCCGTTTGTTCCAACTGCTCTTTAGCTTTCATGACTGCTTTTCGTTTGATATGGCCTGCTTGTGTCACCAAGAAGCTAGCATCACATTTCTGAGCGATGATAGCCGCATCAATGACCAGACCAATCGGTGAAGTATCTACGATGATGTAGTCATAGCGGACACGCAAGTCAGTCAAAAGCGCTTCAAACTGCTTGCTTTGCAAAAGCCCCGTCGGATTAGGTGATACTGGACCAGATAAGATCACATCTAGGTTGTCCAGATCTGTATCGTTGATGACTTCATGCAGGGCAGCCTGTCCTGACAGATAGTCCGTCAGTCCTGATACTTTTCTCTGACTGCTAAACACACCGGACATGACTGAGTTGCGGATATCCGCATCGATCATCAAGGTCTTGTGACCAGCTCTGGCAAAGGCGGCCGCGAGATTGACTGAGGTTGTAGACTTTCCTTCATTTGCCGTCACCGAGCTTATTTCGACCATCTTGATATTGGCGCCGCTCAGCTGTACATTAGTACTTAGAGCATTGTAGTATTCCTCGGTTAGTTTGACAAGGTTCCTTTTTTTCCTAACTAATTCTAAGGTTGCCATTTTCTCTCCCTTACATTCTGTTCATATCTGGGATAACGCCCAATAGCGTCAAGCCCATGACTTCTTCAATGTCCTCTGGCTTCTTCACCCGATCATCCAGGATTTCTACAGCGATGATAAAGATCGACATCAGGACGCTGCCCCCTAAAAATCCTAAGATAACATTACGCCGAATATTTGGTGAAGAAGGCTCTGCTGGGACTGTTGCTTCTTCCAAAGTTGTCACATCAGAAACTTTTGTCACCTCGATGATTTTCTCAGCGGCGATATTACGAAAGGCATTGGCAATGCGAGCCGCTTCCTCCGGATTGTCATCTTTAACTGTAATCGAAACGATACGAGTATCCGCCGGAACGGAAACGGTGATGTGACGCGTCAGCTCTCTTGGTGACGTTTGCAGTTTCAACTCACTAATTGCCTGTGACAGAACCGCCTGTGACAGAATGATTTCCTTAAAGTCCTTAACGAGGTATGAACCCGCCTGCAGGTCCTGATTAGTCAAAGCTGCCTGCGTTTCATTCTGACGGCTAACCACATAGATGCGTGTGGTGCTCTGATACATTTTCTTAGCAATAAAGACGCTGTAGCCAAAAGCCAGCAAAGAAAAGAGCACAGCTCCCAATACGATAGTAAATTTCTTCAACCATAAGGCTCTGAGCAAGGACAGAATATCGATTTCTACGATTTGCTTTTCTTGTTTTTCCATTTTTCCCCTAAATCAATTCATTTTTCAATAATAAGGCTTGGTTGCCGCCAAAGAGGGCTTCTGCCCGGCGGGAACCGTATTTCTTAGCGACGATGTCAAAGGCCTCCTTCATAAAAGGCGGTCTCTGACTTAGATTGTGCATGTCGCTGGCAACAAAGTGGACCAAGTCCTTCTCCAAAAAGAACTGAGCCCGTTTTTTCATAAATTTATGCGAGTCTCCAAGCAGCTTAGGCTTCAGAACACTGGAGCTGTTAATCTGAGTATAGCAGCCCATATTAATGAGTTCCTGCACCTTCTTTTCATCATTTTCCAGGCAGTGATAGCGCTCGATATGAGCCACGACCGGTGTTAGACCTAAGCGCAGAATCTGAGCCAAGCCTTTATGAATGTCCTTATAGGGCGTCGCCATGCTAAACTCAATCAACACATAGCGTGTACCAGCTAGACTGGGGAAAATCCCCTTTTCCAACTTATCCGCCACATCGCTAGTGTAGTAAACCTCTGCCCCATAGAGAACCGTCAAGTCAGGCGCTACAAGCTCTGCCAGTTCTTTTACCATTTTAAAATTAGCGCTAATGGTCTCTTCAGGCGTTTCAAACATACCCTTTCTGCGATGAGAAGTAGAGATGATGGTCCGAACTCCCTGTCGATAACTTTCTTCCAGCAGTTTTTTGGAATCCTCAAAATTCTTAGGGCCATCGTCCACATCAAATATAATATGAGAATGGATATCAATCATGGTGTTTTCCCTTCCATTACCTGCTGAATCGCTGCCTTAGCATTATCAAGGCTTTCCGGTTGGATTTCCATCATGTAGAGATTAGAATCTGGCATAGCATAGGATGGTAAATCCATGCGTCCGTTTCCGCTGATGGCTTGTGACTGAACTTGATAGCTTCCCCCTGACTCCAGCTGGGTATTGACCAGATTCATAAGAACAGGCAACTCCATGTTAGTCTGGATAGAGTCCTGCAAGCCGGAAATAATCTCGTTGTAGTTCTTCAAAGCACTGGTTGAAGTCAGCTTTTTAATGACTGCTTCGATAACCTTTTCTTGATTTTTTCCGCGGTCATTGTCACCACCCTGAAGGGAGTAACGCTCGCGAACAAAGCCTAATGCCTGATCTGAGTTCATATGGACTTTCCCTACTGGGAAATGATGATTACCATGTCGGCTGGTAAATTCTTGGTCATTTTCAACATCAATCCCACCCAGCAGGTCTACTAGCTTGAGGAAGGAAGTGAAGTTCAGACGAACATAGTAGTCAATGCGAATCCCGTAAAGATTTTCCAGCGTGTGGACAGAAGCATCTACTCCATAAATCCCTGCATGGGTCAGCTTGTCCATCTGCCCAGCCCCTCCATCTGCAATCGCCACATAAGAATCACGAGGAGTTGTAGTCAAGAGGACTTTCTTGGTCTTGCGATTGACCGTCATGATGATATTGACATCTGAGCGTGAGACAGATGAGATAGACCCATAAGTGTCAATACCGCTGACATAGATATTGAAGACATCCGCATTGGCATCATCCCTGCGCTTGCCTGTCTCTACTTGACGGGTGATTTTATAAGTATAGATTTTCTTTATCTTTGAAGCATAATCAGCATCGTGAGAAGCCAGCATATCTCCAAATGAACTATTGAGGGCAATAGCTTCCGCCTCTTGATTGATGAGGGCCTTGTAGGCTGCAATATATGAAGAGCTGTTTTCCACTGTGAGCTCTGTCTTTTTAGTCTTCTTGATGTGGTCCAGAAGAGCCGTTACATTGTCCTTGTCTCCATTTTCAGTCGGAGCTGTCAGCTTCTGCAGCTGAGTCACATCTGATTTATCGCTGTCCGCCCGGACATAAACGGCCATTTCAATTTCAGAGTAATTTGAAGTGGAGTTCACACCTCTAGATAAGTCCATCAATTCCTTGACCCCGTACATGGCTCCTGAAGATACCAGCAAGGTCACAAACAAAAGCACCGTGGTCAGAACTTTGAACTTATTTTTCCATATAAAGAAGGCTGCCAGTAAAATAACAGCCGCCAAAAAAGCAGACAAAACAAGGTTCAGGTGATGAAACGCCAGAACATTATTTTTAAATATAGAAAAAACCAGCAAACCTGAAACCAAGCTTACCAATGTCAGTAAAGCTGCATTAAAGAGCCTAAGCTTCTTCCCCTTTTTAGAAGCAGGCACATTTCTCCTATGATGATTCATAATTCTCCCTTTTTCTCCCCTGAGATATAAATACATTTTATTATATCATAAATGCATTATGATACACTAAAATATTTAAAAATATTTTAGTTTTTTTCAAATTTTGTTGACAAAAAAGGACAGTCTGTATTAATTTTCAGTAAATTCCTTCTTCATTCTCGAAAAACCGATATTTTATACTGTTTTTGGCAACAGAAAAAGAGGTGAACCCTCTTTTATATCAGTATTTTGCTTGTTTTTTAAAGCATCTTATCTCTGTCAACTTGCTCATAGGCCTGCAAGCCATCATTGAGCTTCTCCCAGATGACTACCTGGCCTGACTGAAGGGACTTCTGGACATCAATAATGCGCTGATTAGAAGAACCGCGAAACTGCAGCATGAGATTCTTCTTGGTAAGGTCAAAACGGCCGTCCACCAGAATATCAATCAAACTCAGCAGCTCCAGCTTATCCTCCGTTTCCAGCATCATCTCCTCCCAGGTGTAACCCGTCCAGGACCAAATGTCCTTGTCCGGTAGCTCTCTCCGAATCCGCTTGACCAAGGGCAGGAGAATACCTGTATTGAGAAAAGGCTCGCCGCCTAGGAGGGTCAGCCCCTGCACATAGGGCTCCGCCAAGTCTTTCATAATCTGCTCCTCCAACTCTTGGGTATAAGGAATGCCAGCGTTGAAGGACCAAGTTGCTGCATTATAGCAGCCCTCACAGTGAAACATACAGCCACTGACATAGAGGGAGTTGCGGACACCTTCGCCATCTACAAAGTTAAAAGCCTTATAGTCAATGATTCGCCCCTTGCTCAGCTCCTCACTTTTCCATTCTTGAGGTTTGGGATTGTTCATGACACCTCCCCATCTAGCTCTATCCAGTAGCGCTGACTTCTATCGATTGTATTTTCGTAAACACCGCCAGCAGAGAGAATGGTGCGACGACTGGCTTCGTTGTCTTCATCGCAGGTAATCAGCACTCGTTCCAATCCTTGCTTTCGAGCCTCCGCTATTCCTAGCTCTAGCTGCAACTTAGCCAAGCCCTTTCTGCGTTGACTTGGCCGGATAGAATAGCCAATATGCCCACCCTCCACAAATAATTTCTCATTTAAGGATAGGCGTAGGGCTAAAAAGCCCAGAGGCAAGCCAGTCTCATCAAAGGATAAAAATTGAATGGCAGGAACCCAACCTGCTGGCAAGTTTGCCACATCTTCCTGCCGTTCTACAATTTTCAACCAATCCTCATATTCCTTTGCTCGCTTCCAAGTGGAGCCCATGCCACCGTGCATATAGGATTTTGCTGCATCGAACTCCGCAATCATCTCTAAAATCGCGTCTTTATCTTCCAAAGTTGGTCGTCGTAACTTCATAGGCTTTCCTCAATCTATATCAATCCAATAACGCTCTTTCCCGCCTCGAATATCCTCTAAAGCCCCGCCATTCGCCAGAATCACTGACCGGCTGGCAGCATTATCACAATCGCAAGTCACTAGGACTCGTTTAATATTTTTATTTTTGGCTACTTGCAAGCCTTGTCGCAGCTGCTCTTTTGCCAATCCTTGCCCACGTGCAGAGGGACGGATACTATAGCCGATATGCCCGCCTTCTTGGAACAAGTAGTCATTGAGCCGCAAGCGCAGATTGAGAAAGCCCACAGCCTGACCATCCGCTGCAAAAGAGATTAGTTGGATGTAAGGCACAAAACCTTGCGGCAAGCCTAGACCTGCCTCAGCTAGCTGAATCGTCTCCAGCCAGTCCTCGTAGACAAAATCCACTCCACCAAAGAAGCCATCCTGCCGGCTGCCAGCTGCTTCAAAGTCGGCCAGCATCTCTAAAATCTTTTCCTTGTCTTCTAGCTTCGGTCGTCTCAGTTCCATACTTCCTCCTGATACGAAGAGAGTGAGACCGCCTTGCGCCCCACTCTGACTTCTATTCTTTCTTGTTCTTTTCTAAAAATTGCTGACGCAGTTTGGCCAATCGTTCTTTTTTGCCGCTGCCTCCCTGCGAATGTTTTTCATGGAAACGCTGCACCTGAGCCTTTCCTTTGTCGTCCAATTGATACTTTCCCATCTTAATTTCCTTCGTACTTAATAGTCGAGCCATTCATGTGCTTGACCCGAGCTGATATTTCCTTGTGTCGGCCGTTAACCATCGGACGGGCTTGCGGATTTCCTAAGTAACCACAGGTCCGCTTGACCACATCGACCGTCTTGGGATCGCTGTTGCCACAGTTTGGACAGGTGAAGCCCCGCTCGGTCGGCGTGAAATCTCCCTCAAAGTTACACTTGTAACAGCGGTCAATCGGTGTATTTGTACCTAAGTAACCAACTCGGTCATAGGCATAGTCCCAAACTGCTTCCAGAGCCTTGGGATTTTGCTGGAGAACAGGATATTCACAGTAGTGGATAAAGCCGCCTGAGGCTCCCACTTCAGGATAAATCTTCTCAAAGTCCAGCTTTTCAAAAGGCGTTGGATTCTTGCGCACATCGTAGTGGAAGGAGTTAGTATAGTATTCCTTGTCGGTAATATCTGAAACAACCCCAAACTTCTCTGTATCCAAACGGCAGAAGCGGTCGGTCAGACTTTCAGATGGCGTCGAGTAGACAGAGAAATGATAGTCATACTGCTCGGACCATTCTTCCACCCGACGCTTCATATCTTTGACAATAGCAACCGTAAAGTCCTTGGCTTCAGGATTGGTCTCCCAATTACCGCCGTAAAAGACTGCTGCCACTTCATAGAGACCGATATAGCCTAGGGAAACCGTTGCACGACGGTGAGTAAAGAGCTGGTCTACCTGATCATACTTGCCCAAGCGTTGGCCAAAAGCCCCATACTGATAAAGAATCGGTGCATTGGCTGGACTGGCTTCCTTGGTCCGCTCCACTCGGTAGACCAAAGCGTCCTCAGCGATATTCATCCGCTCATTAAAGAGTTCCCAGAATTTATCCAGATCCCCCTCGGATTCAAGCGCAATCCGCGGCAGATTGACAGTAACAACTCCTAGATTCATACGGCCAGAGTTGACTTCCTGACCATTTTCATCCTTCCAACCTTGCAGGAAAGAACGGCAGCCCATCGGTACCTTGAACGATCCGGTCAAGTCAATAATCTTGTCATAGGAAAGCACATCTGGATACATGCGCTTAGTGGCACACTCTAGAGCCAGTTCTTTGATGTCGTAGTTAGGCGTCCCTGGCTCGAGATTGAGCCCACGCTTAAGGGTGAAAATCAGCTTAGGGAAAATTGCTGTGCGGTGCTCGCTTCCCAGTCCCTTGATGCGGATATTGAGAATGGCCTTCTGAATTTCCCGCTCAAAACGATTGGTCCCAAGACCAAAGCCCAGCGAGGTAAAAGGAGTTTGACCGTTAGAGGTAAAGAGAGTATTAATCTCATACTCCAGCGACTGCATGGCATCGTAGATGTCCTTCTTGGTCTTCGCCCAGGCGTACTCTTCCTGCTTATCCGGCAAAACCCATTGCTCCGCATCCTTGAGATGCTTTTGGTAATTAAGCTTAGCATAGGGCGCCAAGACTTCGTCAATTCGGTCCGCTGAGCAACCTCCGTACTGACTAGAAGCTACATTGGCAATGATTTGCGAGATTTGAGCTGTCGCGGTCTGGATAGACTTAGGACTTTCTACTTCTGCATTGCCAATCTTGAAGCCATTTTTCAGCATGCCGTCAAAGTCAATCAGACAGCAGTTCGTCATCGGTGTATAAGGGCTGTAGTCCAAATCATGGTAGTGGATGTCCCCCTTCTGGTGGGCATTGGCCACATGAGGCGGCAGCATCTTAAGGCCGATGGATTTGCCGACAATCCCAGCCGTCAAATCCCGTTGGGTATTGAAAACATCACTGTCCTTATTAGCATTCTCATTGACTACCGTGCGGTCTTTATTGAGGAGCTTGTCGATGGTAAAGTTGATATCAGTCGCTTTTGAGCGCTCAAAATCCCGTTGGGTGCGGTAAGTGATGTAGTTCTCTGCAATGGCATATTCCTTGGCATTCAAAAGCTCATGCTCAACGATGTTCTGAATCTCATAGATTTTGACATACTTAGCGAAGCGACTGCTGATTTCTGCCACAATGCGGTCTGTGATAGCTTCTAGCTTGGCTTCCAGCATTGGATTCAGCGGACCGACTTCCTGAGCTGCCCGCACCATAGCCTTATAAATCTTTGACACATCAAAAGCCACTCTGCGGCCATCCCGCTTCTCCACATAAATCGCTGGAGCAGTTTCAAACTTCTCTTCCCTTAAAATCATCACGAACACTTCCTTTTCTCTGCCCTTAGGACAAATCAAATCTCTTCAGACCAGCCACCTGCCAAGAAATTTATAGGAAATCTCCGACAGCAGTTCATCCAAAGAACAGTATTTTTTAAATAAGTCGATACAAGTTTCATTATAACACGTTAAAATTAAAAATCAATATGTTGTGGAAAAAAAGTTAATTTTTAACTTTAGACACAACATATTGATTTTTTACTATTTAAGTTGATAAAGCTTGAAATGGTCGAGTTTGAGGTCAGCTTCCTTGTAATTTTGGGAAATTAGCTGCTTCACATCTGATAGCAATTTGACATCATTGTTAACCAAAATATACTTGGGCTGGCTGTTTTCAAGTCCCTTCTGAAGACCCAAACGATTTTCAGCCGTTCCCACATACAAAGTTGGAGACAAGAGAGAGACAGCAGATAGGCGGCTGCTCTTCTGATACAGACTAGCCGAGGTGTCCCAGGCATAGATAGTATCCCCATCCTTGGTCTTTTCCTTAATATACAGAGCCGCCTCACTTCTTTCAGCAGATACACCGCTGGAAAGGATATACTCATTCACCAAAGGATAACCAATCAGATAAAAGATGGCTAAGAGTGGCAGAAAGAACTGGCCTGAGAGATAGGAAGTCCACATCGTAGGACGACGGCGATCTCGACGATGACGCCCTGGTGCCTGCTGCTTGCCTTTATTGAACCACAAAGCAAAAAGAATCATGGCAAAAGGCAGGGCCGGAAGCAGTTGATAACTGCCCTGATCTGGCAGGATAAAAGCCGCAAAGACAGTAATGAATAGCCCTAGCAGACCGATAAAGCGCAAGACGCGCAGGCTGGTTGCTTGCCCCTTTTCCCTTGAAAAGAGATTGGCACCCAAAGCAGAAATAAAACCTAGACCAACCGTCAGCAAGCCATAATAAATCAAATTAGAAAGGCTATGACTGCCAATCAAGCTGATGGAATCCCAAGCATAGGTCACCTGACTGATAGCCTGACCAAAGGTTTGATTGGCAACAGTAAAGTAGCCGATAGGATAAAAAATCACTGAGAAGCCAAAGAGACCAGCTAAAAGCTGATAAAAGCCTCGAGCCGCACGCTTGGCTGCGATATTGTAGACCAAAAGCACCAGAGCAGTCAAAGAGTAGAAGACTAGGCTGGAAACCGGATCAATCATAAAAGCAAGAGCTCCAAAAGCTCCATAGATAATGAACTTTTCATCCTTGATTGAATCCTGCAGATAGCGCACCAAAAAAGATAGATTCCAAAAAATAAAGGGCAGAACAAAAATACTAGAGTAAAGACCGCCAAATCCAAGAGCAAAGACTAGAAGGTAAAAGAGCAGTAGGAGGCTGCGCGATAAATCCTGTTTAGGCTGTAAGAGCACCAAGGTCTTGTGCAGGAAAAGTCCAGCCAGCCACAGAGCCAGCGTCTGAAAGACCATCCACAAAAGCTGGCCAAAAGCCAGGCTGCTGGTCCAAGCCATCAGATAGTAAAGCAGGCCACTAGTCCCATATATTTGCGAATAAGGCACCTGCCCCTGAGTCATGGCCCAGCCGGCATAGAGGTTCTGGCTTTGTAAATTCGTTGCTAGATTGGTCAACAAAGGATTGACCACACTCAGCAGGCTGATAGCCAAACTGCACAAGAGCGTCAAAAAATAGGGCGTCGGCTCTGGATTGGTAATTTTTTGCTCAGACCTTTCAGCCCTAGTCAGCTGCTCCTCTGAAACCTCTAAAACTTTTTCTTCCGTTGTATCATGCATATAAAATATTCTCCTTGATATCAGTCCCATCTAGTATATCAAATTCCTGTCCTCCTGTCAGCTTTCTCTTGACCCTTCTTCTGAGCATTATAGCTTCTAGCCAGCTCCTCCAATTCCCGAAAACAGCGATATTCTCTCGTTTCATAAGCAAGCGGCTGACTGGAAATTTTCTCCATTGTCATCTTAAAAAATTCCTTTATTTTTTACATTCGTAAAAACAGAGCAAAAATCCGCCCCCACATAAAAGCAAAAATGTCAAGAACACATCTCAGCACGATTAACAAAAGCACATGCAAAAAATCTAAAACTTCCGCCTCAGATTTTCTGTATATTGCTTCAGAATTTGCCCCCTTGGCATTAGAGCATAGGTGCAAAGAGCTGCATGATTTCTTTGATAAAGCGACGATACCAGCTGCTATCAAGATTTTCAGGAAGAATTTCCTCAGAAGCCTCAAAAATGGCTTCAAAATCTTCCTTGATAGCTGGGATACTCTCCGTATGATACATCAGGACTGCATTTTCATAATGGTGCACCAGACTGCGGTAGTCAAAATTAATCGTCCCTACCACGGCAAATTCATCATCGGCCACCACGTTCTTACTGTGGATAAACCCTGGCGTGTACTCAAAGATCTTAACCCCTGCTTCCATCAGATCCGGATAGGCTCCGCGGGTAACAATCTGAATCAGCTTCTTGTCCGGAATGAAAGGAGTCACGATGCGGACATCCACTCCTCGCATAGCAGCATTCTTAATATCCTCCGTCAGGTCATAGTCAATAATCAGATAAGGCGTGGTAATGTAGACATAGTCCGTAGCCTGACTGATGATATTTTGATAGACCGTTTTGCCAACCTGATCCTTATAAATAGGCTTAGGCCCGCTGCCATAGGGAACGTAAAGCCCTTTGCCTTCGACAGCTTTATTTTCCAGATGGTACTTGTCAAAGTCTGTAATTTCCCCACGATTGATATACCAGTTCATGAGAAAGAGCCGCGTCAGAGCCTTGACTGCCCGACCTTCCAAGCGGACACCGCCATCTTTCCAGTGGCCAAAACGGACGATATGATTGATATACTCGTCAGCCAGATTGATGCCGCCAGTATAGCCAACCTGACCGTCAATGACCAAAATCTTGCGGTGGTCACGGTTGTTGTAGGATACCGTCATTCGCGGAATCACCTTGTTAAACTTATAAGCCTCGATGCCCATCTTGCGCAGCTTACGGGTATAATCGCCTGGCAAAGTAGCCATGCAGCCAATATCATCATAGAGCAGCTTGACTTCAACGCCTTGCGAAGCTTTTTCGACCAAGATTTCCAGAACACTGTCCCACATCAGCCCTTCATCGATGATATAAAATTCCAGAAAAATGAATTTCTCAGCAGCCCGCAGATCCTCCAACATAGCCTCAAACATCTCCTCACCGATGGGAAAATAGCGAGAAGCTGTACCGTCATAGACATCCGCATTATTGTCCATACTCAGTAATGACTTGATAATGCCGTAGGCCGACTTGTTTTTCTTTTTCAGCTGGACACGAAGATCGTAGCTGTTGTCCTCACGAAATTTCATAGAGTCCATATTTTCCAGCTGGATCATTTCCTTTTTAGACAGCCGCCGCTCGCCAAACATCAGATAGAGCAGGAAGCCAAATACCGGTACCACAGCAATCAGGAGCCAGGTCACCTTACTCTCCGGCGGCATATTGCGGTTGACAATGGCTAAAATGGTCCCAATATACAGGAAAACAATCATGACCACTGACAGCCAGTTGGGTGCAATCTCATTAAAATAGAAAAACGCAACAAAGACAAAGACCAGCTCCAGCAGCATAATAATGATGCTGAAACCGTATTTTGACATTAATAAGCGGAATTTCCTGAAAGTCATACACTCTCCTATCTCATTGCATATATTCTAGTATAGCAGTAAAAGCGCCTTAAAACAACGTTTATATCAATGCAAACCGCATTTCCGACCGATGAAAAAACTATGACAGCTTTTGAAAACTGCTCTGCCTCAGACCTTCACTCCCTTTCCGCAGCTGATAAAAGGAAAAACCCTATTCAAGACAGGGCTTTTTCATCATTGTTTTGTAAAGACCAGTGTGTCATCATCATAAGGCTCTTGGGAAAGGTCCTCGATAGTCAGCTGATTGCCCTCAATGCGATAGCGCTTGACATCATCCCCAATGACCATAGTCTGGTTGGTAGCATCAATTTGAACCTGTTCTATTTCCTGATCACCATCAGGCTCGACCTTGGTCAGCTGGCCAGTAGTTCCTGAAATCTGTAAGGTCAGCTGATCGCCTTCATGACTTGTCTGATAGCTGCCATCCAGCTCGCCATTGGCTGCTTGCTCAGAAGAGGATGCAGAAGCTGATGAGCTGCTATTGGCCGCACTAGACGTGCTAGCTACCGACGAAGACTCTGCTGGCTTGCTGGAAGCGACTGACTGAGACTGAGAGGAAGGTGCTGTCTGGTTCTGATTAGAACCGCAAGCTGTCAAGGCCAAAACAGCCGCAGCAGTTAAACCTGAAATCATTAACTTTTTAGAAATTGCCATAGTATTCTCCTTTTTCTTCTGTCTTTATTGTACCAAAGCGGGACTCTGGCGGTCAATTTATAAACTTGTCAAATAAGCTCTGACTTCCGCAATAAAATAGAGAGAGCCCGTAATGAAAAGCAGCTGATTATCGTTTTGCCTCTCCCGAAAATTCTGAATAAGTTGCCGATAATCCTCTATGTAGAAGAAGCCGTCCGCTTCAGCTTGACCAAGGGAATCTCCATCAGAAAAGGAAGTAACCGTCAACTGAACATCTGGCAAGGCCTCTCGCAGATAAGCCAGCATAGCGCTATAGTCCTTACGCTTGAGAGCACCGAAAAGAAGCAGGCACTCTTTGTCATTCTGGCTCTGGATAAACTCTACTAACCTCTGCAGCGCAGGAAGATTATGGGCCCCATCAAGATAGATACCTGGACTGACTTCTTCCAAGCGCCCAGCCCAACGAGTCTCCTGCAAGGCCGTCCGAATCCTAGCAGAATCTATTTCCCAGCCTTGCTGCTGCATGAAGAGCAGGAATGCCTGCAGGGCCAGCGCTGCATTTTCCTCCTGATAGCCCCCCTTGAGACCCAGTTCAAGATTGGATAGGGTCATAGTCGAATTGGAAAAAGACTGATTCGTCAGAGAAAAATCGCGACCATACTGATAGAGTTCTATTCCCAGCTCCTCAGCTCGTTGCTTACAAACCAATCGTGCCTCCTCTGGCAGCGGCCCGATGACCGCTGGCCGCCCCGTCTTGAAAATCCCTGCCTTTTGTTCCGCAATCGCCGTTAAGCCCCTTCCCAGAGTTTCTTGATGGTCCAAGCCCACAGAGCTGATGACCGCAATATCTCCCGTAATGACATTGGTCGTGTCCAAGAGTCCGCCAATCCCTACCTCAATCAAGGCCAAATCCACTTCCTGCTCCTTGAAATAGAGAAAAGCAATCAAAGTCAGAATTTCAAAATAGGACAGCTGGTCATGACTTTTGAGCAGTTCTTGCTCTATCTTTTGCACCTGCTGACCCAGACGGATAAAATCAGCTGAAGCAATCGGTTGGCCGTTGATACAAATCCGATCATGAATACTAATCATGTGAGGCGAAGTAAAACTTCCTGTCTTGCGACTATGCCCCGCAAACAGCTGACGCATAAAGGCAATAGTAGAACCTTTGCCATTTGTACCAGTTACATGAATCGTTGGATAGCTCCGCTCAGGATTCCCCAAAAGAGTCACTGCCTGCTGCATCCGCCCTAGACCCGAACGAAAGTTTAGACCAATTCGGCTGTTCAGCCATTCTTCAATTTCATTCATTTTCTTACCCAAAAAAGAGCAGCGAAGCAGAATTCAAATCTGAATTGCAACTCGCTCCTCTTTCTAATGTTTATCATAATGCACGCTGGAAAAGAGCCAAGGCTTGGCTACTTCCCTCTACTATCAAGTTTAAACGGTCTCTCACCTGCACTTGCCCATTCCTGACCAAGGCAGAGCCAGTCTTACTCCTCCATAAAGCTGTTGAAGACTTCTTCAATCATATCCCATTCAGCATTTGAGTCTTCTGGGATTGGCTGCAGGTCTCCTTCTGTGCCATCTTCATTTTCAGTAAAGGAATAAGCTTGAATCTCTACCTCACCGTTCTCATCTTCTTCCGCATTAGCCGGAATCAAAAGAACATAATTCTTTCCAAACTCTTCCTTACCGTCAATGGTCAAAAGAATTTCAAATAAAGTTTCGTTCCCTTGCTCGTCAACCAAGGTGATTAATTCACGCTCTTCATGCTCGTGGTCATGGTTATGATCATGTGTCATACTAGTGTCTCCTTCATTTCTTTTCTAAAAATTTCGATCCAGATAATTCTGCAAAATCAGCTGCGCGGCTAGCTTATCAATAACTTTCTTGCGCTTGCTGCGGCTAATATCCGCCTGCTCCACCAGCATGCGCTCAGCAGCCACCGTCGTCAAACGCTCATCCTGATAGTCAACCGGCAGGCCAAATAGCTCAGCAATCCGCTGACCATAAGCCTGACTGGCCTCCACCCGAGGTCCACTGGTATTGTTCATGTTCTTAGGCAGGCCAATAACGAACTTATCAACCTTATACTCTTTCACCAGCTCACCCAAGCGCTCTAGGCCGAATTCGCCCTTTTCTTCATGAATCGGAATAATCTCCAGTCCTTGAGCTGTAAAACCAAGAGGATCACTAATAGCAACCCCAACCGTTTTTGAGCCCACATCTAATCCCATAATTCTCATTAGAGATCGACGCCTTGTCCTTTCAAATAATAACGAACTAACTCCTCAACAATCTCATCGCGCTCGTATTTGCGGATTTGATTGCGGGCATTGTTATAGCGAGGTACGTACGCAGGATCACCACTGAGTACGTATCCCACGATTTGATTGATTGGATTGTATCCTTTTTCATTGAGCGACTTGTAGACATCGGTCAAAGTCTCGCTAATTTCCTTTTTATTTGAATCATCGAGATTAAAACGTACTGTTTCATCTGTAAATCCCACAATTACACCCTCTTTCTTTAGAATATCCCTATTATAGCATAATTATAGGCTTTTCACAAATTTAATTCACCCGAATTCTCCTAATTTTTCAATAAGCTTTAGCTAATATTTATCCGAAGTCTGACTCTGAAATCCAGCAAAAATCCAGCTCTCTTCAGAGAACTGGATGGAAACTTCCTAATTTGAAGACGGCACTTCCACACCGTCGCTTCCCTTAAACTTGTTCAGCAATTCTTCCGGACTCAGGGTCTCGATCTGCTCAAACAGCTGCGCGTAGTTTGGAAGCTTTTTGGCTGCTTCGTAGTCTAGGTTCTCAGGATCGATAGTCATCTCCAGAGAAATCTCTTCCGCTGTCATATCTGTTTTCAAGTCAAGACCGGTGATATTCACCGCCTCTTTCAGACCCAGTGCTTCCTCGATCAAAGACAGCATTTCCTTCTTCACAGTGGAAACATCCTGTTTTGACAGAGCTTCTTTAATGTTGTCAGGAATAGCCTTGCTGACATGCAGGATAACCTTCTCATACTTCTGTCCGCTGTAGCTGACGGTTAAGATTCTGGTTTCTTTTCCATGTTCTAATTGCTTCTCAGTTTTATAGGACTTAGTGACAATATCTCCTTTTCCAGCTCCTTCCTGTGAGGGTGAACTGTTATTTGACTGCTGACTGCAAGCTGTTAAAATTGCCAAAGCTGCCAGCAAAAAGACAATTAATTTTCTCATGTCTTATCTCCTTCAATATTGAGCTGATTTTATCATATCATTATAAAAACGGCGATGTCAAACTGATTGTCACTCTGTCATTAAAATGTAATAAAAAAGAGCAGCTTATTTCTGCTCTTCTGCTCCATTCATCAGGAGATTGTTGATGTACTCTTCTGGCGTCAGCTTAATCATTTCTTTGAGCTTGAGATTTTGAAAATAAGGCATAGCCGCTGCTTTTTCGATATCCAGACTCTCAAAGTCGTAGGTGGAAGTCATTTTTAGCTCGTTCTCATTCAAAATTGTCACTGAACCGCTAAAGCCTTGAAGTCCACGAGCCTGCACATAGTCTGCATCCTGCTCCAGTGACTCATTGAGCGACTTCTGCGCTTCCTCCAGCCCCATCTGCTTGATGGCTTCTTTCATCTCATCATCAGTCGCAGTCAGCCTTTCAATAACCAAGCGTTTAAAATGCTCTCCATGATAAGTCACTGTCTGGCTCTGCTGGTTTCCTCGTTCATCCTTTGGAAAAACAAGCGTCCGAGTAATCACTTCCTGCTGCTTGGCATTATCAATGATAGGCAGATTATTGCTGATTTCTTTCTTGTCAGCCGCATTCGAATTCGTCTCTGTCTTTTTATGTCCACAGCCTGCTAACAACGCCACACTCAATCCCAGTCCTAATAAAATTTTCTTCATCTTCCATCCTCCTCAGAGATATTGTATCACAGTTCTGCTCCTTGTCAATCCATCCAGTCGCCAAAGCCCTCTGTCAACCCGAACAAAAAGAAGAGCCGAGATTCTCTTCCCGACTCTTTCAGTTATATTCAAAGATTAGAGAGCTGCCCGCAGACGAGCTTCTGCATTTTCAACATTGCGAACAGAACGTGGTAGAAAAGCACGGATATCATCTTCTTTGTAACCAACTTGGAGACGTTTATCATCCACTAAGATAGGACTTTTCAAAATACGCGGGGTCTCCATGATGATGTCAAGAACTTCGTTGACACTCAACTCTTCAATGTCAACACCCAAACCCTTAGCATAGCGGTTTTTTGATGAAACAATGCTCGCGATACCATTTTCTGTTTTGGTTAAAATATCCAGAAGTTCCTCTTTGGTGATGCCTTCTTTGCCTAAATTCTGTTCTTTATAAGTTAATTGATGAGCGTTTAGCCAGGTTTTTGCTTTTTTACAACTAGTACAACTTGAGACAGTATAGATTGTGATCATGTAAGTACTCCTTTCGCTACACGATACTAATATCGTAGTCTATTATATCACAAAAACCATCGGTCTTGCGACCTATTTTGCAAAATTACTCTTCAATTTCGATGGCATCTTCCAAATCAAGAGTCACTTCTTCCATCGTTTCCACAGGACTGTCAGCCTTGTTGCCAACTGTTTCTTCCAGCTCGTCTCCATCAATCAAACCATAGCGTACACGAACCTGACGGTCAATTTCGTCAAAGACTTCTGGATGATCAGCCAAGTACTTCTTAGCATTTTCAGATCCTTGACCGATTTTTTCATCATTGTAGGAGTACCAAGCACCAGCTTTTTTGATGATATCCAAATCAGTCGCAATCTTAATCAGCTCACCTGTCTTAGAAATACCTTCTCCATACATGATTTCTACAAAGGCTTCCTTGAATGGCGGAGCTACCTTATTTTTAACAACTTTGATCTTGGTTTCTTTACCAACATTGGTATCCTTCTCATCACCAGTTCCCTTGATTTGAGTATTACCACGGACATCCAAACGGACAGAAGCATAGAACTTCAGTGCACGACCACCTGGTGTTGTTTCAGGATTACCAAACATAACGCCAACTTTTTCACGCAGCTGGTTAATGAAAATCGCAATTGTCTTCGTTTTGTTGATAGAAGCAGACAGTTTGCGCATAGCCTGGCTCATCATCCGAGCCTGCAAGCCGACATGGCTGTCGCCGATATCGCCATCGATTTCTGCACGTGGTACCAGGGCTGCAACGGAGTCCACAACCACCAAGTCCACCGCACCTGAGTCAATCAGCTTACCGGCAATTTCCAGTCCCTGTTCGCCAGAGTCAGGTTGAGACAGCAGTAACTCATCAATATTAACACCCAGAGCAGCCGCGTATGACGGATCCAAAGCATGCTCAGCATCGATAAAGGCAGCGATACCACCTTCTTTTTGCGCTTGAGCAACTGCGTGAAGAGCAACGGTTGTCTTACCAGAAGACTCTGGTCCGTAAATCTCAATAATCCGTCCCTTAGGATAACCACCGGCACCAAGGGCAATATCCAAGGCCAAAGAGCCAGAACTCATAACTTGAACCTTTTGCTCTGCCCGCTCGCCAAGACGCATAATGGCTCCCTTACCAAAATCCTTTTCAATGTTTTTAAGAGCATTATCCAAGGCTTTTTGGCGCTCATCGCCGAATTTCTTTGAGATTTCGTCTAATTTTTTTTGTTTCTTTGCCATTTATTTCTCCTGTTTTTTCTAAAATGTCTTTTGGCCATCTTCATCATTATACCAAAAATCAGCTATTTAATAAAGTTTTTCGTACTAGGTTGAAGGCGTGCAGAACAGCAATTTTCCGCACATCACGCCGACTTCGTCCAGCAATATTGGCCTTAATAGTTTCTGTTCCAGCAGCACTAGCTAAGCCGATAAAAACAGTCCCTGCTGGATGCTCTTCCAGTGAATCTGGGCCTGCCACACCTGTCAGACTGACAGCTAAGTCGCTTTCGGTTAGCTTTCTAGCCTGCTCTGCCATTTTCCCAGCCGTAAAAGCTGAAACGACACCGTGCTTCTCCATGTCTCCCAACGGAATATCCAGCATCCGGCTCTTTTCCTCCATGCTGTAGGTGACAAAGCCACCTGAAAAAATGGAAGAGGCTCCAGCAAAATCAGCCAAGGTCGCCTGAAAGAGCCCTGCTGTCAGACTCTCCGCCGCCGAAATCGTCTTTCCTTGACTTTTGAGCAAATCAAAAGCCACCTGTGCCAAGGAATTGTCATCCCCATAACCATAGAAAATCTCTGACAGTGATTGCCCCTCAAAAGTCTTATGGGACAAAATTTCCTTTTCCACAGCCTCAAACTTAGTGTCGGCTTCTGCCTGACTCAGAGCCTTGGTAGACAGTCGTAGGGTAACTTCTCCTGTCTTTGCATAAGGAGCAATGGTGGGGTCACTCTGCTGCTCAATCATCTCTGACAAAATAGTCACTAGCTGACTCTCGCCGATACCAAAGAAGCGCAGCACCCGTGAATACAATTTCTGGCCTGTGGATAAGAGGGGAACCAGCTCGTTATTGACCATGGGCTTGAGCTCACTAGGCGGGCCAGGCAAGACTACATAGGTCACTCCGTCTGCTTCTAACAATCCTCCGACAGCTAAACCAGTCACATTTGGTAAAGGAGCCGAGCCTTCAACCAGCTGGGCCTGACGCTCATTATTGGGCGTTCGAGCATAATCTGGTCGACTAGCAAAAAAGCGATCCAGCTTTTCCACAGCCTGTGAGTCAAAAATGAGCTCACGTCCTAAGAACTTAGCCAAGGTCTGCTTGGTCAAATCATCCTCTGTTGGCCCCAAGCCTCCTGTCAGGATAATCAGATTACTGCGCCCTTGAGCAATTTCCAAAACAGAGAGGAGACGATTTTCATTGTCCCCTACTGCTGTCTGAAAATAGACATCAATCCCCAGACTCGCCAGTTTTTCAGATAAAAATTGGGCATTGGTATTGACAATCTGACCCGTCAGAATCTCAGTGCCCACAGCAATAATTTCTGCTTTCATAGAACCTCCTACCTTACTATTCGGAATTGGCTTTATTTTATCACAAAAAATCTTAAAAAAGTTGATTTTCATTCCAGGAAATAAAAAGAGCTGTCAAGCTCCTTGACAAACTTGTCAACATGCTGTGGAAAACTTTTAAGAATGACTGGTGTTATGCAGAATAACTAGATTGTTAGGGAAATGCTATTGGCAAATTGTTTCATTATTTTTATAATAAAGATGAAGAAAGGAGATCATCATGAAAATTTCACAAGTTCTCAAAGATATTCGTCAACAAAACCAACTCACTCAGGAGGCTTTGGCGGAAAGACTCAAGGTTTCCCGCTCTGCTATTGCCCGTTGGGAAAGCGAAAAAGGTATCCCTGATATTGGAAATCTCATCGCTATCAGTCGGGAATTTGATATCAGTCTGGACACACTCATCAAGGAGGATGAGCGCTTGGAGAAAAAGGTCATCGAAGATAGCAAGGCCAAGAAATGGCATTATTTAGTCATTTTCTATCTCTTCTCCGTTTTGGTTGAGATTGCTATTTTTGCCTATTTGCATCATATCTTTATGGCTGGCTTCCTCATCTCCACCCTCTTTATGCTATTCTATGAACTGCGCATCTTTATCAAGGAAAAGATTTGGTTGCAGAAAGGATAACTAAACAAAATTCCTTGGATGATAGAAAACCAAGGAATTTTTTCTATGAAACAAGGAATATAGTCGCACTATTATGAAAATTATGAAAGAGAACAGACAAGCAATGAAAAAAAGGAAAGTAAAACTGTAGCTACCTTTGACAAATGCTTTGTATTTCAAAAATTTATTGGAACTTTTGTCTTTATGCGTTTGTCGTGTCATCATAAATTATTTTTTAAACGCTTCGTATAGTTTTTTATAGAACTCTTTCTTTTCTTTTTTTTGATTATTAAACTCTTTTTTGCCGTAATCAAAATTCGCTACTGAAAATCCCTTGCCATCATCAGAAAAAGTGAAGAATTCTATCCCAATCAATTTATTATTTTTAGCATCTACTACAGTAGTTCCTAAATTATTGTTAAATTGTTTAACTTCTTCTTCACTAACTCCAAACCCCATAGAAGTGCCATCTGCAATAATATTTGAAAACACTTCTTCTGAAGATGCTACTTCTTTGACAGATATTAGATAGACAGCATCTTCTGTTTCTACTTGCCTTACCTTATCCCATCTTTCGGTATCATTCGAAGAGATTGTATAGACTGTTAAATCCACCGAAGGTTTATTGGAATTTTCTTTTTTAATCACTTGTTTGCCAATTAAGACGATTGCGAGTATTCCAATGACTAGTAGCAAACTAATATAAATTTTCTTTTTCATGCCTGACTTCCTATATCTTTTATGTCAATGATAACATCAACTTTACTATATACAGCTGGATCATGTGTTGCTATAATAACATAATTGTTCTTGGCTGCTTCACTCAATAATAAGTTGATGATTTCATTCCCAATCTCACTATCCAAGGCTCCTGTAGGTTCATCCGCTAAAATAATTTTACGCGGTTTCATTAACATTCTTGCAATAGCTACACGCTGAGCTTGTCCCCCAGACAATTCATATATTTTATGTTTTAAATAGTCCCTAGAAAGGCCTACTTTTTCAAGTATCTCAGATATAATCTTTTTGTCTTTATTGAGGAGTTTTAAATTATCATATACTGTTTTGTTTTCTATCAAAGAATAATTTTGGAATACATACCCAATAGTATTTTTAAAATAGGTTCTTTCTTTGGTTTTCCAAATATCCTGTTTATCAACTAACACTTTTCCACTGTCAATTTTTTCTAGCCTTCCTATAATGTTTAGCAAGGTACTTTTACCTGAACCCGAACCGCCAATCAAGGCGTAGCTTTTCCCAGCTTCAAAGGTTAAATTTAAATCTGTAAATATTTCTTTTGAGCCATATTTTTTTGTAACATTCACAATTTCAATTGTCATTAGTCATCCCCTTTTAGAATTTGAGTGTATCTATCAGATAATTTTCTGAAACTCATTATCATTGACATCATTAAAACCGTTAAAGAAGCAAGACCAATATACAATAACTCTATTTGTCCTGTCATGATAAATGTCAATAAGATAACCATTATAATCGTTATCATAAAATATTTTAGACTTGAAATGGCTATACCTGTTTTCGATAGGCCTAAAATGATTTTTTTGACATAGTCATTCTGTTTTAAGGCAACAAACATTTGAGCATATTGATAAATGAGTAGAAATACAATTCCACAAATAATTATTTGCAGTATTTTTGAAAGGAGAATTTGGTGCTCTAAAGATTGAATATTAAGTTTCACAGTTTGGTAAACCTCGACTGGATTGATTGAAAAATTCAAACTAGCACTCAAATCGTTGATTTCCTTAATTGCTTCTGGACTAAAAAGTGAGTTATATATGATATTGCTTGCCAAAATAAAATCGTTAGTTTCTACCATTTTATCAGTATCTAATATAACCACTATATTACTCTTACTATTTGTCACACTTTCCAAAGGTAGATTATCTTTATTTTCAGGGACACTACTGCCATTTTCATTGAAATAGAAAAATTCTTGCCCATCAGGAATGACTTGCACCGTAAGATCATCTTTTGTATAGTTTGTACCAGTAAATTGTTCTGCTACAACCGTATTCTCGATTGATGCCTTATTCTCTTTAAATTTATTAGGAATATAGATGGTTGCTATTTTATTATCTAAAATACGATAGTTTGTTCCATTAACTTTATTTTGTACCTTAGCACCTGTTTGATTGATATAAACCAGCTCTTTATTAACCTCTGGATTCGTTATCCCATCACTTTTTAATTGCTTAGAAAAATCTTCTGTAACATGAGAAGTTTTCATAAAATCTGGAACATAGGCTGAAGATGATTTGATATATATAAAATCCAGTTTTTTTAAGGCTTTAGCAATCTCTATATACTTAGCTCCTGAGTCATTTGCTTCTTCTCCATTAGTAACAGATTCATTTTCAATACCCAAAAACTCTAGTCTTTTCCAATCTTTTACTGCACTCCATGGTTCTAAATGCTTTATCTGTATATTTATCTTTGATTGACTAGCCTTTGTTTCCCGTAAAAAGACTCCTGAAACAACTATTATGCTAGAAATAACCGCAAGCCATACGATAAAAATGAGGCTGTTTTTGGCCTTATTTTTTATAATTTCAATAGGCTTTTCAACCTGAATCGTCAGCCAAAATAAAACAAAGGTGATGAGATCAATGATTTGAAAAATTATAAAATTGGTTAGAAGTAGAGAGAAGAATAACTTGGAACTATAGGTGAAGAGACCACTCCCCAGAAAAGAGCCATAGAAAACCATCAATAAAGCAACTAAAATCAGCTCAAAAGTAACAGAAATTAAATAATCCTTTTTTAGGTTATACACAGGCAATCCTAAAGAACGTCTTATCATCCCTTCTTTAATCTTTCTCGCTCTAACAACAAATAAAACAACTAATAAGGTTAAGTAAATTGAAATCATTAACAAAAATCTTAAAGAGCCAGTAAATTGTATCATTCCTCCCATATACCAAGGGTAAGCCATATATACTACTTGCAGACCTGTAGACGTAAGTTTTTTTAAACCATTTGAATCTATTTCCCCTAGAGTATAGTAAATCCCTGTTATCGGTATAGACTTTAATTGTTCATGGCTGGCATCATCAAGATTTATATAAGTCAACTGTCCTGAATTCTGAACCACCGGCTTGTATATTTTAACTTTTTTCTCTTCTGATAGGCCACTAATCATTTGATATATTTCTTCATTAGAAAGATTGCTTTTCCCTTGAATGGAGAAGGCACCATCAATTGGTAAAGGTATTGGTTTTTGAGTATCACTAATACTAACCAGACCAATGGCAGCAATTAAGCAAAAAAAGAGTCCTATAACACCTAATTTTAATTTCATAAGCTCCTACCTATATTATAAAAGACCCTATAATATTATTGGTTCTTCCAACTTTCATAAACTATTGTTAAAATTTAAAGTAGTTCCAATGTGCATTTAATCGAACATCATTCCAACTTTTTGTTGAACTTGACATTGCCCATCCATATTTTTGAGAATCAGATGACTTAACAGTTCCCCAAAGATTAGTTATCGAAGATTTTGAACCAATATTATTCGGAGATTTAACATAGTAATTAGAATAACCATAGTTATCATTCACACCATAATTCCATTCATCAATAATCGGATATGGGGCTGGATATGCTACTTCTGCACTAACGATACTAGTCATAGTAGTTAGCCCAAAACCTAAAGAAACTGTAGCTAATAAAGCTAATGTTTTATTTTTAATTCTTAAATTTTATAGATTCTAATTTTTAAATATATATATATTTAATCTTTGCCTACTTTTTTGAAATATTTAGAACATTGAACTCACTCCCCTTCTATCCTATCCACCTTATCTCCACGGCCACCACCATGGGAGTGCATTTACAAGCATTATTAGCGTCATTGCCAATAAAATAGAATTGTATTTCACTTTCTTCATTTTTGCCCTACTTTTTATTTCATGATATACTATTTTAAAATATTTTTTCAAAATGTAGCTTTTAGTAACATTTTAAAAAGGAGTTCTTATGCGCTGGGATTATGGAAAAATCTATAAAGAAATTAGGAAATCAAAAGGGTTGACTCAAGAAGAAATTTGTGGAGATTTTTTAGCTCGCTCAACTTTGGCACGAATTGAAAGCGGACAAGTCGTGCCAAAGTTCGATACCATGATTTTTTTACTTCGCCAGATAGATATGACACTAGAAGAATTTAAATACATTTGTGATTATTATCAACCTAGTCAGAGACAGAAAATTTTAAATTCTCTTTACAACCAAGGTGAGTCTATTGTAGGGACAGAAGGTTTGTTACAACTAAAGAGAGAATGCGAGGCATATCTATATAAACATTCCGATATTCCGATTAAACATGCTTTAGATATCATCAATATTACTATTCATCTGAGACAAAATGGAATTTCTGAGACAAAAGAAATTAATGCTACTACCAATAAAATTTGGGCGTATTTAGAGAAACAGGACACTTGGTATGAAAGCGATTTTCGACTTCTTTCTACTATCCTTTATTTCTTCCCTTTAGAAAATATCAAACAATTTACCCAAAAGATTTTAAATAGCATAAAAAAATACCAATCATTTCGCTATGGGAATAATCTACAAATCGGACTCTTAGTCAACCTTTCTACCATCTATCTTTATAATGGATTAAAGAGAGAATGCGCTGAAATTACTAAATACATTTACGATTTGTCAAAAAAAGAAAAACATTATGATTCCCTCGGGCTTTCACAGATTCGACTTGGAATTTGCAAAAATGATAACGAATTAATAAAAAAAGGGATTGCTCTACTACAACTTGCCGATGAAAAAGAACTAGTAAAATCGTTAAAAGAAGAAATTGAAAAATACCGTTGAGAGTCTTTCTCAAACGGTATTTTTATGTAAATTGAAGTCACAATCATTTTCATGGTCATTGATAAGGCCAGCGGCTTCTAAGAATGAATAGACACAAACAGGACCAACAAATTTGAAGCCTTGCTTTTTCAGCGCCTTGGACATAGTTTCTGACAGCTCTGTCTTAGTAGGGGCTTCCTTGTAGTTCGTAATTTGATTGTCAATCGTTTTGAAATCGACAAAGGACCAGATATAGTCGTTAAAAGAGCCAAACTGCTTTTGAACAGCCAAAAAAGCCTGGGCATTAGCCCTAGTCGCATAGATTTTCATCTTATTACGGATGATATTAGGATTATTTAAAAGACTATCCAAGTCTGCATCCGTCATCTGGGCAATTTTCTGGGCGTCATAGAAATGAAAAGCTTCCCGAAAAGCCTGGCGTTTATTCAGAATGGTCTCCCAAGAAAGTCCAGCCTGATAGGTCTCCATGCAAAGCAATTCAAATAATTTCTGATCATCATGGAGGGGCTTGCCCCACTCCTCATCATGATAGGCCACATACAAGGGGTTGTTCATTTTTACCCAGCCGCAGCGTTTGGTCATAGCTTCCTCCTATTTCACCAACATCTTGAGGGCTGACTTGATATAGTTTTCAGCTGTATCCGTCGTTCCTTCAAAGAATTTCTTTATTTTCTTAAGCTCAGCAGCCTTATAGCCTAGTGCCAGCATGGCTTCCATGGCTTCTTCCAGCTCCTGATTATCCACAGTCTGGACAGGTGCCTTGCTTTCTGCCGGACCATCTGCCGCCACTACCTTGCCTTCTAAGTCCAGCACCATCTGCTGGGCTGTCTTCTTGCCAATCTTAGGAAACTTGGTCAGATAGGTGATGTTTTTTTGCTCAATGGCTTGCACTAAGCCAGCATTATCATCCGCTGCAATAATAGCCAGGGCAGACACTGGGCCAATACCTGAGACTGAAATCAAGCTGAGAAAGAGTTGCTTCTCCTCCTCGGTCGCAAAACCGTACAGGAGCTCCGCGTCTTCTCTCACCACCTGGTGGACATATATCTTGGCTTCCTGATGGAGATGACCTGAGTAAGCATAGGGGTTGGCCACATGAAGAATATAGCCGATAGAGTTGACTTCCAACACAATGTATTTGGCTGTAATTTTGCTGATGATTCCTTTAAAATATTCGTACATAATCTTCCTTCTTTTTGTATCATTTTGCCTATCTAGTATATCATATTTTCTGTCTGGAAACTGCAAATAGAAGTGCAACCAGCGGTTGACAAAATGTACAGGAAGCTGTATTCTCAAGATAACTAAAAGCTGTTAGGATAGAGTTAGCAAAGAAAAGGAGGCTGTCACGATGAAACTCGCTGATAAATTATTTGAACTAAGAAAAGAAAAAGGCTGGTCACAAGAAAAGCTAGCTGAACAGATCAATGTCTCTCGCCAGAGCATTTCCAAGTGGGAGTCTGGCCAAGCGCTGCCAGAGCTCGAAAAAATTGTAGAGCTGAGCAAGATTTTCCAAGTGACGACAGATTATCTGCTTTTAGAAGACGGCGACAAGCCGGAAATAAAACCCGTCCTCTCAGAAGACGAAAAAGATCGCTACTACAAGGAAGTAAAATCTTATGGCTTCTGGCAGGTTCTATATATTTTTGTATCAGCCTTGGCTATCTTTCTCTTTTTCGCAGGTTCTAGCTTTCCAGCAAAATTCACTGCCCTGGTCTGGTTAACCTTTTTCCTCTTAATCGCATCAGCAATGGCTATTAACAAGGCGCTAAAGATTAAGAAAAAGTATCTGGACAAGGTTATCGGCCTTGATGAGGATTCTAAGAAAGAAGGTGCTAAAGATAAAACTAAAAACTGACAATCCCATACCTGTCAAAACTCGTCTGAAAGATCTGATTGGAGACTGGCTCTTCATCTCAGGCTACCTCATTGCTCTTTTTTTACTAGCTATGGGCTGTTACAATCTGGTTCTAGGAGGCATTCCTGCATTCACTGAAGTCCAGAGCCAGCTTCTGGCTTTTTCTACCTCCGTTCTTCCTCTAACTATCATCTTTGCTTGGCTAGACTATAGAAAAGGCAGTTTTGGCAAGCGTTGGGCAGGTTTACAGCTGATTTACAAGCATAGGAGCCTTGCCCACAGCCTTTTGCGCTCTGCTATCAATTTTTTCCCTTGGCAGCTGGGGCATATGGGAGCTATCCGTAGTGCTTATCAAGCAGATAATCTGTCAATTTTCTTGTCAACTTCAGCAGGGATTCTCTTCTTAATCTTTCTGCTGATGGGACTGCTTCGCAAGGATAAACGCCATCCAGCTGATTTGCTTGCTGGAACACAAGTTCAGCTCAAAAATTCAAAACAGCTCTAGTTCGATGACTAGGGCTGTTTGATTTTCTATAGAGTTTAGTATTTCCCCAACTCCCGTAGGCTAGTATGATTTTCCTGAATGCGGCGGAACATTTTTTCCATATCCGACTTGGTAAAGTTGACCAAAACCGGCCGGCCGTGTGGGCAGTTGTAAGGATTATCACACTGGGACAGCTGAAAGAGCAAGTCACGTGCAGAGTAGTCATCCAGACTGTGATTGGCCTTGATGGAGCGTTTGCAACTCATCATAATGGCTAGCTCTGCTCGATATTTCTTGATAGAAACTTCCTTGGTAAGGAGAAGCATATCACACATCTCATAGATGCCGGCCTCAATCTCCTCTTCCTTGAACCAAATGGGATGTTCACGGAGGATAAACTGGTTGGCTCCGTACTCTTCTAAAAAGATGCCAGCGTCTTCTAACAGCTCCATCCGCTGCTTGATTCTCAGCATATCGTCCGCTGGAAATTCAAAGATATAAGGCACCAAGAGCTGCTGCTGGCTATTGTCCACATCTCCAATCTTCTCCCGATAATACTCATACTTGACCCGCTCTTGAGCAGCATGCTGGTCAATAATGTAAAGACCACCCTTGCCCTGAGCAAATAGATAAGTGCCATGCATCTGGCCGAAATATTCTAACTCTGGGAAACTTGACTTCTCTTCCTGCTCCAACTTATCCACAGCCCGCTCCAGACTAGCCTGGTCTAGCTCTGGATGGTCTAATTGGTCATAGCTAGCAGGCTTTCTCTCTGCGAATTTGACCGAAGTCGGTTGTGGCGGTTCTGCTTTTTCATCTGTCGCTTCATGAACAGGCCCTGCTGATTCTTCAAAGGATAGTTGTTGCTCGGCCACCTGTGGCTTGAGGAAGAAGTCATTCTGCTCCTTATCGTAGTAGAGGCGATTTTCTTTCAGCGGAAGACTGGTCTGTTCGGGCTTAGTCGCACGCTTAACAGTTGATTTGGCTAGATTTTCCAAAGCATCTGGGATAAGGTCCTGCTCCTTGAGACTGGTCGCAATGGCTTGCGAAATCAGGGCCATGAGTTCCCGCTCCTTAGAAATTCGCACCTCTTGCTTGGTCGGATGGACATTGACATCAGCCAGATAGGGGTCAATCTGAATATTGATGACCGCTAGTGGAAAGCGGCCTACCATCAGCTTGCTGCCGTAGCCGTCCAAAATAGCACGATTGAGCAGGAAATTCTTAATGTAGCGACCGTTGATGAGAATCGAAATATAATTCCGATTCGCACGAGTCAGCTCAGGCAGGCTGACATAGCCGCTCACTTCAAAGTCCAGATCTGAAGCAGAGATTTCCACCATTTTCTTGGCTGTTGCCAGACCATAGATGCCTGCAATAGCCTGACGCAGATTGCCACTGCCGGCAGTCCGTGTCATTTCGCGGCCGTCACTGATAAGGGTGAAAGCCACTTCCGGATGGGCCAGACTAAGCCGATTAATCACATCAACGATATGGGAAAGCTCTGCCTGCTGGCTCTTCATATACTTGAGCCGGGCTGGAGTATTAAAGAAGAGATCTTCTATCTTGATTTTCGTTCCTACCGGACTGCTAGTAGGCTCATGCTCTTCGATCTCGCCACCCTGGGCAACCAGCAGAGTCCCGTGCTGGCCGGCTTCCGTCGCTGTCTCAATGGTAAAACGCGAGACAGAAGCAATGGAAGGAATGGCCTCACCACGGAAACCCAGCGTCCGAATCCGAAAGAGATCCGCCTGTTTCTTGATTTTACTGGTAGCATGACGTCGAAGGGCAAGAGGGACATCTTCGTGATCTATGCCCTCGCCATTATCCGTCACCTGAATGCTCTTGAGTCCGGCCTCCTCGATTTCGATGGTAATTTGGCTTGCACCCGCATCAATTGAATTCTCCACTAGCTCCTTGACCACGCTGCTAGGCCGCTCAATGACTTCACCGGCTGCAATCTGATTGGCCAGAATTTCTGGAAGTTCGATAATTTTTGACATCTTTTTCTCCGTATTTGTTCTGCTATCTATTATAACACATTGGGCTTTTTCTATCAGAGGGCAGCCTTTTCTTGACCATTCTGTCCGCCAGCCAAACCATATAGACACAAATAGCTGCCACATAGACAAAAGGGCTTGTTTTCGCTGCTAAGTTGCGGTTTAATAAGGGTGATGAAAGTTAAGCTAAGAATCGATTCTCAAATTACCGAAGACTCCGTTAGCATTGAGGCTCGCCTCATGACAGAAAGCATTCAGGAATTGGTCCACTTTGCTCAACATCTGGGTAAAGAGGACAAGATCCATGTCAAGAAAGAAGACGACATCTATCTGCTGAATGCTAAGGAAATCCAGCGAATCTATACAGAAAATCGCCAGATTCAGGTTCGAACAGCAAAAGACGGCTATCGAACTCAACAGCCTCTTTATCAATTACTGCAGATCCTGCCGGACTATTTCCTGCAGATTTCTCAATCGGAGATTATCAACAGCCGGCAAATCAGCCACCTCAAGCTGACTCCAAATGGTCTGATTCAAATATTTCTGAAAAACGGTGATCAGACTTACTCGTCCCGCCGTTATCTCAAATCTATCAAAGAAAGGTTGCAATTATGAAAACTCGTCTTAAAGAACTCTTTTTCGGAGGGATTGGAGGGATTTTCATTGGTCTCTTCTTCTCCATGATTGTTTCTTATTTTTACAATCCAGTTTATCTACCGCTTCATCCTCGCTCTCCTATCGGCCACTTCTTTTTGAGCCAGCATGTCCATGTTTCCCTCATCATGCTCTACTGCATGCTTATCTGGTTTATCATGGGAGCCATTTTCAGATGGAGTGGAAGCTTCTTCCAAAGAGACTGGAGCATCCTGCGCTCCATCGTCAGCCACTTTGGCGTGATGATTCTAACCTTTGCACTTTTAGCTAACCTAGCTGGATTTTTCCCAAGAGAAAAAATACTCAGCCTGACACTGACTGCCGTCGGGGAATTCACCCTCATCTATCTGGTTATTTCAGGCGTTATCTACTACCACACCTACCGCAACATTCAAAAAATTAATAGCGGCTTGTCTAGCAAATCGTGAGAAATAAAAAGAGCAGACTTGTGAAATTAACAAGTCTGTTCTTTGTTTTTACAACTTCTTCTTGAGCTCAGCTACGGCCGCCATGACTTCCAGGGGAGTCATATTGTAGATGTCCAATTCTCGGAGTTCAGTCAGGACTGGATTTTCCGTTCCTTCTGCAAAAAGAGACATCTGCTCCGCCACTTGTAACCGTTTTTGTCTGGATTCGGTAGGAAGCTCTGAGCCTAGTCCTGTATCCTGACTCTCCAAATGACTCAAAATGCTATCCGCCCGCTCCAGTAATTTCTCAGGAAGTCCGGCAATCTTCGCCACATGGATTCCGTAGGACTTGTCAGCCGGACCCGGCTCAATCTTATGCAGGAAAGTCACCTGCCCGTCCTTTTCCAAGGTTGCCACATGGACATTTTCCAAATGCTCCAAGCTATCCTCTAAGGCTGTCAGCTCATGATAGTGGGTGGCAAAGAGGGTCTTGGCTCCAGTATAATGATGAATATGCTCAATAATAGCCTGAGCCAGCGCCATCCCATCGTAAGTAGCCGTCCCACGGCCCAGCTCATCAAAGAGGATGAGCGAACGCTCGCTGGCCTGTCGAATGGCCCGATTGGCCTCCATCATCTCCACCATAAAGGTGGACTGGCCAGACACCAGATCATCCGCCGCACCGATGCGAGTGAAAATCGCATCGAATAGCGGCAGACTGGCAGACTGAGCAGGCACATAAGAGCCCATCTGTGCCATAATAACGATGATAGCCAGCTGGCGCATATAAGTTGATTTCCCGCTCATATTAGGCCCGGTAATCAGCTGAATGTCTGTTTCCTGGTCCAGCAGAATACTATTTGGAATGTAGCTTTGGGCACCCATGACCTTTTCCACAACAGCATGCCGGCCTTTTTCAATCTGCAGACAGCGCTCTGCAGTAAAGACGGGGCGCACTAGATGCTGTTGCTCTGCTACCGCAGCAAAGCTCTGCAGGACATCTACAGCTGCCAGCGTTTGTGCCAAGGCCTGCAAGCGCTGGATGTATTTGCCAGCTTCCTCGCGAATCCGCATGAAAATCTCGTATTCCAAATTAGCAGATTTTTCACGCGCCTCCAACATCTCTCCCTCAATCCTGGCCAGCTCCTCCGTTCCGAAACGCTCCGAATTTTTCAGGGTCGCCTTGCGGAAGAAATGACTAGGCACATGAGCCAGCTGGGAATTGGTCACGTGGAAATAGTAACCATCTTTTTTATTGTAATCAATCTTCAGATTGCTGATGCCGCTATTAGCACGTTCTTTAACTTCCAGCTCCGCAATCCATCCAGTCCCCTCCCTCAGCACAAGCCTATACTGATCCAAGGTCTCATCAAAACCGGTCCGAATGATATTGCCCTCGGTGATGATATGGGGCGCATCCGGCGAAATAGCTGAGCTAATCAAGCCTGCCAACTCTGGAATAGGATCCAAGCCCTCAATCAAACGAGCTAGATGCTGGCTACCGATTCCTTGCAAGATAGCCTTAATCTGAGGCACATTGCCCAATGTAGCTGCCAGCTGCAGCAGATCCTTGGGATTGGTCTTGCCAAAAGACACCCGACTAGCCAGCCGCTCGATATCGTAGACTCCCTTGAGGCTCTCCGTCAAATCACTCCGCTCAAAGAAATGATCCAGAAAAACCTCGACGACATTCTGCCGCTGGCTAATTCGCGCTTCATCAATCAGCGGCCGCTGAATCCAAGAGCGCAGCATGCGGCCGCCCATGGCCGTCTTAGTCTCGTCCATCAGCCAATAAAGACTGCCGTGCTTCTTGCCCGAGCGAGCATTTTCTGTCAAATCCAGACTCGCCTTGGTGGCATAATCCATTTGCAGAAAGTCCTTGATTTCATAATGCTGAGCCTTCTTCAAATGGCTGAGCTCCCTCATCTGGGTCCGGTGCACATACTCCAGCAGTTTCCCCGCTGCCTGACGCTCCATAGGAGATAGCTCCTCGCCCAGCAGCTGAACATCGTCCAAGGCCGTCTGTACATAGGACAGCAAAAGGTTCATCTGTCCAGCCAAAACCTGCTCCTCAGCTTCTGGCAAGGCATAGCCCAGCACCACTTCTCTAGCTTTCAAATTGCGGATTTCCCCGCAGACCAAGGCAAAGTCCTCTAGACTGGTCACCTGAAACTCACCGGTCACCAAGTCCATATAAGCCAGACCATAGAGGCCGTCTGAGTAATCCAGAGCCACCAGAAAGTTATTAGCAGAGTCCGGCTTACTGGAGTCCACCACTGTCCCCGGTGTGATAACCTGAACGACCTCCCGCTTAACAACTCCCTTGGCTTCCTTGGGATCTTCCATCTGCTCCGCAATCGCTACCTTATAGCCTGATTCGACCAAAACATCAATATACTGCTGAGCCGAATGATAGGGAACTCCGGCCATGGGAATGGGATTTTCAGCATTTTTATTGCGGCTGGTGAGAGAAATCTCTAAAATCTGGGCGGCATTGACCGCATCATCATAAAACAACTCATAGAAATCCCCCATCCGAAAGAGCAAGAAAGCATCTGGATAGTCCTTTTTGATATCCAAATACTGCTGCATGCCTGGCGATAACTTTTCTACTGCCATCTCTATCCTTTCTAAAAACAAACGAGGTCAGGACTTCCGTCTCAAACCTCTCCATTTTTCCTGAAAAAACTGTGATTCTTACATCACTTCCTGTATTTGCTCTTCAATCTCTTGAGCAGCTGCCTGATCCCGGCAAACCACTAAAAGAGTATTAGCACCCGCAACGGTTCCCAAAATACGACTATCCAGCGAGCTATCCACGACATTGGCCAGCACTGTTGCCTCGCCCAGGCCCGTACGAAGAACCAGACTAAACTCTGCCCTGGCTACACTCTCCACATGCTTGGCTAAAAACTCTATCAAGTCAATCTCTTCAGTCTCATGCGCCAAAACATAATAAGTCAGCCCCTTCTTCTTAACTTTAGTCAGGCCGATTTCACGGAGGTCACGCGACAGGGTAGTCTGTGTTACATAAATCCCTTGCTCTTCCAGACGATCCTGAATCTCCTTTTGCGTTCCTAGCTTTTCTTCCTTAATCATCGTTTTGACTAACTGATGACGGTCATTCTTTCTCATTTTTACCTCATTATTGAATAATTAGAAGCTGCATTCATGAAGGGCACTTCATCCGATCAAAGGCTGCTTCTCCATCAATCTAGGCAAAGATTTGCAGGAATTCTGAGAATAAACAAAAAACTTTAACCAAGAGTGTCAGGAAAGGAAGCATTTAGATGGAAAACTCATCTATAAATACAGGTTCTTATCCCTCTTATTATATCAGAAAAATTCCTATTAGCCCAAAAATTATTCCCAAAAAAATTGAAGATTCCTTGAAAAATGTGATAAAATAATAACAAAAGACACAAAGGAGCAAATATGGATAACAAACAGTTGATTGCCGGCGAATTGGCCAAGGTTATTGACAACCTTGATCAAGACGCTATTTTAAATTTATTGGAGCAGCCAAAGAGCTCTGAACTTGGTGATATCGCCTTCCCAGCCTTTTCTCTGGCAAAGACTGAGCGCAAAGCTCCTCAAATCATCGCTGCTGACATCGCTGAAAAGATTGATACAGCGCATTTTGACAAAGTCGTTGCGACTGGTCCTTATGTCAACTTTTTCCTCAGTAAGGCTGAAATTTCTGGCCAAGTCATCAAAGAAGTCATCAAAGACGGAGCTGACTACGGCCAGCAGAACGAAGGAAATGGAGAAAATGTCACCATTGACCTATCCAGCCCAAACATTGCCAAGCCTTTCTCAGTCGGCCACTTGCGCTCTACTGTTATCGGTGACGCTCTTTCCAACATCTTCCGCAAGATTGGTTACAACACCATCAAAATCAACCACTTGGGAGACTGGGGCAAACAGTTTGGTCTCCTGATGGTAGCTTATAAGAAGTGGGGAAGCCAGGAAGCTGTTGAAGCTAACCCTATCGACGAGCTCCTCAAACTCTATGTGCGTATCAATGCCGAGATTGAAAACGACCCATCTCTGGATGAAGAAGGCCGCCTTTGGTTCAAGAAGCTGGAAGATGGCGACCCAGAAGCAACTGAGCTCTGGCAATGGTTCCGCGACGAAAGTCTGATGGAATTCAACCGTATCTACGAACTCCTAGGTGTCGAATTTGACAGTCTAAATGGTGAAGCCTTCTACAATGACAAGATGGACGAAGGGATTCAAATCCTCGAAGAAAAAGGTCTTTTACAGGAATCAAAAGGAGCTAGCATTGTAGACTTGGAAGACTTTAACCTTCCGCCTGCTATGATTAAAAAATCAGACGGTGCTACCCTCTACATCACACGTGATATTGCAACAGCTATCTACCGGGCTCGCACTTACAACTTTGTCAAAAATGTCTATGTTGTAGGTCAAGAGCAGGCCAACCACTTCAGACAACTCAAGGCCGTTCTGAAAAAGATGGGCTTTGACTGGAGCGATGACATGATTCACGTTGACTTTGGTCTGGTGACTAAGAACCGTCAAAAACTGTCTACACGTAAAGGAAACATCATCCTTCTCGAACCAACTCTGCTGGAAGCTATCAGCCGGGCTAAGAGCCAGATTGAAGCTAAAAACCCAGATTTGGAAAACAAGGACGCTGTTGCTCGTGCAGTTGGAGTCGGAGCAGTTAAGTTCTACGATCTCAAAACTGACCGCCGCAATGGTTACGACTTTGATTTGGAAGCTATGGTTTCCTTCGAGGGAGAAACAGGCCCTTACATCCAGTATGCCTATGCTCGTATCCAGTCTATCCTGCGTAAGGGGAACTTCCAGCCAGATGCAGAGGCTACATACAGCCTAAACGATCCAGAAAGCTGGGAAATTATCAAGCTGCTTCAAGACTTCGGCCGTGTTGTCAAGCGTGCTGCTGATAACTATGAACCATCTCTGATTGCCAAATATGCTATCAGCCTGGCCCAAGCCTTTAACAAATACTATGCACACACACGGATTCTGGACGAAAGCCCTGAGCGCGACAGCCGTCTGGCTCTCAGCTACTCAACAGCTGTTGTCCTCAAAGAAGCTCTGCGTTTGCTGGGAGTAGAAGCCCCAGAAAAGATGTAAGCTTGATTTAGAACATCAAAAAACGAAAACCTCACTGGTTTTCGTTTTTTTCAATATGATAAAGTTCTTCAATAATCCCTGCAACCTTCTTAATGTCTCCCAACATGCCGCGCATTTCAAAATCGGCCAAAACCGGAAATCCGAAGCGCTCTGAGTATTGCTTGGCAGTCAGACAGTATTGGTTGTTAAAGTTTCGATTGCCGCTGCCAATGACGCCCAGACACTTGCTGGCATTCTGACCATAGGCGATAAAATCCCCCACATCTGTTGTCAGAATTTCTACATCACCATTATCCACACCATTGCCACCCTCCAGATAAGTTGGCAGAAAAGCGATAAAAGGGTTGTCCATTTCAAAAAAGGGAATTCCTTCCTTTACCAGATCTTTGATATGAATCTTCTCTACTTCTAGGCTTGGATGCTGCTCCAGCAAATAGTCTGTCAGCCTACGGACGAAACTCTCTGTATTGCCACTTAAGCTGATGTAAACCAAGGAAACCTTTGTCATTTTACTCTCCATTCTAAAAAATAACAGATATTGCTTCTTAAAATTGTAAGCACTTATCTGTTATTTGTCAAATCTTATTCGCTTGCAGCCAGTTCTGCTTTTTCAGCTTCTTTTTGCTGCTGGACTAGCTTAAAGATGACGATGGAAAGGAAGATTAGGCTAATGACTACTGAAAGGAGGATGGAGAAATTCAGCCCCGTCATCTGTGCCGAAAGAAGAGTTGAGTCTGAAAAAGAAGAAGCTATAATTCCCTTTGATACCACATAAGCATAGGCTGTCGAAATCAAGCCCACAAGAACATCGGCAATGTAGATAAGATTGGCCTTAAATATATCTTTCCTAAAAAGGAAGAAAAGAGCCACTATCAAGAGAACGATGTGCCCGTAAAAAAAGAAATTATTGGCTAGCGAATTCGCCACTTCTGCACTTTTGCTAAAATAAGTGGCATACTGGGATTTTGCTGGTTCTTCTATCTGCTTAAGAATGCTTTTCACTCCAGCATCAGAAGAAGTGAACTTGCTAAAAAGTTCCCACAAGGTTCCCACGGTTGACAATCCCAGCAAAACATAAAGATAAATTGGTTTCTTTTTCATGAACGCCTCCTGTAAAGAAATATTTTCACTTATTATACACCGAAAAGAAAAAGCTGACAAGACCAAGAGGCTTTCACCTTTTCAGAACCACACACAATAACTAAATCCTTTTTCATATCCTCGATTAAAAAATCAAAGCCGAAACACTGCTGTCTCGGCTTTTTTAATTCAAATCATATTAGCTGTTCAAGTGCCATACTTCTTCTTCGTATTGAGCGATAGTACGGTCAGATGAGAAGAAGCCAGCTTTGGCGATATTGACGATGACTTTGTCCATCCATGCATCGCGGTCTTCGTAGTCCGCCAGCATGCGCTCTTTCACTTGGATATAGTCTTCCAGATCCAGCAAGGTCATGAACCAGTCCTTGCTAATCAGTTCATTGTAAAGACGTTCCAAGCGTTCAGCTTTACCGACTGCCAATACTTCATCGCTGACGATAAAGTCAACCAATGGCTTGATAGCTTCACGAGCATAGTACTCACTAGACTTATAAGCAGATTTTGCGTAGAGGTCAATAACAGTCTCAGAATCTTCACCGAAGATGTAGATGTTGTCTTCGCCGACCAGCTCTGCAATCTCAACATTCGCTCCGTCCATAGTACCAAGAGTCAAAGCACCGTTAAGCATGAACTTCATGTTACCAGTACCAGATGCTTCCTTAGAAGCCAGGGAAATCTGCTCAGAAATATCACCAGCCGCAATCAAGAAGCTAGATGCCGTAACATTATAGTTTTCCACCATAACTACTTGCAGGTGTGGAGCCACTTGAGGGTCATTAGCAATCACTTCTGACAAGCAAAGAATGAGGTGGATGATGTCCTGTGCAATCGTGTAAGCAGGGGCAGCCTTACCACCGAAGAAGACAGTAATTGGACGAGCAGGGATGTTACCAGCCTTGATGTCCAGATACTTGTGGATAACGTACAGAGCGTTCATTTGTTGGCGCTTGTACTCATGCAGACGCTTGATTTGGATATCAAAGATAGATTCTGGATTGATTTCCACGCCTTGTGCTTCCTTCAAGTGACGAGCCAATTTACGCTTGTTATGAGCCTTGATGCTTTCCAATTTTTCTTTAACATTTGCAGCGCCAGTGAATTCCAACAAGCCTTCGAGCTTAGTTGCATCATGGTGCCAGTCGCGGCCCAGCAACTCATCCAAATAATGAGACAGGCGTGGGTTGGCATGCATGAGCCAGCGGCGGAAAGTAATACCGTTGGTCTTGTTATTGAATTTTTCAGGGTAGATATCGTAGAAGGCCTTGAGCTCAGAGTTTTTCAGGATTTCTGTATGCAGAGCAGCAACACCATTGACACTGTATCCATAGTGGATATCCATGTGAGCCATGTGCACACGATCGTCCTCATCAATGATTTGCACTGCTGGATCTGTGTATTTAGCTTTAACGCGCTTGTCAAGCTCTTTGATGATTGGTACCAGATGCGGTACTACTTCTTTCAAGAATTCCAGAGGCCATTTTTCAAGGGCTTCTGCCAGAATCGTGTGGTTTGTATACGCAGTCATCTTCTGTACGATGGCAATTGCTTCATCCAGATCCAAACCACGTTCAGTCAAGAGACGAATCATTTCTGGGATAACCAGAGATGGATGAGTATCATTGATTTGGATGACAGCATAGTCTGCCAAGTCGTGCAGGTTGCTGCCTTTTTCAATCGCTTCGTCAATAATCAGCTGAGCACCATTTGAAACCATGAAGTATTGCTGGAAGATACGGAGCAGCTCACCTTGCTTGTCACTATCATCTGGATAGAGGAAGAGGGTCAAGTTGCGAGCGATATCTGTCTTATCAAAGTCAATACCGTCTGTGATGATATCCGCATCCACTGAGTCCAAATCAAAGAGACGAAGACGGTTCTTGGTTTCTGTCTTGTAGCCTGGCACATCAATATCATAAAGAGTAGATGTCAGAGTGAAGTGAGCAAATGGCACTTGGTAGCTACGGCTAGAGCGAACCAACCAGTTTTGCTCAGTCAGCCAGAAGTTAGGAATAGTTGTCTGTTCGTTGTTTTTCAAAACCTGTTGGAAAAGACCAAAATGGTAGTTCAGTCCTACACCATCACCATTGAGACCCAATGTCGCAATAGAGTCCAGGAAGCAGGCAGCCAAACGGCCCAAGCCTCCGTTACCCAGAGACGGCTCCAACTCAACTTCTTCTACCTCGATCAAGTCCTTGCCAGCATCTGCCAGTTCTTGCTTCACATCGTCATAAAGTCCAAGGTTGATCAAGTTGTTAGACAAAAGTTTACCAATCAGGAACTCTGCTGAGATGTAGTAGAGTTTTTTCTTACCAGTGTTGACTGGCTTTTGAGCGCTGGCTAATTTAGTGTAGTTCAAAAGAGCCAGGTAGAGTTCTTCATTGCTGCAATCAGCAAGATTTTTTGAATAAGTATTTTTGATATAAGTTTGTAAGTTTGACATGATTAATCCCTTCAAGCCTAGTTAGCTATTCTTTATTTGTTAATTAAATCGGTATTCATACGACGGTAAGTCTTGGTCAAGCTGTAAAGCTCACCTTCGACGATTGGATTCAGCTCTTCAGCTGTCATCCGCCAAGTCCAGTTGCCACCAATTGTGGATGGATAGTTCATCCGTGCTGCACTGTCTAATTCCAGCAGGTCCTGCATGGTTGCAATGGCCATAAAGCTGACTGAAGCAAAGATTGTGCGCAGCATTGCATGAGGTACTGTTTCGTACTCCTTACGGTTGGTGTACTGAGCCATGTACTGGCGAGTAGCGTCGTCAATCTCATCCTTGTACCAGCCCAAAACAGTATTGTTATCATGGGTTCCTGTATACATGACTGAGTTATTTGGCGCTAGATGCGGGCTATCAATGCTTTCATCATCAGGATTGAAGGCGAATTGCAAAATCTTCATTCCTGGGAAACCAGTGCGCTCACGCAGCTCGATCACTTCATCCGTCATAAAACCTAGGTCTTCTGCGATGATATTCAAATCACCCAAGGCTTCCTTAACTGCTGCAAAGAGCTTGTAGTCTGGACCTTTGACCCACTTACCAGAAGCAGAAGTTTCTGAGCCAGCAGGTACTTCCCAGTAAGACTCAAAGCCGCGGAAATGGTCGATACGGACAATGTCGTAAATCTTGAAGCTTTCACGCAGACGCTCAATCCACCAAGCATAACCATCCTTATCCATCGCTTCCCAGTCATAGATAGGATTGCCCCAAAGCTGGCCAGTTTCTGAAAATTCATCTGGCGGACAACCTGCCACACAAGTTGGCTTGCCAACAGCATCTGTCTTAAAGAAGTGCGGCTGTGCCCACACATCAGCACTGTCAGCTGCCACATAGATTGGCATATCACCGACAATCTCGATGTGGTGTTCATTAGCATAGGCTTTTAATCTTAACCACTGCTTAAAGAAGAGATACTGGGTTACACGATGATAAGTCAGCTTGTCAGCCAGCTTCTCACGATAAGAAGCGAGGCTAGCAGCCTCACGGCGGCGGATCGCTTCATCCGGCCACTCAGTCCAAGCTAGATTATCAAAATGCTCTTTGATAGCCATGTACTCAGCGAAAACTTCCAACCAAGCTGCATTTTGCTCCACAAAGCTCTCATAGTCAGACAGATCGTCTGCTTTCAAGAAGCGAGCAACTGCTTTTTCCATGATTGGACGGCGAGCATCGAAAATCTTTGCATAATCCACTTTTCTAGGATCATCTCCAAAATCAGCTCCCTTGACATCTGCCTCGTTCAGCAAACCTTCTTCTATCAGAACATCAAAATCGATAAAGTAGGTATTTCCCGCGAAAGCAGAGAAAGACTGATAAGGAGAATCACCATAACTGGTCGTTCCCAGTGGCAAAATCTGCCAATAGCGCTGCTTGGTGCGAACCAAGAAGTCTACAAAATCATAAGCACTTTGGCCAAAAGATCCGATACCGTACTTGCCCGGAAGGGATGAAATGTGCATGAGCACGCCGCTTTGACGTTTTTTCATTTTGTCACCTCGTTATTTTTCCTCTACGCCTTTTCATTTTTACTTAATGCAAACGTTTGCGTCGACTTGATTATAACCTATTTTTTTTTTTAGTGCAAGGGGTTTTTGAGATTTTTTTCAATTTATTGGTTAATGGATATAATGCTCTTTTAGGACTCTCCTACTGCCCCAATTGTTTACCGTTTTTCTCTTCTTGCAAGCGTTCTCTTTTTGTGTTAAAATGTTCTTACAAACAGAAAACGTTTGCGTTTACTGAGAAACTGCCTCATACTTGCTTTTTTGACCACAATAGTCAGGCAAAACCACTGTCGTTGCTAGCTATTTTTGGCACAGGTTTGCATGACTCTTAGAAAGCAAGTGCTTCTACTAGTAGATTTAAAATAGTTCATGTTATCGTAAGGATTTCCAGCAAATGCAGGCCTTTAGGAGGTTTTTATGCGAGTTACTATCAAAGAAGTCGCAAAACTAGCAGGCGTATCACCCTCTACCGTGACCCGCGTCGTGCAAAATAAATCAACCATCAGTGAAGAAACTAAAAAACGGGTCCGTGCTGCTATGAAGGAGCTGGACTATCATCCCAACCTCAATGCCAGAAGTCTGGTCAGCCAGTCCAGCCAGGTCATCGGCTTGGTCCTGCCGGACGACTCAGATGTCTTCTATCAAAACCCTTTTTTCCCAACTGTGTTGCGGGGGATTTCTCAGATTGCTTCTGACTATGACTATGCCATCCAGATTAGCACAGGGCAAGATGAAGAGCACCGCTTGGAAAATATGAAGCAGATGATTTTAGGAAAGCGAGTAGACGGACTGATCTTCCTTTATTCTAAGCAGGACGATCCTTTGGTCGACTTTGCAGTCAGAAACAACTTCCCCTTCCTTATCCTTGGGAAAGCTGTCTCACCTTTCATCTCTCTGGTGGACAATGACAATATTAAGGCCGGTTATGACGCGACCAGATACTTCCTTGACAAGGGCTATCGAAAAATCGCCTTTCTGGCCGGGAATAAGGAGCTGGTCGTTTCCCAAGATCGTTACACAGGCTACAAGCAAGCTCTCAATGAAGCAGACCGGCCTTTGGATGATCGCATTATCAAATTTGCCTTCGGTTTCCTTCTGGAAGACAACAGTTACAAGATTATGGAAGAGCTGCCACTGGATGAGATTGAAGCTATCGTAACCTCTGATACCTTGGTAGCAGAAGGAGCACTGCACTATCTCAAAGATCAGGACTACCAGATTCCTATTATCACCTTTGATTCTATCAAACCGCGCATTGATGTGGATGCCTATATTGATATCAATGCCCTCGAGCTTGGGAAAGAGTCTTTCCGGACCCTCTTCCAAATCATCAAGGACAATAAAGAAGACAAGCAAATCTGCTATCGCCAGTTGATCCCGCATAGCATCAGCACTCGCTAATTCGAGTGCTTTTGCTCATTCATCAACGATTCACATATCGGCCTTGTCCCAACCAGGGCAGAGCCCTAAACTCAAAACAATTACCCGAAGAGAAACTGACAAAGAAAGAGGAAAAACATGGCCTTTCGTATTTTTCAAGCCTATTTAGATGACGAAAACATTATCACTATCGAACTGGAAAAGAGCTTTGATGCCTATTCCATCCACTTTACACTGGAAGACAAGCACAGCTCCAGCCCTTTAACTATCAAAAACATCAACAATCAGGAAGAGCGGATTATCTATACCGTGTCGGCTAATGAGCCCATTGACCTGACGCAGTCCTACAAGGTCTATGACCAAGACCGCAACCATACTGACCTGCAGTACCGCCATATCGTGAAAAAGCCTATTTTCGATGAGATTTTTGATTATGCAGGCGACGATTTAGGAGCTCAGTACAGTCCCCAAGCCACCGATTTCAGACTCTGGGCACCCATTTCCGAAAAAGTCCTCCTGCATCTGAAAGACCAGGTTCACCATCTCAAACGTCTGGATAGGGGAGTCTGGCATACTCGGATTGAAGGAGATTTAGAGGGAGCCTCCTATTCTTATCTCCATAAGATCAATGGCAAGTGGGTGGAAGTCCATGATCCCTACGCCCTATCCTCAGATGTCAATTCGGGAAACAGCTATGTCATCGATCTAGACAAGATTAAAAAGCCTATCAAACGAGCAAAAACACAGCTGAATCCGACAGAAGCCGTCATTTATGAAATGAGCGTCCGCGATTTTTCTATGCAGAAAGAAGCTGGTTTCTCCTATCCTGGGAAGTTTGCCTCGCTGAGCGAATCTCCAGTCGTTCACGGTCAGAAGTTTGGTCTGGACTATCTGAAAGAGCTAGGTATCAGCCACGTGCAGCTTCTGCCTGTCTACGACTTTGGCAGCGTTGATGAAAAGCATCCAGAGCTCGTCTACAACTGGGGCTACGACCCTGTCCAGTACAATGTCCCAGACGGCAGTTTTGCCAGTGACCCACGAGACCCTTATGCCCGCATCTTAGAGCTACAGGCGGCCATTACTGCCTTCCACAATGCTGATATCAGCGTCATCATGGATGTGGTCTACAATCATGTCTATGATGCCAACAGCTATGCTTTTGAAAAAATCGTGCCCGGCTATTTTTTCCGTCTCAATGACATGGGCTACCGGACCAACGGAACTTTCTGCGGCAATGATGTAGCCAGTGAGAAGGCCATGGTCCGCCGCTATATCAAGCAGTCGGTCAAACAATGGGTCAGCCTCTATGGCTTTGACGGTTTCCGCTTTGATCTGATGGGGATTTTAGATATCCAAACCATGCAGCAAATAGCCGACGAACTCAAGACGCTCTATCCTAACATCTATCTCTACGGTGAAGGCTGGCAGATGGATACTGGGCTGGCAAGTGAACGTTTGGCTCATCAGTACAATGCCGCACAGCTGCCAGATTATGGGTTCTTCAGCGACCATTTTCGTGACAGTCTCAAGCAGACCATCGCTCAAGGCCGGCAAATCGAGAGCGAGACTCCTGCCAGTCAGCTTGAGAATGTCCTGACAGCCAATATCGGTCTAAAAGGCGAGGCTCACTTCATAGCGCCCCAGCAGGCCATTAATTATGTCGAGTGCCATGACAATGCAACGGTTTTTGATTACTTTGATATCGTCAACCCTGCTATCACCCTGCGGGATCGGCTGGCCAATTCGCGGCTGGCTCTCCAACTCGTCCTGCTGGCTCAAGGTGTTCCCTTTATCCACAGTGGTCAGGAATTTTTCCGGACTAAAAATCTGATTGACAACACCTACAATATGCCTGACGAAATCAATAAACTAGACTGGCTGCGCTCCCTGCATTACACAGAGGACATTGCTTTTTTTAAAAAGCTGATTGCCTTTCGCAGAGCACATCCGCTGCTGCATCTAAAGACCAGCGCCGCTATCAAGCAAGCCTGTCAGGTCAACTGGTTGACAGAGAGTTTATTGGAGTACAAAATTCAAGACAGGAAAGAGAGTATGACCATCGTCATCAACTTCAGCAGTCAAGAGGCTGTCTACGAAAATAAAAACAAGCAAAAGTTGCACCTTCAATACCCAGCCATTGATTCTCAAAAACCAATCGCGCCACTAGCTGACAGTTACAGCCTAGCTGGCAAGCAATTGATTGTGTTGAAATAGATTATAAAACATCAGCCAATGAATAAGCTGATGTTTTTGTTTTTTATAATCCCAAGTAATCCTCGACTGCTGCCTGCATTTGGTCTGCAGCGACCGTCGTTTTGTGGCGCACTGGGGCCGTTTCTAAGCCATCCACAGCTGGTGGCAAGGCTACGCCAGAAAGTTCGTGCAGTTGCTCCAAAGCCTCGAAGTCACTGAGTCCTGTTTGACCAGTCACAGCCTCAACGGCCACAACTGGGAATTTATAGGGACTAGCGGTAGACGCGATAACAGTCTTGCGCTGATCACCTGTCTCTGCCAGATATTTTTGATAGACAGCAGACGCAACGGCAGTATGAGGGTCTTCGATGTAGTCAGATGCTTGATAGACCCGCTTGATTTCAGCAGCTGTTTCTTGCTCTGTCGCATAATCAGCCGCAAAGAGCTCTAAAATCCCAGCGTCAAAGTCCGTCAGTTCATACTGTCCATGCTCATTCAGAGCCGCCATCAAGGCAGCTGTTTTCTCAGCGTTGTTACCAGACAGATGGAAAATCAAGCGCTCCAAGTTAGAGGAAACCAAAATATCCATGGACGGACTAGATGTCACCTTAAAGCTCCGCTTCTTGTCATAAACCTGAGTCTTGAAGAAGTCGGTCAGGACATTGTTCTCATTCGATGCACAGATTAGCTTGCCAACTGGCAGACCGATTTGCTTGGCATAGTAGGCCGCCAAGATATTACCAAAGTTCCCCGTCGGAACGGTAAAGTTGACCTTGTCTCCCGCTGTGATTTCTCCCGCCTTCACCAGCTGAGCATAGGCATAGACATAGTAGACAATCTGTGGCACTAAACGGCCAATATTCATAGAATTAGCTGATGAAAACTGCAGCTTATGCTCCAAGAGACGAGCTCGTAGGTCTGTGTCATTGAACATGTGCTTGACATTGGTCTGGGCATCGTCAAAGTTGCCATCAATGGCCACCACATGCGTATTGGCACCTGTCTGGGTCGTCATTTGCAGCTCTTGGACCTTGCTGACACCGTCTTTCGGATAGAAGACGATGATTTCAGTCCCAGGAACATCCGCAAAGCCTGCCATAGCCGCCTTGCCTGTGTCGCCAGAAGTCGCCGTCAAAATGACAATTTTGTTTTCCAAACCGTGCTTTTTAGCTGCGGTTGTCATCAGGTGAGGCAAGATGGATAAAGCCATATCCTTGAAGGCAATGGTCGCTCCGTGGAAAAGCTCTAGATTGTACTGACTATCCAACTTGACCAAGGGAGCAATCGCCGCATCATCAAACTTGCTGTCGTAGGCATGGTTGATACAGTGGTCCAGCTCCGCTTCAGAAAAATCATCCAAAAAAGCAGACAAAACCAACTTGGCTACTTCCTGGTAAGAAGCATCTTTGAGCTTGGCAAAGTCCAAATCGACCTGCGGATAGGTAATGGGCGTAAAGAGCCCACCATCTGTTGCCAAGCCTTGTAGAATCGCCTGGCTGGCTGTTACTCTATTCTTTTCGTCGCGTGTTGATTGATAAACTAAGGTCATTCTTTCTCATCCTTTATCTGTAGTTCGCTTTATTATACCAAAATTTATCAGAAAATTCTCGCTTTTTCACAGAGAATATCAGAAAAAAGCCCATTTCTGGGCTTGTATTCATCTTATTCATTCATAGATACGTGAACGTGGTCGTAGTGGTTTTCAGTTACGCTGCCACGGTCTGGCATTTGGTTCCAAGTATTAGCTGGTCCATAAATGCTTTCAAATGGTGCATAGAACTGTTGCTGCCAGATAACGTAAGAGATGCCTCTTTCAGTCATGTTAGAAGTAACATCGGCTGCGACCTGGTTTCCTAATTCAGTATTGTCACCAACGATAAAGTCAGCTGCCAAGCCCTTACCATGGTCACCACTATCACCTGGGCGGTAAAGACTAAATTCTGTAATGCCATATTTAGCTGCTATTTCTTCTTTCAAAGCTGCAGTTTGTGGCTGAAGACCTTCATTAGCAGGATTGTTAGTTGTCACGCTAGCAGCATCTGTTACAGCTGGAGCATTGTAAGTTGTTGGCTCAACAGCGGCAGTTGCTTGACTGACTTGGTCTTGGCCTAATTCAGTCACTTCTGGAGCCGCCTCTGCTGGAGCTTCTGGACTTGCAGCAACTACTGGCTGCGGTGCTGCTTCTACAGGAGCGGCTGCATTTGCTTCCGCAGCTGGGGCTGCTTCACTTGCAACTTCTGCTACTGGTGCAGGAGCTGCTTCAGCAGGCGCTGGTGCGGCCTCTGCTGGAGCCGCAACAGCTTCCTCAGCAGCCGGAGCTGGAGTTTCTGCTGCTGGAGCCGGTGCTGCTGGAGCAGCTTCTTCAGTACCAAAAATCTCGCTAGCCGTATAATCTTCTGTTACCAATCCTGCATTATTTCCTGCTTGGTAACTTTGGATTTCTACAGAGGCAATTTCATTGTGGCCATTTGTTGTAATAGTTAAAACAGTACCCGGGAAAATCAAGTCAGCATTGGCAATTTGGTTGATTTTAGCCAGGTCAACAAGATCAATGTTCATCGCTTGGGCGATATTTCCCAAAGTGTCTCCATATTGAACAGTGTATGTTTGTTGGTTTTCATTGCTCGTAATATCTGCTTTAATTTGCTCAACTGTTCTGGCAGTCCAGTTTTGTGGCTGCTCCTCAGCTCGCGTTGTCAACAAAGGCAATGCTGACAAAGCAACAGTTGAAGCCAAAAGTAATTTCTTATTCATTTTCATATGCAAAATGCACCTTCCTAATCATTCATGATACGAAAACCATCTTACCATAAATCTTCTAAGAAAAAAGCCTTTTTCGACCTATTTAACAAAACTGTCTGCCCCCTGTAATATGGAGATTTGTTTGTAACATATAAAAACAGGCAACAAGCAAAAGAACCCCATTTGGAGAGTTTCTGTTTTTTCTTTTGGGCTTATTTGAATTTTTTCTACTCTGGTGAACTGAACCCGACCTAAGCTCTGGGCAAAAAAGATAAAATCTCCTAGAAGCTGTCACTTCTTCGTCTATTTTCCTATTTTTGCTGTGAATAGATCTATTCAGTCTAGGTTAGCTCAGCTAAATCGAGCTACAGCTAAAAACTCGAAAAAAAGAGAACTGGCTCGGATTCATCGAATCCATCGTCCAGTTCCTGTTTTTCAGTCGTTTTTTAACGCCTACACATCTTATTTCACCTTCATCATTCGGACGAGGCTGGCTCGTTCGGCTTCTTCTAGCTTCATCTCGATGTAGTAGATAGTTTCTTTGAGGTCAGGGATGGTAGCATACTCTAGTCCGTTGACCCGACGGCGGGTTTTCTCGATTTCATCCGCCATGAGCTGGCAGCTTTTCTCAATTTCAGCCAGTCGCAGCAGGTCAGGAAGCAGATCGCTCATGCTTTCAATGGTTTCATCCATCTGGCTGTTAGACGCCACATAGCTATAAACCACGTCTCCCTCGTCATCAGTATGCGGATTGTCAATATGGGCGTACATCTTGGGCACGCGCACACTCATGATATTCTCAGTCTCCACATGCAGATTGACTTCCCGCATGGGCACAGCGAAAATCTCCTCAACCATGAGGTCGCTCTCCAGCGCCTTGGCCATGACAAAGTCCTGCAGGTGGCCAACCAGAGCGGATTCGACCTTTTGGCGGAGCTGATTGTTCTCACGGACTGACTCAATGAAGCGCCGCATCAGCTCATCCCGCTTGTCCTTGAGCAATTTATGCCCACGGACAGCCGTTTTGAGACGGGCTTTTAAGTTATTCAGCTCCATCCGAGTCGGCTTGACATTGAGTCGTGTCATCTTTCTTCCTCCTTGGTCTGCGGCAGGTATTGGTCAATCACATCGTCCTTAATCCGCTTGAGCTCCGTTCTAGGTAAGATGGACAGGAGTTCCCACCCCAGATCCAAGCTTTCCTCGATGGTTCGGTTGGTCTGAAAACCTTGATTGATGTATTCCTGCTCAAAGCGGTCAGTAAAGCGCACATAGAGCTTGTCCGTTTCGGACAGGGCGGATTCCCCCAGAACGACAGCCAGCTCCTTGGCTTGCTTGCCTTGCGCATAGGCGGCAAATAGCTGGTTCATGGTTGCAGCATGGTCACCTCTGGTCTTGCCCTCACCCGAACCCTTGTCCTTGAGACGAGACAGAGAAGGCAGGACATTGATGGGCGGACGATAGCCGCTGTTGTATAGGTCACGTGAAAGGATAATCTGCCCCTCCGTAATATAACCCGTCAAGTCTGGAATCGGATGGGTGATGTCATCCTCTGGCATGGACAGAATCGGAATCTGCGTCACCGAGCCTTTCTTGCCAACCAGACGTCCAGCCCGCTCATAGAGGGTGGACAGGTTAGTATAGAGATAGCCCGGATACCCACGACGGCCCGGCACCTCGCGACGAGCTGCGGAGACTTCCCGCAGGGCTTCACAATAGTTGGTCATGTCGGTCATGATGACCAGAACGTGCATATCCTTTTCATAAGCTAGATACTCGGCTGCTGTCAGGGCAATCCGTGGCGTCGCAATCCGCTCGATAGCTGGGTCATTGGCCAGATTGATAAAGAGCACCGATCGGTCAATAGCTCCCGTCTCTCTCAAGTCATTCATGAAGAACTCTGCTTCTTCAAAGGTAATCCCCATGGCCGCAAAGACCACGGCGAAGTTTTCATCAGAGTTAAGCACGGTTGCCTGACGGGCGATTTGAGCAGCCAATTCCTTATGAGGCAGACCAGAGCCAGAGAATACTGGCAGTTTTTGTCCCCGAACCAAGGTATTGAGGTGGTCAATGGCCGAAATTCCAGTCTGAATAAACTCATCCGGATAGTCGCGAGCTACTGGATTGATGGCTTGTCCGTCAATATCCAGATATTTTTCCGGTAGGATTGCTGGACCGCCATCAATTGGCTTGCCCATTCCATTGAAAATCCGTCCCACCATGTCTTCTGACACTGGCAACTCTAGCGGACGACCGGTAAAGCGAACCTTGGCTTTTTCCAGATTGATCCCACTGGAGCCTTCAAAAAGCTGGACCATAGCCTTATCTTCTTGGACTTCCAGAACCTGGCCCTGACGCTTGCTTCCGTCATGTAGCTGGATTTCTACCAATTCATTGAAATGCACGCCAGCGACTTGGTCGACAATCATCAGAGGGCCGACAACTTCACTGACGGTGCGGTATTCTTTAATGACGCTCATTGTCTAGTCCTCCTTGGGCAAGAATCTGGTGCAGGGTTTCCTCGATAGTCTGACTGAGAGCCTGAATTTTTTCCAGCTGGTCTTCATGAATAAACTTGCTGCGGGCAATTCGGTCACGCAGCTCCACCGTTCCTTCCATGATTTCCCGGAAATAAGCTCCCAGCTCCAAGGCACGATTGGCCTCCGCATCGAAGGTCAGGATATTGCTCAATAAAGCCACCTGTTTTTTGAAAGAAGTATAGGTGTCCACATCATCAAAGGCATTCTGCTGCAGATAGTCCTCGCGGATCATCTTGGCTGCATTCATGGTCAGCCGGTCCTTCTCAGACAAGGAATCTAAGCCCACCAAACGCACGATTTCCTGCAGTTCGCTTTCCTTTTGCAGGATATTCATGGCCTTGGTCACCTTTTCCGCCCAAGCAATCTTCTCATGCTGGTCGATATATGCTCCCACTTCGTCTAGATAGAGTGAGTATGAGCTCAGCCAGTTGATAGCTGGGAAATGCCGGCGTTGAGCCAGCTGGGCATCCAAGCCCCAGAAGACCTTGACAATTCGCAGGGTATTTTGCGTCACCGGCTCAGAAATATCGCCGCCCGGAGGTGATACGGCTCCGATAGCGGTTATAGAGCCTTCGCGCGCAGTTGAACCGAGTGTCTTGACCCGGCCTGCCCGCTCATAGTACTCAGCAATCCGGCTGCCAAGATAGGCTGGATAGCCTTCGTCACCCGGCATTTCTTCCAGACGGCCGGACATTTCCCGCAGGGCTTCTGCCCAGCGAGAGGTGGAGTCCGCCATGATGGCCACAGAATAACCCATGTCACGGAAGTATTCTGCGATAGTAATCCCTGTGTAAATCGACGCTTCCCGGGCTGCCACCGGCATATTGGAGGTGTTGGCAATCAGCACCGTTCGCTGCATGATGGACTGGCCTGTCGCCGGGTCGATTAGTTCTGGAAATTCATTAAGTACGTCAGTCATCTCATTGCCACGCTCACCGCAGCCGACATAGATAACGATGTCAACATTGGCAAACTTGGCCACCTGGTGCTGAACCACAGTCTTACCAGCCCCGAATGGTCCTGGTACAGCAGCTGCTCCGCCCTTGGTCACTGGGAAGAAGGTATCAATGACCCGCTGACCTGTCACCAAAGGCTCAACCGGAATCAGCTTCTGAGCAAAAGGACGCCCACGACGGACCGGCCATTTTTGCATGAGAGTCCCTTTAAAGACAGAACCGTCCGCCTGCTCAATCTCATAAACAGTCTCTTCAACAGTGAAACTGTCAGCTGAGATATTAGCCAATCGTCCACTGACGCCGACTGGCACCATGATGCGGTGCTCCACCAGATTGGTCTCCTGCACCGTGCCCAGAATATCGCCAGCCTCAACTGCATCTCCAACAGACAGACTTGGAACAAAATCCCACTTAGCCTCTCGGTCTAGATTTGGCAGTTGGACACCGCGAACGAGGAAGTCGCTTGCCGTGATGGTCTGGAAACGCTCCAAAGGCCGCTGAATCCCGTCAAACATCTGAGAAATCAGACCTGGTCCCAGCTCAACGGACAGAGGACTTCCAGTCGTGATGACCGGCTCTCCCGGACCCAAGCCAGAAGTTTCTTCATAAACCTGAATAGAGGCTTGGTCCCGCCGCATTTCAATAATTTCACCGATCAGCCCCAAATCGCCAACCCGGCAGATATCCTGAATATTCGCTTCCTGCATCCCTGATGCCAGCACCAGAGGACCAGAAACTTTGATAATCTTTCCTTGACTCACAATCTTCCTCCATTCTTGGGAGATTTTTCTTAATTCTCCATGAAAATCAAAGCTCAAACTAAGTAACAGTTTGAAATTCATTTCCAAAGAGTATTTTTTGATTCTTGCCGCGAGTTTGAAATTCTTCTTAGCTAGCTCTAGGGCAAGGATTGTTACTTTTTATTTTAAAAATCAGATAAGGCTTTTATTTGCTGGCCCTTTTCGTCGAAATTGTCTGGGCTCAGCCATTTTTCTAGACGGCTCTTGACGACCGGCCAATCCTTGTCAATCATAGACAGCCAGTCAGTATCTCGGTTGCGCCCCTTATAGACAATAGCCTGACGAAACCTACCTTCATAAGTGAAACCAAGCCGCTCTGCTGCCCGCCTTGAAGGCTGATTGAGGGAGTCGCATTTCCATTCATAGCGACGATACTCCAGCTCTTCAAAGACATAGCGTGCTAGTAAGTACTGGGCTTCTGTAGCCAGTCTGGTGCGCTTCAGCTTAGGCGAATAGGTCACAGCTCCCACTTCGATAACGCGGTTATTTCGGTCAATCCTCATCAAGGCAAAAGTTCCTAAAGTCTTACCGCTCTCCTTATCCACAATCGCATAGTGAAAACGATCCTGTGCTGCCAGCATCTGTTCTAGCTTCTGGGACCATTCTTCCTGATTTTGAGCAGGATTTTGAAATAGATAGGTCCACATATCCGCAGGAGAATCTGGGCCATACACTTCATACAAATCCGCCCCATGCTTGTCCTTGGACAAACGCTCGATAATAACATACTGGCCTTCGATTCGCTCCAAGTTAGGCAAGTCCCCCGGCTGAAAATCCGGCAGAGCATTCCCAATGGGTTGACCTAGTTGATTGATTCGCATAAAAACCTCACAATATATCTTGTCCGACAGCCTTTTCGACATTTTCATGAATCCGCGAAAGAGCCAGCCCCGTGCTCCCCTTATGGGTAGGAATGAGCACAAGAGCAGGAATCTCCAGCTGGTCATAGTAGGCCAGGGTTTCTGGAATATCTGCCGCCATATCCTCCGTCAGATAGATAATGCCGAAATCTTCGCGGGCGAGCCGACGCAGGGTATTGATCGTCTCCTGAGCTTCCTTCACTAGAAAGGTTTGAAAACCAATCAGCTTAAAAGGGAGAATGGTATCGCGATTCCCCACGACCGCAATCTTGTAGCTAGTCTTGTCCATAAATCGGTCGCATCCTTTCTCTGATAAGCTCTACGGGCAGCTGATTGTCCATTCCGGTCAAAATCAACCGCAGATTCTTGATTTCCAACTCCTTGCCCAGCAGATAGCGGGCCAGAGGGAGGGGTCCATCTGTCTCAAACTGACCAGCCGCCAGCAACTTAGCCTGCAAGAGGTCCGCTAGATATTCTAACTCTACTGTCGTCAAGGTCTGGTTCCGCATTTTTTCCTCATAAGAGCGCAGATCCAGATCGTAACCACAGGGATTGATCTGGCTAAACCAAGTCAAGAAATCCCCCTGCTCTGCCATGGCAATCCAGTTGGCAGCAGAAAGACTTCCTTCATCAGACAAGAGTTGCCTCATAAAGCTGCGCGGTTTTCCCAAATCAACAGCCCGCTTGACGGTGATAGCATTGTAAAAATCAATAGTCAGATTTACCAGCTGCAGCAAGCTCTCGTCTTCCAACTCCTGTGTCAGACGCTTAAGATGCTGGAAGTAGGCCATGTCCATGCCAATCTCCAGCACGCGCACATCCTGATAATCCTGATATTCCTGCCAGGTCGCAAGCACCTCGTCCAGCATGAAATCTGGACAATACTCAGCCGAAAAGGCCATGACCAAGTGCTCCAAAACCTCCAGCGAATAGGTCCCCACCGGCATCAGCAAATGCTCCAAGGATTGACCTGTCGCCCGACCCTTGAGAAAAACTTTGAGATTATGGTAGGTGTAGCGGAGCGTGAAAATCTCCACCAGCTCCTTACTTGGACTAATCTCAAGCGCCCAATTATAAACGGAATACAAATGCTTCATCAGTACTTGCTCAATGGCATTGAGATCCTTAATCGCTTCAGCATCCATGGCATAGACCGTTCCCTGCAGAAGAGCCGAACGGCTAGCAGGATCGTCAGTCTGCAGCAACTGATCATATTGCTGGGGTGTCAAAAAGGAAGCCTCTTGCACACTAATGGCTGTATTGACTTGAGAGAAGTTTTTTTCACTCATGGTCCGCCTCCTATTCTGCCTGGTCTTTGAAAATATCCTGAGCCAGACGGTAGCTTTCCTCCTGCCAGACTGAGTCCAGCAAGTCACGATAGAGATAACTATCATCCACCCGTCCTTGGCTCAATACAAAACCTGCCTGACCGGCTATGGACTGGTCTGAAAAGTGTACTTGAGGAAAAGCCCTTTTCAATTCTTCTAACTGGCTGAAGCTGAATTTCTCAGCAGACAGAGCACCAAAAACCAGCGTCAACTCTTCCTCTGGATATTTAGCCAGGACACTCTTCAGAAAATGCTCTTCTTCAGCTGCTGACCAAGCCGCCATCTGAGCATAGGCTTCCTCAAAAAGCTCTCTGAGAACCCGCTGCTTGATGACCAAGGTAGATTGACGTTTTTGATTTTCCAACTGCTGAATATCGCGCTGACTGCGCCGGCTGATTTCTTTCAGCTGCTGTTCCCGCTGTCCAAGCTTTTGCCGAACCAGCTGGGCCTCACGTTCCTTGGCTTCCTGCTCTATTTTCTCAGTAGCCTCGGCCAAAAGCAAACGCCCCTTCTCGTGAGCCTGCTCCAAGACAGAAGCTTTGAGATCTGATATGTCAGACATAAAAGCCTCCTTACTTCACATTCAGAACCATGATGAAGGATACAACGAAGGCCAAGATGGCGTAGGTTTCAACCATGGCCGCTAGGATAACCCCTTTCATGACCTCTTCCGGACGCTTGGCCAAAATCTGAATACCAGCTGTCGCCACTCGTCCTTGATGCTTGGCTGAAAAGTAACCAACGATCGCAACTGGCAAAGCGGCTAGGAAATAAGCCACGCCTGATTGCAGAGCCAATTCTGGCTTGATATTAAAGAAGACGGTAATCCCAATAACAAAGCCATAGAGACCTTGGGTACCCGGCAAAAGCTGTAAAATCAAAGCTTGAGCGAATTTTTCCGGCTGCTCTTTCAAGAGGGCTGCCGCTGCCTGACCGGTGCTTCCAACACCTAGAGCTGAGCCCATTCCGCTAAGAAAGACCGCCAAAGCTACTCCCAGACCTGCAAAAAAGGCGCCGCCGTAAGTTCCAAAATATGATGCTAAATGTTCCATGATTTACTCCTATGAAAATGCTGTAATCGTCGTAAAACCAACAGCTAGTTTAATGAATGTTGCTTGTTTTGATGTTGTAGAAACTGTATTTCTTAAGATGAGCTTCTCATCTCTTACCATAGTTTCTAATCTTTATTTCTTGCTTTGCTGAACGTATTTTTCACTAGGCTTGAGCGGAGTGAAAGGCTTGCCGCCGCCGTCGTAAAATTTCCCGAAGAATTCCACGAAAATCAAACGTGCTCCGTGCACATAGCCGGACAGAAAAGATAGAAACATATTGACCAAATGCAGGGCAATAAAGAGCAGAATACCAATGCTAAAGCGAGCGACAGGTGGAAAGAGGCTGACAATCAAGTTAAAAGCCGAGCCAATGCTGGCCCCCGAAAGCCCCAGAGCCATCAGCCGCGTAAAGCTGACAAGATCTCCTACATAACCACTGACATTGTAGAGATTAAAGAGACCTGACCCCAGCCCTGCCAAACTCTTAGCACTGACAATGGATACTGCCAGTATGCCCAGAGCATTGATGATGGCCAGCCACTGACCAATCGTTGCTGCAAAGGCCAAGAATGGGAAGAAATTTCCCAGGGCCAAGAGTAGCAGCCCCAGCAAAATCAGCACCCAAGCAAAGCCTGCATTATAAGCTTCTGCATAATCCTTGAGGCGGATATTTTTCAGACCGCTGAGGAAGAGGCCCGCCAGCACTGTAATGAAGCCAAAGACGACCGAAATAACCAGAATCATCATGGCGTCTGAGCTGGTACTAATCAGAGCAAAGGGCAGTTCAAAGCCAAAGAAAGAGCCATAAACCAGTCCCCAGATAATGACTGCCACGCCCAGCAGGCGGAAGAATCGCAGATTCTTAGCCAACCCCGACTTGACATGCAAGAAGTGCAGCGCCAGGCTGGTGCCCACAAAGAGCAAGAGACCGTAGCCGATATCTGCAACCATCATCCCAAAGAATACAAAATAAAATAGGGAAACGACGGGGGTAGGATCCTTATCACCATACTTAGGCAGGGAATACATCTCCGTCACTAGCTCGAAAGGCTCCACTAAGGCATTGTTTTTAAGCTTGGTCGGAACCTTATCTTCCTCGTCCTGTCGAATCTCTCTGACCTGGATGAGAATGCTCTGGCCAAACTGCTCTGCCAAGCAAGCCTCAAGAGCTTGAACTTGATTGCTTTCGATCCAGCCTTCCAAGGCTGCTAGATTTTGCGTACTGGCTAACTGATTTTTACTTTCTTGACGAGAGGAGAGATTACAGAGATAGTCCAGCTGAACCTTGAGCTGGTCCAACTCGTTCCTAGAAGCTGCCAGACTCTTAGTCATAGCATCCGCCACAGCCTCATTCTGTCGAATATCGGCCTTGAGCTGGGCTACCCGCTCAGCAGGTAGTTCCTCATGGTCATACTCAAAAGGCTTAAAGCCATACTCTTTCAAGATTTTGCGAACATCTTCCAGAGAGCCTGTCTTGTAAAAGACAAGAACCCCATGCTCCGTATCATCGGTAAAGACTTCCTGAAACTTCAGGTCGGGATGTGATCCCAGAGTCAGGCGCAGAGCATCGTCGTCTGTATTGGGAATCGTCCCAATCAACGCTCCCAGATGACTGAAAGTCGCAGCTGCTTGCGGTGTTAGCTCCAGTGGCTCCCACTTCTCCAGCGCAGCCACTTCCAAGCGGTCAGCTTCTATCTGACCCTTGGCCTCTTGCAAGACCTTGAGCTGTTTGCTGATTCCTTCTAACAGCGCCACCTCATCTCGGGCCTTCCCTGCCTGCTCTAAAGCAGCAAAGGACAACTCCAAAGGTTCTTCTTTTAAGGCTTCCAGCAGTTTCTTTTTGGACATAAAAGGCTCCAGCTCTGCAATCAGTCTCTCGAGCTTTTCCTGACGACTGAGCAAATCCTGCTGAGATAACTGCTGATCCGGCTGGCCGACTAAAGCCTGCTCAAAGGCTGCCTGCCAGTCCTCTTCCTGCCGCAAGTCATGAATCTGAACCGACTCTAAACCCTGTAGGTAAAAGAGAAGCTGATCCAGCAGTTCCTTGGGCAGAAGCAGAGACAACTGCCGCATTTGACTAATGGCCATAGGCTTCTACCACCTTCTCTACAATGGCTCGCGCCAAGTCTGCTTTTTTGTCTGTCAGCGCAGCCTCAACCTTATCCTCATTCTGCTGAGTTGTCTGCTCCAAGTCTTGCTGCAGGAGCACCAACTTTTGCTGGGAACTCGCTGTTAATTCCTCTGCCAGCTTCTGCGTTTCATCGTCATAAGTCAGACCTAGCTGCCTGAGATCTTCATCTACGCGCTGTCGTAGCTCCTGAGCCTGCGTCCTGTAGCCCATCAAAACTTCTTCTGCAGCAGTTTCAATTTCCTGCATTTTTTCAAGTGTTTCATTGGCCATCTATTCACCCCCTCGTTTTCAAAAACCTTCGAAAACGGATTTTAAAATCTGCATTCCTAACTGACTGTCCAACCATCTGGCAAGTTATCTTCAAGAATACAGCTTCGTACTTGCATAAATTATATCATATTCTTTCTGAAAACATCTTTTTCAAACAGATTTTTTCTCCTGATTCAGAAAATGTTGAACAGCGCCTAATCGTCCGGCTTCATTCCCTAGGGCTGCTGCCACCAACTCTCTAGGCAAAAAGCGCGGATCTACTACTTGCTGCTTCATCAGACTTTCAAGACGTGGCAGAATAAGCTCAGAACGAGCTAATATGCCGCCGCCGACAATCAACACCTCTGGATTTAGAATATAGGATAGCGTTAAGAGACCTTTAGCTAGGCGACCTAAGAAAATATCAAGTGTTTCCTGCGCCAGCTTATCTCCTTGGTCTACTGCCGCAAAAAAACTACGCCCAGTATGGCCTTGTTCACCTGTCTTTTGGCTGTATAATGCTAACAAGGCAGTTGTTGAGGCCTGGGATTGCCAGTCCTGTCCATCTTCCATGGGCAGATAGCCTACCTCACCAGCGGTATAGGTGGATCCATTGACAATTTTTCCATCATAGATAATGCCACCGCCAATGCCTGTACCGACAGTAATCATAACCGCAGAAGCATGACCTTTGGCAGCACCTAGCCAAGCCTCACCCAGAGCAGCACAATTAACATCATTTTCAATCGCAATCGGCAAACCAAATTCTTTTAAAACCCGACTACGGAAATCTGTCCCAATATAACCTGGAATGGTATAGCCTGCGTAACTGATTTTCCCAGCCTGGCTGTCAACTACACCAGCAGATGAAATCGCTACTCCATCTAGCTCAAACTTCTCCTTATAAAATGCTATTAGCTGGCAAACCTGCTCTAAAATCTGATTCGTTTTCTTTTCAAAATCGATCTCAGTAGTAACTTCTCGAAACTCATTTAGACTACGTCCATCAGACCGATAGAGATCTGCTTTAATCGTTGTCCCACCGATATCTATTCCTACAATATTCACGATTCATGCTCCTTCTCTTCTTGATTTTCTTCTAAAGCTGAAAGTGTATTTGTAAAGATTTGGCTGCGATAATCTCGGTCTAAATCTATATAATAGGCATAGAAAATGTCCATCACAACTAAAACCGGAAACTGAGGAGAGATATTATTGCCCTGTGCCAAGTGCTTCTTGACAGCTACTAGGACCAGTTCATCACACTGCTGCCTCAAGTCGTCGCTGTTATTGGAAGTTACCAGCACAGTCTTGGCTCCGACTTTTTTGGCATTCTGAATAGCCTGCGTGATAATTTTAGTCTCGCCAGATATGGAAATGCCAATAACCAGACAGTCCGGATCCAGCATGACTCTATTCACCCGAATCATATGGTCGTCCGTAATGGCCTTACAAACCATTCCCAACCGCATGAAGCGAAACTCCATTTCCCGAGCCACTAAGCCTGAACTCCCCTGCCCGTAGATATAGACTCGACCAGCATTGTTGAGCATATCCCCCACGCGCAGGAACTGTTCTTCGTCAATCAAGGAAAAAGTCTTATTGAGCAATTCGCCATAATCAGACAAGACATTTCTCGTCAAATCCCTACTGACATTTTTACTTTCTGAGCTGGATTCCTGAAATTCAAAGATAAACTGCCGGTAGCCTGAAAAGCCACATTTCTTGGCAAAGCGAGTCAGAGAAGGCACAGAGACATAGAGCTTCTGAGACACAGCCTGAGCCGATAGATTAGCTGTCAGCGCCTCATCAGACAGAAAATAATCTGCAATCTTCTTTTCCAGGTGTGTCAGACTGCCGTATACAGACTCAATCACTGGCAAAATGTTTTTTTCCAAAGAAACCATCAGACACTTTCCTCCTGCAACTATTTTCTTTATTCTACCACTTTCTCAAAAGTAATTCCAACACTTGCTAGCTCAGTCTCCCTTAGAGACTTGCAGCAAAAAACAAAGCTCAAAACTGACTAAAAAAGCTGGGGCAGCATGTTGAGAACAATCTGTCTTTCTCATCCCGCCCGCAGCCTGTTATACAATTTTTACTTTAAAGACAACCTTACGGATGGGGCCGGCTTCTTCAGCGATCAGTCCAGTCTTATGGGCGTCATTAGGATCCAGCAAGAGCAGGCTGCCAGGAGTGAATATCAGGTCAAACAAGGCTTGCCCAGACATCTGCTGCCAGTCTCCCTCCGCATCATAATCCCCTTCTTCCATATTGGACAAAAAATTATATGAGATGCGTTCTTTTCCTTCAAATAGAACATAAACGTCATAGTAGGCTCGGTGGCTTTCCCACACGCGGTGTTCTTCATCTGTTGTTTCCATTTCAATCACATTGTAAAAGAAATCATTAGAGACTGTATGCGTCCCCTTTTCCTCTTGACTGACATCATGTGTTTTTAAATCCTAAATTGTCAAATTAAGTTAGACTTTTGTCCCAGCCTCATCTCTATTTCTTTATTCAATGGGTTGTATCACAGAACTTTAGAAAGTATATAATTACAAGAATTTACTATTCTGTTTTACAAAAGTTAAGCATTTGTGATTTCTGAAAGCCTTACTTTTCGATCTTCTTTAACTGATAAAGTACATGCATCAGCGGTAGCGATTGATTCTAAAGCAGCTACACCATTGAGAAGTTTTTCATATTCTTCTGTAATTTCTCCACCTTTAATGATGTCATGTAGATATTCCATTTCTTTATCAATACATGTTTGCAACCATAATGGGCAACGTACTCCTGGTTTACCGTACGCAATTGCTCCATCCATACCACGACCGGTATAGATAGCTGTACGGTCATCATCTTCCTCTTGAGTTTCATGAACTAAGAAGTGTGATTCTCCTTCACCTTTAACACGAAGAGTACCGCCAGTATTGAACAAGTCAAGTTTGATAGCTCCTTCAGTTCCTTGAATCAAGACGTAGTGTTCACCCCAACGGAAAGCATTACCATATTCCAAAACAGCATAACGATCATCAGAGTATTCTAAGTTTACAATGAGCATATCATCTTCATCACCAAAGTTTTCACCTTTATGATATACATTGCCTCCTACCATTGTCGCTTTTTCAGGAAGTCCTCCCATGATAAACTGAATGCAATCTAATTCATGAATATGGTGGTACAAATGTCCTCCAGATTGAGAACGAAGTTTCTTCCATGATACAGTTGGTTGTTGTTCTTCCCAACCTGTACGAGCGGCATGGCAATAAAGAACTTTACCGATTTTTCCTTGAGTAATCAATTCTTTAGCATGGTGTACACCATTAAAGAAGTTCATGATGTGACCAGCCATAAAGATAACATTATTTTCTTTACATGCGTCAACCATGGCTTTACAATCTTCATAAGACAATGCAATTGGCTTTTCACAAAATACGTGTTTGCCATGTTGAGCAGCTTTCACAACCGGTTCACGGTGAAGGTAGCTAGGTGAAGCTACGATCACACAATCAATATCTTCACGTGCTACAAGTTCATCTAAACTTGCACAAACATCTGATCCCAACTCTTGAGCAACTTCTTCTCCGTGATTTGGGTCAAATACCGCAACCACTTTTGCATCTTCAATTTTGTTCATTGAGCGAGCCAAATCAGCGCCAAAATATCCAGCTCCAACAATACCGTAATTTACCATAATTTTTATCCTCTTTCTATATATTTTTAAATTTCAGCTTTAATTCTTTTTCAAATCTTCAATTTTAAATGTTATATATGGTACAACATTTTTCATATGAAGTTCATTACGAGACCATGAATCAAATTTTTCAAACATCAATCCAATTTCATGATTCGGTAACTCTGTCAATGTTGAATATGAGTATCCATAGTTACTATAATCAACATCGTGATGATAACGCCAATCAATTGTATTATCATCATTAATTAGACCAATCCAAATTTGTCCTTGTTTACGAACATTTGTGGAGTTTGGAGTACTTAAAATGACAGCCTTTTCCCATCAATCAATTGACTATAATTGATGATTGATAATTGTGTTTCATAACTTGGATTTGAATCAAATTTCAAATATTCCGGTACACTCCAGGTAGTACCTGCGTCTGTACTTGTTAAATATTTTTTTCATTTTTATTTTTCCTCGTTTAAAACTTTGATAACAAGTTTTTTAACAGGTTCATCATTACAATGAATTTTTGGTTGGTGAAGATCTTCTTCAAAAGTCACCAACATATTCCCTGGAAGCAATTCAACAATTTGATAGTCTTTGCTATCGTAAAAAGCAATATCCTTTTCTTCGCTAAAAGGTACACGTGACTGGGCACGAACTGGGGAAGTTACTGCCATTTTTTCAGTATTTTCAATAACAATATGAATATCTAAATATTTCTTATGAGTTTCAAAAATAGCTCCTGGAACTCCATCAGCTAGATAGATCATACAATTTGCAAAAACATTTTCTCCGTCAATATCAATTTTTCCATCAACTAAATCTGTCAAATTTGTATTTTCTAAAAAATCACAGACTTTTGAAAAATGTTTATTTACAGAAGCATATCGTCTAAAATCAGATTGTTCGGAAATAATCATATTATTTTCTCTTTTCTATTAGTGACGAACTTCCCAACTTGAATCCGCTTTAATTTCTGGAATATCATGAATCGTTGTATATTTAGGTGCAGATACTTTATTTTCAGTAAGAACAGATACAATATAACCTGAAACTACTGATACAGAAATTGAAATCAATGAATATGCCCAGTAGCTAACAGCTGTTGGAGGAAGGAAGTATTTAATAAATACCATAACGATGGTTGATACAATCAGCGCTGCATAAGCACCTTGTTTATTTGCTTTTTTAGAAACAAAACCAAGAATGAATACACCACCAAGTAGACCAAGTACAAGTCCCATGAAACTATTGAACCATTCGTATGCAGATTTAATATCTGAATGAGCCATGATAATGGAAACAACAATTGAGAATAAACCTACTGCTAGAGATACGAATTGTGCAATTTTCGTACGACGATCGTCTGACATATTTTTAGAAATGACATCTTGAACATCCAATGTCCATGAAGTTGCAACAGAGTTCAAACCTGTTGAAATAGTTGATTGAGCTGCTGCATAAATCGCTGCCAAGATCAAACCTGTGACACCTACTGGTAACTGGTATGCAATAAAGTACATAAAGATTTGGTCTTGAGGGATATTGCTAGCTGCACTACCTGCATTTTGTACTTGATAGAATACGTACAAGCCTGTACCGATCAAGTAAAAGACTGTTGCAGTTGCAAGTGACAAGACACCATTTGTGAACAACATTTTATTAAGTTTCTTAATATTTTGTGTTGTAGTAAAACGTTGAACCAAATCTTGAGATGAAGCATAGGAAGACAAGATTGTAAAGCCTGAACCCATCACAATTAAGAAGATGGAGTTTGAAAGCAAGTTAGGATCGAAAAGTTTTTCATTTGCAGCAAGGAATTTCCCGTTTGCTAATGTTTCTGCTACTGCACCAAATCCACCTTTAATATTAGCCATCAGTACAAATAAAGCTACAACGACACCACTAATCAGAACCACACCTTGAATAAAGTCTGTCCATAATACGGATTTTAGACCACCAGTATAAGAATAAACAATTGCAATTGCACCCATCAAAATAATCAAAATATTGATGTCAATTCCTGTCAATACTGATAAACCAGCTGATGGGAGGTACATAATGATAGACATACGCCCCAATTGATAAATAATAAACAAGAGTGCTGAAATAATACGAAGTGCTTTAGAATTAAAACGTTTATCCAAGTAATCATATGCCGTATCGATGTCTATCCGTGCAAAGATAGGTAAGATAAAACGAATTGTCAGTGGAACAGCTACAACCATCCCTAATTGAGCAAACCATAAAATCCAGCTACCTGCATAAGAGTTACCAGCGAGTCCCAAGAAGGAAATCGGACTGAGCATTGTGGCAAAAATGGATACCGAAGTAACATACCAAGGAACCGAACCATCTCCTTTAAAGAACTCTTTTCCTTTCATCTCTTTTTTAGAGAAATAGATACCTGCAACCAACACCGCAAGTAAATAAACAATCAAGATAATTAAGTCAATTATTGTAAATCCTGTTGTGCCCATAGCATATCTCCATATTGATTTTATTTATTATAAAAATTCTTTTCGTGCTTGTTGAATAAGTTCTGCTGCTTCTTTTGCAATTACCAGATCTTCTTCATGCAAAGGTTCTAGTGGTTCTCTTACAGAACCAAGATCTAATTTTTCATTTAGACGTAGAATTTCTTTGATCACTGCATAAAGATTTGCTCGACCACTGACCATTTTATAAATGACATCATTGATTGCATATTGCAATTCTTTAGCTGTTTCAAAATCGGATTGTTTGATTAATTCATTCAATTTCAAGAACAAATCAGGCATCACCCCATAAGTCCCACCAATTCCAGCTTTTGCGCCAATAACACGACCACTGATGAACTGTTCATCTGGTCCATTAAAGACAATATGGTCATCTCCTCCATCAGCTACAAAGATTTGAATGTCTTGAGTCGGCATAGAAGAGTTTTTAACCCCAATAACTCGTGGATTTTTACGCATTTCTGCATAGAGGGCTGGTGTCAGGGTCGTTCCAGACAGCTGCGGAATATTGTAGATGACAAAGTCAGTATTCGGAGCCGCTGCACTCATATCGTTCCAGTACTTAGCGATAGAATAGTCCGGCAAACGGAAGTAAATAGGAGGAATAGCAGCGATGGCATCAACACCCAAACTTTCAGCATGCTTAGCCAGTTCCACACTGTCCTTAGTGTTATTGCAAGCCACATGAGCGATAACTGTCAGCTTGCCCTTAGCCACTTCCATGACATTTTCCAAAATTAATTTCCGGTCTGCTACACTGAGGTAAATACACTCACCAGAAGAACCATTAACATAGACACCCTTAACTCCCTTATCAATAAAGTACTGAGTCAAAGAACGAACACGTTCTGGGCTTACTTCTCCTGCTTCATCATAACAAGCATAAAAAGCTGGAATGACACCTTCATATTTTTCTAATTTTGACATATTCTTCCTCTTTTCTATTCTTTCGTTGCGTCTGCAAACTTCCTTGTAATCAGCTGCGGCCGTGTAATGGCAGATCCAACTACCACACTAAAGGCTCCCAGCTCTAGAACCCTTTTCACCTTTTCAGGGCTATCAATATTCCCCTCAGCAATCAGAGGGTGCTGAATCTCAGCTAAAGCTTTTCGGATGATTTCAAAGTCATTGGCTTCAATCTTATCTCCCTGGCTCTGATTAGTATAGCCCACCAAGGTTGTTCCAATAAAATCAAATCCCATTCGATCAGCTTCCAGCATCTCGTCAAGAGTTGAACAATCAGCCATCAAAAGCTGCTGAGGATATTTTGCTTTCACTTTCTGGAAAAATGCTTTTAAACTCTCTCCTTGAGGTCTGCTGGAATTTGTCGCATCTAAAGCGATAATCTCCGGATGGGCTTCCATCAGCTCATCCACTTCCGCTATAGTTGGTGTAATAAAAGCTTGGGCATCTGGATAATCTCTCTTGATAATCCCAATAACTGGCAAATCCACCGCTTCTTTAATAGCCTTGATGTCTATAACCGAGTTAGCCCGAATTCCGCTAGCACCTCCTTCTTTGGCCGCCACTGCCATACGAGCCATGATAAAGTCGCTATGTAATGGTTCGTTTGGTAGAGCCTGACACGACACAATTAACTTATGTCTCAACTCTTCCATTTGATTCCTATCCTCCTTACTTATTTATTGTAAGCCTTTACATTTATTATCTTAACATTTATTGCAATTAGTTTCAATATGATTTTACTTTTAGAAAGTACTTTCCTTTTAGGTATTACTTTTTATCTCAGTTTGAAACTTATACAGACGAATATAGCTAAAGTATTTATTTTTTTCGTGGCTGTTCCAACATTTTTCTACAACTAAAAAGAACTAGGCAAATGCCTAGTCCCAGGGGGAAGCAGTTTTGTAGACTTCAGTCTTAAAGGAATAAAAGTTAACAAACACTATGCTCAACCAGCTTATTTGAAAGCCCATATTTGAAATTTAAATCAGCAGAGTGCCAATTAGCAAGCCTCCGCCACTTGTTTATTCCAAAAGGTATCAAAATCGTCGGGCATTTCATCTCTTCCGCGATAATGTAAACATTCTTTAAGTAAAGTAGGGTTTTTCATGTCTTATCCTCCCAACGATTCTTGAAACCTCTTTCATCATACCACAGAAATAGAAATTTTTCAATAGGTTAACATATAGATTTTCTGTTTTTTCTGAAATTTAACCGATTCACTGCCTAAGAACCTATATGAAGCAGGAGCAGTAAATAGAACAAACTAAATCCTATATTTAGGCCAGCTCCGTTAAGGTAGGGACGTCCGATTCTCAGCTTTTCTACTAGTAAGATAGTTAACAGACTGAGCGGTAAAGGGGTCAGCAGCCCCAGATAAGCAGGCAATATTGTCTGACCGGCAACTATTAGCAGTGAGTAAATGAGCCAACCTAGACCTGTCAGAGCGATAGCTGTCCGCCAGGTTATATCTAGAAAGAGCACTGCTTCATTGATAAGCTCGCTGTCTTCGTCTGAGCAGACCTGTCCGTTGCTTCGTTTATAAGCCTTTTTGCTGATGATCCCAACGTAGTAAAAAGCCACATGTGCCACTGGCGATAGGGCAAATCCAATTCCTAACAAGGCTATTGACAGGTAGGCCCACAAGCCCTTATTTGTCAAACCAAAGAGAGCATAAAGCGAGACTAACATAAGAGGAATTGAGAAGTTAGCCACCAGAGCACCCAGACGCAGCCGATTGACAGAACCAGACAGCATCAGCATAGCCAGATTCTTATTGCCAATCCGACTCTGCTCCGTAAAGTAGGCATAACTTTCCTTATCTACCTCAAAGCCAACCAGCAGAATATCCCCCAATAACCAGCAAAGACCACTCAACAGCCCAGCCCATAAAGATAAAAAAATCACATTGCTCTCCTTTTTTCCATTGTCTCCTTATCTTAGCACAAAAGCTCACTCAATCACAAGTAGTCAGATGGTTTACATCTTTTTATCCCAGCAAGTTCCTTTCGTTAAGAGACCTAGCGCTCACCTCGCTCCGCTCCTCAGCATCCATGTCTCTAAGCTCAGCTTCGACCAGAGGTCTTGCCTCGCTAATTGTTACTTCAAGGTATATAGCTTTCTTCCTAACGAACAAAACTGCATCCACTGCTCTATAACTCAACTTTGTCCTACGGACACGCTTCGTTAAGACACATAGCGCTCACGTCGCTCCGCTCCTCAGCATCAATGTCTCTAAGCTCGGCTTCGACCAGAGGTCTTGCCTCGCTAAATGTTACTCCAAGGTATATAGCTTTCTTCCTAACGAACAAAACTGCATCCACTGCTCTATAACTCAACTTTGTCCTACGGACACGTTTCGTTAAGAAACCTAGCGCTCACGTTAATCCGCTCATCAGCATCAATGTCTCTAAGCTCAGCTTCGACCGACGGTCTTGCCTCGCTAAGACACATAGAAATATCCCCCACCAAAGGGCAGGGGATGACCGACAAACTGTCTTATTTTTAATTGAGGAAGCTGCTCGCTTATTTGCGGCGTCCTGGGCGTTCCTTGTAGCCATAGTATGCGTCTTCGATGATTTCCTGCATGTGGTCAACCATTGGAAGGCGTGGGTTGGCTGGAGAACATTGGTCTTCATAGGCAAGGAAGGCCAATTCACGTGAATGTTCTTTCCATTCTTTTTCGTCAATACCTTGAGCCTTGAAGTTCATTTGGATACCGACACGTTCTCCCAGTTCATAAACAGCTTTTGCGTAAGATTCAACACCTTCTTCTGGAGTAGAAGCTGGCAAGCCAAGCATACGAGCGATGTCTTGGTATTTCTCATCCGCACGGTAGTAATTGTACTTAGGCCATGTCGCTGTCTTAGCTGGACGTGTACCGTTGTAGCGGATTACGTATGGCAGCAAGATCGCATTTGTACGACCATGGATCGTATGGAACTGAGCACCAATCTTATGGGCCATAGAGTGGGAAATTCCCAGGAAGGCATTGGCAAAGGCCATACCAGCAATAGTAGAGGCATTATGCATCTTTTCGCGAGAGTGGAAATCAGCATTCTTAACAGAGCTTTCCAGATTTTCAAAGACGAGTTTGATAGCTTGGAGAGCCAAACCATCTGTAAAGTCGCTGGCCATCTGAGATACATAAGCTTCTGTTGCGTGAGTCAGCACGTCCATACCAGTGTCCGCTGCGACAAATCCTGGAACAGTCAGTACCAGAGCTGGGTCTACAATGGCTACAGTTGGAGTCAGAGAGTAGTCAGCGATTGGGTACTTGCGGTTGTTAGCCTTATCAGAGATAACGGCAAACGGTGTTACTTCTGAACCCGTACCAGATGTGGTTGGGATTGCGATAAACTTAGTCTTCTTACCAAGCAACGGGAATTTGAAGGCACGTTTACGGATATCCATGAATTTTTGCACAAGGTCACGGAAGTCCACTTCTGGTTGCTCATAGAAGAGCCACATTACTTTAGCTGCGTCCATTGGCGAACCACCACCAAGCGCGATGATTGTATCAGGTTTGAAGGTACGCATAATCTCTGTACCACGTTCAACTGTTGTGATATCTGGATCTGGCTCTACGTCTGCAAAGATTTGGTAAACAACCTTATTCCGACGAAGATCAAGTTGTTCGATGATACGATCTAGGAAACCAAGCTCTACCATAGCATGGTCTGTTACGATCATGACACGTTCCACATCGCGACATTTTTGCAGATATTGGATAGAGTCACGCTCGAAGTAAGTTTTTGAAGGGAGTTTCATCCATTGCATATTATTTCTACGTCTTCCTACTTTTTTGATGTTCAAGAGATTCACAGCACTAACGTTATCACCAACTGAGTTGCGACCATAAGATCCACAGCCCAGAGTCAGTGATGGCAGGAAGGCATTATAAACATCCCCGATACCGCCGAAAGTAGAAGGTGAGTTGCAAATAACACGGATAGCACGGACAGCCTTACCAAATTCCTTGGTCAACTCTTCGTCCGCTGTATGGATAGCAGCTGAATGACCAAGACCATGGAATTCTACCATTTGACGGGCTTTTTCAACACCGTCTTCACGGGATTCAGACTTGAGCACAGCAATGACAGGTGACAATTTTTCACGTGTCAATGGCTCTTTTTCACCAACTTCTTTACACTCTGCAGCCAAGATATTCGTATCTTCTGGCACGCTGAAACCTGCTTGCTCTGCAATCCAAGTAGCTGGCTTACCAACGATATCCGGATTGAGCTTAGCACCAGCACAGTTCTTGCTATTTGCCTTAGCACCGAAGCAGAATTCTTCCAACAGAGCTTTTTCTTTCTTATTTACAAAGTAAGTATGATAAGATTTGAACTCTGCTACAAATTCATCATAAACTTCCTTGTCAATGATAACCGCTTGCTCAGAGGCACAGACCATACCATTGTCAAAGGACTTAGACATAACGATATCATGCGCTGCTTGACGGATATTCGCGGATTTTTCCACATAAGCTGGTACGTTTCCGGCACCAACCCCAAGAGCTGGCTTACCACATGAGTAAGCTGCCTTCACCATTGCGTTACCACCTGTCGCAAGGATTGTTGCAATCCCTTCATGGTTCATAAGGGCAGAAGTTGCTTCCATCGATGGCGCTGTAATCCACTGCACACAGTTTTCAGGCGCACCTGCTGCAATCGCTGCATCACGCACGATTTGCGCTGCATGAGCAGATGATTCTTGAGCAGATGGGTGGAAAGCAAAGATGATCGGATTACGAGTCTTCAAGGAAATCAAAGATTTGAAAATTGCTGTTGAAGTCGGGTTGGTAGTCGGTGTGATACCGCAGACAACACCCACTGGCTCCGCAATCAGGGTCAAACCAGTTACATCATCTTCCTCAATAACGCCAACAGTCTTTGTATGGCGCATGTTATTCACAACGTGTTCACAGGCGAAAAGGTTTTTAGTTGCCTTATCCTCAAAAACTCCGCGACCTGTTTCTTCATAAGCGTGCAGAGCCAACTCACCGTGAGCATCCAAAGCTGCTACAGAGGCCTTGGCTACAATGTAGTCCACCTGTTCCTGATTCAGCTTTCTCATTTCCTCTAGTGCAACCAGACCTTTTTGCACCAATTCATCGACATGCTTTTGCGCTGCCAAAGCCTTGTCTTCTTGTTCTACCGTTTTCTTCTTTTCAGCCATTCTATTCCTCCAATGGTTTTGCCTTAGGTTAGACGAAGAACACTAACCTTTGTTAAATATTTCACAATTTAATTATAACCTATTTAATGTTTTTTGTAAACACTTTCACTTAACATTCACAAACTTTTTCCTGTTATTTTGTGAATGCCATACAATAAGCGCTGATTTGCCAGATTATTTTTGTCTATTTTGTGAAAAACTTTTTTAATTTTTATAGATTTCACATACTTTTGTTTTCACATAATATATGAAAGCGCTTTCTTTGTTTAGATATAAAAAGCTCGGATGAACCGAGCTGATTATTTATGGTTTCACATTGCCAGAATTTGCTTCATCTATGGCTTGCTTAATGGTATTGGCATAGAGAGTTCCTCCCTCAATGATGGACTCTGAGTTCGAGCCAAAGTGGACATAGTCTGTCCCTTCCCAAATCTGCGGATTTTCGATAGCAGTTTGATGCCAGTCAGCCACAAATACATAGTCGTACTTCTTGGCTAATTCCAGCTCATACTCCCGCTGCTGGGCTAAAATACCGCCCTCTGAGCGACCGTCATAAGGGGTCACGAGAATCAGCTGATGCCCCTTAGGCAGGCTGGAAACATACTCATCCAAAAGTTCATTCGAGTAACCGGACGAATTGGTTCCAAGAGCCAGGACAACCTGCTTCTTCAGCACTCTATTAGCAATATCTGTCTTATAGACCTCCAAGCCTGTGCTCAGACTGCGACTAACGACAGTGTCTAGCTCGATTCCTGGCAAGATCTGCTGCAATTGATCGCTAGAGCGCAGGGCAACCGAGTCGCCAATCATAGTAATCCCGTCCGCCACATTGTACTCAGTCGCCTTGGACTGATCAACCTGACTGCGAGTTGTCTGCATCTTAGTGTCTGCTTGATTCAGAGCGTTGACAATCAAACTTTCCTCAAAAGCTCCTACCTTTGGTGCTGTCACCGAGATAAAGAACATGATTAAAGTCAGTGGAATCATACTGTAAAAAATTGGTCTGGTAAGAGACGATAGGTCCATCTTGGTTCCCATGATAACTGGCTGGCGACCAGCAAGAGTTGGCTCCAAGATGTAGAAAGACAAAGCTGCAAAAGTAAGAGACAGCAGCGTCGTCAAGAGAACAGCCAAGCCGTTACTCATCAGCTGGGTGAAGATAATATAGAATGGCCAGTGGAAGAGATAAACTCCATAGCTGGTATCTGCGATAAAGTTGATAACACTAGGCTCCTTCACATCAGGGAGCTTGTCATGCAACATCCTAGCTGCCAAAATCATCAGACAGGCCAAGGTAGTCGAAATCAAGAATCCTACCAGGTAGGTCCAAAGGTTGTCAAACTTAAGCAGGAAGCTGAGCAAAAGCAAAATAGCTGCGCTGCTCCCCATAATTCCTAGCACTTGCTTGAGAGCCAGCTTTTGCTCCAGCATCTTAAAGCGACTGCTGACATGGCCGACACCAGACAAAGTAGCCAAGATGCTTCCTGCAAAGAAAGGAAAGACGTGGGTCAAACTTGAAAAATAAATGTCAGAGTAATTCTTAGTGGTCAAAGCGCCAGCAAACATTGATACAAAGCTGACCAAAAAGAGACCTACAGAAACCAGCGCAATCATACCGCGATAGCGGGCCGTTGACTTAGCAACCTTGCCCAAGCCCCAAGCAGCCAAGCCCCAAAGAACATAATAGTGAACTTCTAAAGCCAGACTCCAAGTATGAATCAGGATGTGTGGCACAAACTGACTCTCATAATTGCCGCCAGATAGCATTTCATAAAAGTTGGTCACAAAGCCCAAAGCAGCCGCAATCTGCGTCCCAATCCCAGCCACAAAATCCTTACGTATCAAGAGAGTAAAGGGCATAACGACCAAAATCATAAAGACCAGAGGTGGTACAATCCGATAAAAACGCCGTTTGAAAAAGCCTTGGATATCGATTTCTTTCTTCTTGGCAAACTCGTCAATAAGCAGAGCGGTAATCAAGAAGCCAGAAAAGGTAAAGAAGATATCCACACCAATAAAACCGCCAGGGAAAACGCCCTGGAAGTAATGATAAAGCAGAACTAGAAGCAGCCCCGTGATTCTGACGAGCGAAAACCATTTAATGCGCATTTTGATAAATTCCTTGTTTAAACGTTCCTTCATAAACGACATTGCCTTCTGTCGTTAGCTTCCCTTGTCCATCAGCCTGACCCTTGCTGAAGTCCCCTTCATATTTCCAGCCAGCCTGCGAGGTAAAGGTTCCTTTTCCGTCAAAGATGCCATTGCGAAATTGACCGCTATAACTGTCCCCATTTTGAAAAGTCATCGTCCCCTGACCGTTCATCTTCCCGCGAACCAAGGTTCCGTCATACTTGATTTTCCCCTGATCCAGCGTTAAAACGCCCTTACCAGGAATCCCCGAAGTAAAGACCAGAATAGCTGACAGTACAATGACCGTGACAGCCAAGAGTTCTAAATTCTGCCGGGTCAGATAGACCTTGTATTTATCGTAAAATTCTTTTACTTTATCCATATTCCTATCCATCCAAACGCTCTAGCCACTTCTTGCAGCCAGCCAAGACCAAATCATAGGTTTGGTCAAAATCTCCTGTGTACCAAGGATCTGGTACACTTTCTTCTTCAAACTGATAAATTTTATGCTGAAAATCCTCAGGCGCCAGCCGCTTCAAATCTCGGACATTGCTTTCATCCATACCAATGACGTAGTCAAAATCCGCAAAATCCGCTGTCGAAATCTGCTGAGAAGTCTTGTTCCTATCATAAGAAATGGCATATTTCTTAAAAATAGCCTGTGTTCCCCGATGAATGGGATTGCCTTGCTCCCAGCTTGAAGTTGCCCGGCTCTCGATTTTCAGTTGGTCTGTTAAACTCTTCATGACAAACTCTGCCATCGGACTGCGGCAGATATTGCCCAAACATACAAATACAATTTTCTTCATAGAATACCTCGCTATCTATTATAACAAAATAATGGCAAAAACTAGCCCTGAATCGTTTACAGTTTCCTGATTCTCGTTGAAAACGGGCAAGCCCTGCCCCTCTCATGTCTGAAAATAGCAAAAAACCACCGTTTGGTGGCTTTTTGTAGGGAGATTATTTTTTAAAAAGAAAAAAGTTTTAGGAGTTAAGTTAATTTCTTAACTTGGTTATAGTATAATATCCATTCCTTAAAACTTCCTTAAAATAACTTAAACATTTTACTCTTAATTTTTACTTATTTATTAGGATAGTGAAATGCCTGACCGTCTGAAGTTGTAATGGTGTTGGTTTCGTTATTATCCTTTGGATTAGACGTCACTAATTTCTGTTTATTCCGATCTAAAAAGTCTTTATTCATACTATAGACAGCATAATTCTGACCCAGACTATTCAATGTTAATCTGTATAATCAAACGACATTACACTTCTCCTCTCTCGCTATTAGAATAGATAACTAATATTTTGGATGAAGTTTTCCCCCTATGACTTTGAAGCATCTTCCATTGCTGATCAATTTCTTCATCTGTCTTTCCTTTCATTAGTCCATCATGATTTTCTTTACTATACAATTTATGATTTATTCCATAAATTATTTTTTCTCCATTATTAAATCGTATTTTTACATCACAAGACCAAGAACCTGGTTTATCATTATAGTAGGGTTCTGTTATCTCAATTTCCTCAAGACCTTCATAAGAATTCTTCAAAGCCTTTACTAGACTGACTTCATACTCTCTATTGTGGCGCTCTTCTTCGGAGTTTTTGTTCAAGGTAAACATATAAATCCCTCCTACAGTGATGATAGTCAACAATACAATAACAATGAGCCATTTGAATCTGCTCATATATCTAGATTTTGCCATAAGATTTTTAAACTTCCTTAAAATAACTTAAACATTTTACTCTTAATCTTTGCTTATTTATTAGGATAGTGGTATTCCAACTGCGGCCAGCGTTTCTGCCAATTCTTCTTAGCCAAGCGCTCAACATACACATGCTGGCGCTCCTTATTTTCAAGAAAATGAGAAGTCGGTCTGACCTGAAAGTTTAAGATATCCTCCAAACCATAGGGAGCAAAAAGTTCCAGTTTGTCATTTTCCAGCAAACGCAGGCCGATAGCAGTGCAGCGCTCAGGATACTTACTCATGGCTTCGCAAGCATTTTTATAAGGAGCCGTTCCAGGACTATGGCGGTGCATATAGGCTTGATTTCTGAGCTCCCATCGATACTGTGGCCAGTCTGCCTTGAGTTTGGCTTCCAGCTCTATCGTCTCTGCCTCAGCATAAGTCGGATCAAAGAAAATGACATCTACATCCGTCTCTGAGTCAAAACCTGGTCGCTCTGACAGCATATTCCAGATAAAATTCCTCACACATCCAGCCGCTAACCAAGAATCCTTGAGCTCCAGACTGCGAATAATTTCCAAAATCGCTCGGATGTCTGGATCCTGACCTAGTTGATTTAAGGCAATCTGTTCCATTTTCGTTTCATGTTGGATATTAGTATCCCCCTTCACTTTATCACTTACCTATATCATCATATTTTACTAGCATATTGGGAACATACATTTCTAATCTTTTTAGGATATTACCCCGGATAGCCGTATCCATCTGACTACTGATATTGGTAATAGTTGTCTTTGTCTCAAGGGCAATTTGCTTAGCTCTAGTCTGAAATTCTTTCTTCACTTTTTCACGAGCTTTCTGCGCAGCCTGAGCTTCTGCTAATGCACGCTTGCGTTCCATTATCCTTCGCATCTCTTTCAAAGCAAATTCATATTCCTTGTCTGTATAATATTCATTTATTGGAGCTCTCATATCTCTTCCTCATCTGATAATATTCTTCTTCTAGCTTATCCCTGTTCTTTCGGAAAGCTTTTTCGCATTCGAGTTGTTTTTCATCTAATTTTATAGTTTGTTGATTATAAACAGTTTGGGATTCCAACATTAGATTTTCCATGTTAAAGAAATAGTCCTGCATATCCTCGGAAGAAACCGAAAACCTCTCCAAAACATAAGTCATTTTCTCTATCTCCTCATCTACTAAATTCCCGAATTCCCTGAAGCGGTCATAAAGTTCTTTCTCATTCCTCTCAAATAACTTTTTTTCATGACGATATTTATCTTCAAACTCAGTCAATTCTCGTTCTTTTCTGTTTACATCTTCCCAAGTTACATCTCTTCTTTCCATCGTTTAAATTCCTCCGCCAATCCTGCATCTGTTGCCAGTACTTTTTCAATAGCTTCCTGAAGCTGCCCGTTTAGTCGCTCAAAAGCTGTCGCTGAATCAGCCATTTTAGCAACTTGATGATTGGTTTCACTCTGAAAGCCATCTACATATTGGTCTTTTGTAACACCTTGACTAGCATAGATAGCTTCTACTTCTTCAATGGACAGTTCTGTATAGTTAGTAAAGTCAATTTTGGACCAGAGATTCGCTACTTGATTATTTGCCTCTTCAGATAATTTCAATAACTCTTCCGCTCCAATACGCGCTGCGTTCATCATACTAGAAGACAAAATCTGTCCCTGTACAGCATCCAGATAAATCTGTTCTGCTCCACTAATACGATTGGAAGCCCACCTCGTTTTTAATTCCTTATAACGCTGCATTCTACTCAAGCTATCAGCATAAGCTTTATAGAGCCCGCTGACTAAAGGTCTACCTACCTTGCTATCAATCACCTGTCCAGTTACAGGGTCAAATATCCATTCATCAATTCTATGACTAGTTCCATCTATCCAATATATAGTTTTGGGAATAGAATTTGATATATCATTTTGACTAGTAAACCATTCAGGATGATTAAAATCATTATAGCGGACTACATCGTCATTCTTTCTACGGTAATCCACAAACATAGCAGAGTTCTTTTCCAGAAACTGTTTTTCTTCCTCAGTCAAAGCTCCATATTTAAACCAAGCATTAAAAGTGGTTGTTGGAATATGATACTTTGCCCCCAATTTAAGCATGTATGCTCCTTGAGAATAACCAGATAATTTACTTACTTCATACTGAGGATTATCCATAATCTCTTTGACAAATTGATCCGCTACCTTATATTGAGGAGATAAGTATGTTTGTCTGGCTTCAACTGCACCAGCGGCATCACGCGTAAGCGGACCCAACTTGTTAACTGGACTTTTAGGATCCGTTCCTGCCGAAATTACAGCCACACTCTTATAGTCAGGCAGTCCGTTAACAATTGGCGCAACAGCCATGCCATCAAAACCAGTCTTAGAATCCACCTTAGTCGCAATAACACGAAATTCCTGACCGTCTGAAGTCGTAATAGTGTTGGTTTCGCCTTTTTTCAATTCACTATCTGGTTTAGCAGAGACAATGTTTGTTCTATTTTCTTTACGCTGTGCGTACTCTGGATTAACACTATAAACATTCGGGCCTTGGTTTAATTCATTGAGTTGCTTATCTGTATACATGTATGTAGTCATCACTGCTCCTCCTCTGACCCATCCGAATATCTAACTTTCACTTTTGATTTAGTTAAACCTCTCCTAGACTCTAAAAAATGTTGAAATTCTTCATCTTCATTATTATATACACCTATTCTAATTTTTTTAACATTTTTATCAAAAGCTAAAACGTGTTCCTTTAACGTCCCATCAAAAAATTTGAGCTTCACATCTGCCCCCCACGCTTCTGAAGGAATTGAGGTATATGATGGATTCGAAATATAAATTTCCTCAATTCCCTCATAAGAATTCTTCAAAGCCTTTACTAGACTGACTTCATACTCTCTGTTGCGACGCTCTTCTTCCGATTTTTTGTTCAAGGTAAACATATAAATAACTCCTACAGTAATGATAGTCAATAATACAATAACAATGAGCCATTTGAATCTGCTCATATATCTAGATTTTGCCATAAGATTTTTTCTCCTTTAGCTTTATTATACTATAATTTTTAAAGCAAAGTATAATAGAATAATGTTCTTTAGAGCCAATAATTCTACGATATATTGTTCTGACGTATGAAAAAAGAAACAACGTTTCCGTCATTCCTTCATATACTCATATCCTAAATGCTCATAGGCTTTACGGGTAGCCACGCGCCCAGTCCGAGTTCGCATGACAAAGCCTTTCTGAATCAGGTAAGGTTCATACATGTCCTCTACTGTTTCACGCTCCTCAGCAATATTGACCGAGAGGGTTCCCAGCCCTACCGGACCGCCACCGTAGACCTCAATCATAGTCTTCAAAATCTTCTGGTCCACATAGTCCAGCCCTTCTTGGTCCACATCCAGCATGGAGAGAGCTTGGTCGGTTATCTTATCATCAATCAGGCCATTGCCCATAATCTGCGCGTAGTCCCGGACCCGCTTGAGCAAACGATTGGCAATCCGCGGTGTGCCTCGGCTACGCAGAGCAAGCTCCTTCGCAGCCTCGTGGGTAACATCCATCTCAAAAATCTCTGCCGTCCGCTCGACGATTTCCGTCAAGTCGCCAGCTTCATAATACTCCATGTGACCAGTAATTCCAAAGCGAGCCCGCAGAGGATTGGACAGCATGCCTGCCCGAGTGGTCGCCCCAATCAGAGTGAAAGGCGGCAAATCCAGATGGACACTGCGACTGGTCTCGCCTGAGCCAATCATAATGTCGATGTAAAAGTCTTCCATAGCGCTGTACAGCACTTCCTCTACTGCCATTGGCAAGCGGTGAATCTCATCTATAAAGAGGACATCACCCGGCTCAAGGTCATTTAAGATCGCAACCAAATCACCAGACTTCTCAATCACCGGACCTGAAGTCTGCTTGAGATTTACACCTAGTTCATTGGCAATGACAAAGGCCATGGTCGTCTTTCCTAGACCTGGGGGACCAAAAAGCAGGGTATGGTCCAGCGCCTCATCCCTCAGCTTGGCCGCTTCAATAAAAATCTTCAGTTGGTCCTTGACCTTGTCCTGGCCGATATACTCCTGCAAATACTGGGGACGCAAGGTGCGCTCCACCAATTCCTCATCACCCATTAATTCATTGTCTAAAATTCTACTCATAGAACTATTATAGCAGAAAATAAGGCAGAGGAAGCAAATCTAATCCACGTCTGAACACAAAAAAAGACCACCGGATTGGGTGGCCTTTATGGGAGATTATTATGAAAAAGTTTAGGATTTCTATCAAATAAAGTTAGGAGGTCTTCATTTGATACTCATAGTATACTGGCCCTAACTTAAAGAAACCTTAACTTTGTATAACGTATCCTTTAAAATTTAACATTTGAGTTACAATCCGATAAACTTCCTGTCTTATTCTAAAATTTGAGCAAAAAAAGACCACCGGATTGGGTGGCCTTTATGGGAGATTATTATGAAAAAGTTTAGGATTATCAAACAAAGTTAGGGGGCTTCATTTGATACTCATAGTATACTGCCCTTAGCTTAAGAAAAACTTAAAGTAAAATTCAGTTAGCAAAAAAATTTTGCTTTTGATTGTGGAGGCTTTTTCCTTTCTTAAGATTAGCCACTTATGAAAACATAGTCTCTAAAAACTGTACAAAGAAAAACGGCAGAAGGAGGTACTGCCGTTTTTCTGTGCTCTTTCGCGATTGTTTCTTTATAAAGTTGCTTTTACATCAGCAAAATACACTGTCCTGCTGGTGAAAATCTGACCGGCCTTGAGAATGACATCTGACTGCTGGCTGCTGTGAATGGCATCCGGCAGTGCCTGGGCTTCCAAAGCCAAGCCATTATGCTGAATCATAGGCTGTCCGTCAAATTGAACCGAATCATCTACGCAATTCGCTGAATAAATCACTAAGCAGGGCGCCTGAGTCTCAATAGTCAGGCGGCGGCCCGATGCTGGATGATAGAGCGTCCCTGCCTGGTCTCGGATTGGGTTTAGCGCAAAAGGATGATCCAAGCCAGATACCAGATGAATTTGCTCATCGGTCGCAGCAAAAATTTCTTTAAGGGAAGCGCCCTTGGCCAGCTTCTTGACAAAGTCACGCTCTGCATCAGCCTTTTTTTCAGGAAGGCCGTCAGCTGCGATAGGATAGACACCACCAGTATTGAGCTGCAGGATATGGTCATCAATGGGCTGATTGAAACGACCAGACAGGTTGAAGTAGCTGTGGTTGGTCGGATTGACCAAGGTATCCTGATCTGTCTGGACCTGATAAGAAATTTCCAGCTTGCCCTTCTCTGTCAGGGTATAGGAAACCCAGATTTTCAGATTGCCCGGAAAGCCGCCAGTTCCGTCAGTCCGCTCTGTATAAAAGGTGAGCCCGTCATTACTGACTTCCTCAACCTCAAAAACGCTACTATCCCAGCCGCTTGATCCACTATGGTTGCAGTTTAGGCCATTATTCGCCTCTAGCTGAAAGGTCTGACCATTCAGTTCAAAAGTTGCTCCGGCAATACGTCCAGCAACTGGACCAATACTGGCTCCGTGCTTGGGACTGTTCCCAATATAATCCTCAAACCGATTAAACCCGACGACGATATTGTCAAAGTGATTATTTTTATCAGGAGTGACATACTGGATGACGGTTGCTCCGTAGTTCATGACTGTCAGACGATAGCCTCGATCGTTTTCAAAAGTATAAGCCAGAATCTCCTGACCGCTCAGCTTTCCAAAAATGGATTCTCGGTAAGATTTCATACCAAACCTCTTTTATCTATCCTGTTAAAAATCACGAACTTCCCAAGTCCTGTCTTCAAAAGGCAGGTCAAGCTTGTCCACCCAAGACACCGCTGTTTGGCGCAAGACTTGATTAAGATCCTCGATATTCTGACGGCCTGTCTCGTCCAGCCACTCTTGAGCTGCTGCAGCTCCCTCTTGGGCAAAGACTGAGACTGCATCCTTCCAGGTAGCCCGTCCGCACAGAACTCCGTTAAACTGTGAGCCCGCTTCATGGGCTAGCCGTAGCGTTTCTTGAAAAAGCTCGGCACTGACACCAGCGCTGAGGAAGATGAAAGGCAAGTGCGTCGCATCTGACTGTTCTTTAAAGAAAGCTCGGGCTTCCGTCACGCTGTAGACTGGCTCAACTCCTTCTTTGGTGAAACCCTCGACAAAGTTCATATTGACTGGCACTTCAACCTTTAAGACATCTACATGATAACGGGGATTTGAAAAGAGCTTGACTGCCTCGTTGACCTTATGCGGCTTAAGCTTGGCATAGTTAGCATCCAAGACACTGTCACTCTTAGCATCATAGGCCAGAATCTCCAGAAAATAAGGAATGTCCTCAGCCAAACATTCGCTACCCACGCGCTCAACCCAGGCCTGCTTGATGTCGTTGATTTCTGGCTTATCGTCCACATCATAGTAAATCAAGACCTTGACGGCATCTGCGCCCATGTCTCGGATGCGACTAGCTGACCAGTTTGGCAGCAAGTCCGGCAGGCGGCCCTCGGCTGTCGCATCATAGCCGGTCTTCTCGTAGGCCACTATCAGACCGCAGGAAGCATACCGCAGCTCGGCTGCCGGCAGACCGAACTCTGGATCCAGCAGGATAGAGCTGGCATAGGGCGTCAGCTGACTAGAGATTAATTCTTTAAACTGAACTAGGGCTTGATCACCAGAAGGTGTATCTTCTCCGCTGGCCAGCATTTTCTTGAGCGATCCACGCTGGTCAATGGCCAAAGCTCCGATAATCCCCTGCTCGTCTGATAGTTTTTTTAGATGGCTTACCTTTTTGTGACTGATTTGTAATTTCTCCATAACTTTTCCTTTTCTTACTGTCCAAGAGAGTGAATGATAACGCCCTGTACTACACGATTGACCGTTCCTGTCGGAGACGGTGTATCTGGACGGTTCTTAACCTTGAGCGAGGACAGGAGAGCAAAGAGCTGAGCGTAAACGATGTAAGGGAAGATGCGATAGCTATCTCCCAGAGGCTCTTGGGTACTTAGCACTACTTGCTCGACTCCTTCCAACTGCTCCTCCCGGTCAGTCAGCAAGACCAGTCTGCGGACAATCCCGTCACCAGCCACTTCCCGCACCAAGTCCAAATCATAAGCCTTGGTATAGGCATCTGCCGAACCAAAGACCAGAACGACTGTGTCTTGGTTAATCAGCGACTTAGGTCCATGCCGGAAACCGACTGGACTTTCGTACATGGTCGCAATTTGGCCGGCTGTCAGCTCTAAAATCTTAAGCTGGGCTTCATGCGCCAGACCAAAGAAAGGCCCTGCCCCCAGATAAATGACCCGACTGAAATCCAAATCAACCAGCTGCTGCACATCTGCAACACGTCCTAAAACATCCTGACTGAGCTGAAGCAGAGCCGCAACCTTGGCTTCCTTCTGGGCCAGTTCAACCCGGTCAAAGACCAAAAGAGCCGTCAGCATCATAGAGCTGAAGCTAGAAGTCATGGCAAACCCAGCATCATTAGAAGCTTCTGGCTGCAGGAGCAAGAGATTCTTCTCATCACCTTGGGCCTGCTGGGCTAGCTTGCCTTGGGCAGCACAAGTAATGGTAATCTGATACAAGTCATCTACCAGCTGCTTGGCCAAGTCCACAGTCGCTACACTTTCTGGGGAATTTCCACTGCGGGCAAAGGAAACCAGCACTGTCGGCACTTCTCTCTTCAGATGCACCAAGGGATTGGCAACGATATCTGTCGTCGCAATAGCGTTGAAATTCCATTTGCGCTCATCATAAATCTGCCTGAAATAAGGCGTCAAGGTATCTCCGACATAGGCTGATGAGCCTGCTCCGGCAAAAATGACCTTGATGTAGTCATGTTTGTCCTCGATTTCTTTCAGAAAAGCAGCGATAGCTGCGGCCTGAGCCTTGTAACTGTCAAAGGCTTCCTGCCAAACCTCAGGCTGCTGATAGATTTCTCTCGTTGTGATGTCAGCCCCCAGACGCTGCAATTCTTCCTGTGAATAATCTAACATTCTCTTTCTCATTCCTTTCCATCATTTGAAAAAAGGGGGAGCGAGACAGAGTCCAGAAAATCAAAGATTTTCGGCTTGCTGTCCCACCCCCGCAACGATGGCTAGACTTGAAATATACTTTTAACAAGCTTTTTCAAACCAGACAGCGACTGCATTTTGCAATGCTGAACCATCCATTTCTCTAGTCTAAGAGGCATCTCCCTAATTCCTCTTAGACCAATATGCTTGAATCAACCACAGTGGTCAATCCTTACCTATCAGCAGTCTCCCATCCGCTGACAGCGCAAGTAATTCACCCAACTAGAAGTGATTGTTCAAGCTTCTATTCATCTTCATCATCCATTAGGCCAGCCAGAACATCATTAACCTTAACAATATTCTCTGCTGCCTTGGATGGATAGCTGACTTCTGCTCCTGTCAAAGAAGCGTTAATAAACTCAATGACCATGGGCAGATTGACCCCCGCATAAAGCTCGATATCCTGTCCCTCCATAATGAAGCGGCTGACTACATTACAAGGAGTGCCCCCCAAGAGATCCGCAAAGACCAAGTAATCCTCAAAATCTTTGACTGTCTCTAAGAATTTAGCTGCGAAGTCTTCTGGACCTTCCTCCGGAAGCAGGGCTACTGCATGGATATCCTCCTGAGGCCCCATAATCATTTCCGTAGTCGTTTTCAGCTCTTCACAAAAGCGACCGTGGCTGACTAAAACTAATTTCTTACTCATAAATCACTCCATTACTCTGGTACTTGTCCTAGCAGGAAGTAGCCGATAGCAGAGAAGCTTACTGCCATGATAATGATAATGAAGATAGCCTTGGTAGAGTTCATTCCTTTCTTGCCCAAGAGCCAGAAGATAAAGCCTGTAAAGACTGCTGGAATCAAACGTGGGAAAATCAGATTCATCATGTCTTGGAAATCAATCGCTTTTTTACCGATGTTCCATACCCAAGATACTTCAAAGTTGATCATAGTAGCAATCAAACCACCCACCATGAAGATACCCAGTACAGAAGCCGCTTCAACAAGAGCTGTCAAAGTGCTTTGCATGTTGGTGATGAGATTGACCCCTTCTTTGTAGGCGAATTCTAACTGTTTCCAACGGAAAATGTCATAAGCAACTGCTACAGCAATCCAAAGGAAAATTCCCCAAGGCTGACCTGCTATAGCCATGGTAGCAGCGATAGATCCCATGATAGCTGGTACAAGTGAGCCAAAGATGGAGTCTCCAAGAGGAGCAAATGGTCCCATAAGACCTGTCTTGATACCGTTGACCGCATCTTTTGATTTAACCCCGTCTTTTTCTTCCATAGCTAGGTCAAAACCTGCAATAATGGTGTGGAAGAAAGGTGAGGTATTGAAGAATTGCGTATGCAATTTCATCATTTCTTTCAATTCTGGCGTGCCATCTCCGTACATTTTGCGCAGCTGAGGCAAGAGCATGTAGAGATAGCCAGAACCTTGCATCCGCTCGTAGTTCCAGCCTAATTGGAAAGTGAACAAGCTGCGTTTGTTAATTTGTTTAAAATCTTCTTTTGTTAATTTATAATTAGAGTTCGTCATCTTCAATTTCCTCACTTTCTGATTTTGTGCTAGCAGCTGGAGCAGCAACTACTGTTCTTTGGCTGTATTTGAAATGCTGTACTGCAAGGAAGATACCAAAGATAGCTACACCAATCATAGACAAGCCTTTGAAGTTGTTGGCAAATGTGATCGCAGCATCTTTTGGAAGAGTTCCAACAATACTAGATACAGCCCCACCCAAAGTTTGAATATTTGAGTAAAGAACAGTCAGCATAGCAGTCAAGCCAAAACCAAGAGCTAAGTAGTGAAGATTACGTTTAACTGGAAGGTAACGAAGCAAGATAGCAAACCCGAGTCCTGGAAGCATACGACCTGCCAGTGTCAAACCTGCAGCCAGCCATTTCACACCAGCAACACCATCTACTATCGCTTGTACAAATGCTCCACCAAATGCCAGAGCCAGAAAGACTGGGAGGGCACGAGACAGAGCCCAAGGAAGGGCACCTAAGAGATAGTTACGTTCAATACCTTTATAGTCGAAGCGTTCAATGGCTGCATCCACACGGTGTGCGAAATAAGTCGTTGTCATACGACCTAAGATATCGAAGTAGGTCAGCAAAGTTGCTACCGGTACTGCGATTGTCGCAATGGCCAACTCTGGCTTAATGCCTTGTGCTACGGAGAAGGCTGTCGCCAAAACGGCACCTGATGTTGCGTCAATACGAGAAGCTCCACCAAATGTTCCTACACCAAGAACAAACAATTGCAGGCTACCACCGATAAACAAACCGGTCGTCAAATCACCCATAATCAAGCCAGTAATGAAACCAGCAAATACAGGGGATCCTGCTGAAGAAACGATGGTCAACTCATCACAGATTTGATAAGCTGAGTACAAAGTGAGTAGTAAAATTTGCCACCATTGTATCATAACAATGTCCTCCTAAAATTTTGTCTTATTTTAATAACTTCATGAAATCCTCAACTGGATCGTTGGGAACCATTTGCGCTGTCAGTTTGACTCCTTTTTCATGCAGCTTGTGAAAGGCTTCAACATCTGCATCTACCACGTTGATAGAGCGGGTAATGGAGCGAGTTTCATCTGACTGAGACATATTGCCGACGTTCAGCGTTTCCAGTGGAACACCAGCTTCGACCAACCGCAGGAAGCGGTCCGGCTTGCGAGCGACAATCAAGAGTCGCTGTGAATCATACTTGCCGGCCAAGATATTTTCTGCTGCCTTAGCAATCGGCAAGACACTGAGTTTCACACCAGCTGGCGTTGCGAGCTTGAGTCCGCTCTTTTCGATAGCATTTTCAGCTACCTCATCGTCAATCACCATAATGCGTGAAATGTTGAGCTTGGTAGTCCAAAGATTGGCTACCTGTCCATGGATCAAACGTCCATCGATACGTGCACCTACTATTGTCATAGATTTTCCCCCTTTATTGTTTTAAATGTAGGTTGGTTAACTAAGTGAATGGTTTCGCTATAGATCCTTTCTGTCTCAAAGATAATGATGCGATTGTCGCCTTCTCTGAGCAGGCTGTGCGGGATATAGAGCGATAGGGTCGGTCCGACATTCCAGAAGCGGCCAATGTTGACACCGTTGACAAAGACGACGCCCTTGCCAAAGTCGGACAGATCCAGATAAGTATCTTTAAGCGCTTTCATTTTAAAGTCAAAAGCGTAGAAAGCTGGTTGCTTTTCCTGCCACCCTTTTGAAAAGTCAATCTTTTCTGGATGGTCCAGCGGCAATGGGTAATGCTGCCAGTCAAGCAGGAAGTGCAGGTCCTTACAGACACCGGTACGAATGCCCTTCTGCTGGGTATCTGCCAAGAGTTTGTGCCCATAATTGACCCGGCCCATATTTTCCATCAGAATGTCAAGCTGGTGCTCTGCCTTTTTCTGGCCATCCACCATGATATCCTGACCGATTTCTGTCTGGTACTGGGTTGCAATGTGCTGACCGTCCACATAAAGCTGCATGCGGTCACGTCCGTCAATGACACGGAGCCTTTCCTGATCAGCATCCCAATTAGCCCAAGTCCGATAGAGTAGGTAGCCGACATTTTGCCCCAACTCTTCCATCTTCATCGGATAAAGACTTTCGATAGGCTCTGCCAAGTCAGGCAGGGTCTCAAAGAGACTGACCTTCTGACTGAGCGGAATATTCCTGAGCTCAAAAGACTCTTTCACCAAGGGCTCCATCTGCGGATACTCAGGATAATGCTCTTTCAGCATCCTCTGGACTGCATAGTACTTATCCGTCGGATTGCCTCGCTCATCGAGTAAAGCATCATAGTCATAGGATGTTACCTGTGGTAGGTCAATGACACCTCTGGCCGAACAGCCGTTCATGAAGCCAAAGTTGGTACCGCCATGAAACATATAGAGATTGATTGAGCCCTGCTGGAGCACTTCGTGAACAGCTTGAGCTAGTTCGTCTGGATCTCGCTTGATGATAGGTTCTTTCCAGCGATTGAACCAGCCGTCCCAGAACTCCATACACATGAGCGGCCACTTTTTGCCATGCTCATCAAAGAATTCCTGCATCTGAGCAAAATTGTAATCTGCCTTAGAGCCGAAATTTCCTGTCACAAAGACATCGTCATCAATCAGCGTACCAGCTTGAAGCGTAGCCCGCCAAGGTCCGTCTGAAGTAAAGAGCGGACAGGTTACACCTCGTTCTTCCATGAGCTGTCTGATTGCTCTCAGATAGGCCTTGTCTTCCCCATAAGAACCGTACTCATTTTCCACCTGCATCATGAGGATATTTCCCCCATTGTCCAGCAGCCTTGGAGTCAGTCGCGGCAGTAGCTCGTCATAATAGCTAGCTACTGCCCGCAGAAAGGCCTCGTCTGATGAGCGGATGCGCATATTTTCATTGAGCAGCCAGGCCGGCAGACCACCGAACTCCCACTCCGCGCAGATAAAAGGCGAAGGGCGGATGATGGCATAAAGTCCCAAATCCTGAGCCGTCTGTAAAAATGCCTCAATATCTAAAATCCCTTGGAAGTTAAAGACACCTTTTTGGGGTTCGTGCATATTCCAGGGAAGATAGGTCTCCACCGTATTAAAGCCCAGAGCTTTGAGATTATAAAGGGAATGGTACCAATCCTCAGGCTGTACCCGAAAATAGTGAATGGCTCCCGATAAAATCTTAAACTCCCGATCATCCAAACAGAAGGAATGACCAATTTTGAATCTTGCCATCTGATGTTCCCTTCGGCGTAAAACCGCTTTCATCTCTTGTTAATATTAATATAATAAATTTTTGCATAAATGTCAACATTTTTTTTTAAAATATGTTAAAATCTTAAGTAAGAGAAGTAAAAAAAGAGAGGTGAACAAAATGGCTATTCCAAAATACCAACAAATCAAAGATGAGCTCAAGCAGCAAATCATTTCTGGCAAATTTGAAAATGGCGATAAGTTTTACACAGAGGCTGAGCTGATTCAGATGTTTAATGTCAGCTCCATTACTGTTGTCCGCGCTTTGAATGAACTGGCCAATGATGGTTACATCATCCGCCAACAAGGCAAGGGGACCTTCGTTTCACGTGCAAGAAAGCACAAGCTGGTGGAATTTTCTGACGTTGAGACCTTCCCTATCCAAAAAGATAAGGTGACCGTTCTCTCCATCAAACGCGGGAATGACCTGAAAATCTTGGATAAGCTAGAACTAGCACCAACGCAGTTCTACTATAAGATTGACCGGATCAGACGGACTGGCGATAAAATCTATATCTATCACCAAACCTATATCCCTGAGCAGTACATCAATCCGAACTATCCAGATATGGACTACTACAGCTCTATCTACAACCGCTTCAAAACTGACTACCACATTCACATGAATGATGAGCATTTTGAAGAGACCAATGAAATTGTCTTCCCAACACCAAAAGATGTTGCGAAAGTGCTGGAAGTTGATACCAACTTCCCGACTGTTCATCAGGTAAAGATTACCCAGCTGGAAAGCACTGGACAGATCTTAGAGTACAGCGAAACTTACAAACGCGGAGACTTCTTCAAGATCAAGTTCATTTCCTGCAATCGGGACCACTAAGATTGAAAACGATGGCTTCTAATCGGCTGTCGTTTTTTGTTTTATCTTGTGTACTTATATCTATTATAAGTCTATCTATACCAATTTGCAATCCATTCTAAGAACTTTTGTTCATTAAAAAGCGAATAGTGTCAAAAATTAAACAAAAACTATCAATTTGTGCTATTTTTAATCAATTTAAAGAAGAAAAAAATAAGAAACACTGGCTATTTCCCTGAAAATTGGTACAATGACAAAGCAAAAAAGCTGGGATTGAATCTCAGCTTTTTGATATAAAATGTTCTTTATTTTGCAAATGAAGTCGTTTATTAAGTCTCTAAAAAACCTGCTATTTCTTTATTTCTAATTCACGGACCTGAAGCAAAACATTAGGCAAATCTGCCCCAGCCTGAAGAAGAGCAGCAGCCGTATAGGCGCCTTCTACCAAGGGAACATTGTTGATGATGATTTCCTTGTCAGAGAAGTCTGCGACCATTTCTAGATTCATCCGAGCCGAGCCTAGATCGAAAAAGGCCAAAATAGTGTCCTTGCCATTGGCATCTAAAGCTGCCTGAATCCCTTCAAAGCTCGTCCCGATGCTGCCGTTGTCCAATCCACCCACATAGCTGATGGTCACATCTGCCGCCACCTGCGAAATGAGATCAAACAAGCCTTGGGCTAGGTTTTTGGAATGGGAAACGATAAGAATGCCAGTATCTGCCATCAGCCTGCCTCCGTTTCTAACAGAGACTCAAAGAGGAGACCGGATGAAGCAGAACCGGGATCGATATGACCAATAGAGCGCTCCCCGACATAGGAAGCCCGCCCCTTGGTCGCCTTCAAATCTTTGGTCGCTTCCACTAGGGAGCCAATCTTTTCATGCGTCAAGTCTCCGGACTGCAGAGAAACAGGAATTCCTGACCAGACATCCACCATGGTCTTCTCACCAGGCACAGCCTTGCCCCTCTTCTGAATCATGTCCAGTCCAGCTTGGATAACTTCTGACAAGTCTTTGCCGTCTTTTTCAGCCTTGGCCATGCCCATGAAGGCCGAGCCATAGAGAGGGCCGGAAGCACCACCGACCTTACTAATCAGCTGCATGGAAACAGCCTGAAAAACCTCAGCCGTACTGGCAAAATCCTTAGCAGCTAAACTCTCTACTGCTGCTGCCATTCCCCTGGCCATATTGCCACCGTGATCTCCGTCGCCGATGGGAGTGTCGAGATCAGACAGATAGGCTTTCTGGTCCTGGATCTTCTCGTTGAACAACTGCATCCATTTTTTTGCTCTTGCTGCGTCCATAAGCACCTCCTTACCAAGCGGCTGTCGTGACAGGACTATTGAGAGCTGTCAGCCAGTCTGGCTGATCCAGCTCGATAAAGGTCAGAGAAATCCCTGCCATATCAATGGAGGTCATGTAATTGCCCAGTTTTTTATAGACAACTTCGACTCCAACATCTGCCAGAAGATTTGCTACATCGGCCGCAAAGACATACTGCTCCATGAGCGGTGTTGCACCCATACCATTGATGAGGATACCAATTTTCTTGCCAGATTTGAGCTCAACAGACTGACTGAGCTTTTCGACCAATTCTTTGGCTAAGTCCTTAGACGGCTGCATCTTTTCCTTGCGATAGCCGGGCTCACCATGGATACCAATGCCAAACTCTATCTCATCATCAGCCAAAACAAAACCAGGCTTGCCGACTTCCGGTACAGTTGCACCGCTCAGAGCCAAGCCAACTGTGTGAATATTTTTGACCAGCTCATCGGCCAAAGCCTTGATTTCAGTCAAAGATTTGCCTGCACGCGCCGCATCCCCTAGAATCTTATGGACAAGAATGGTACCAGCCACTCCGCGGCGACCTTGAGTATAGAGGCTGTCTTCCACTGCGATATCGTCATCTACGACGACACTAGCCACCTCAATCCCTTCCATCTCAGCCATTTCCTGAGCCATTTCAAAGTTCATGATGTCACCTGAGTAATTCTTAATCACCATGAAGACCCCAGCCCCCTCATCTGCTTCCTTAATGGCCTGCAAGACCTGGTCTGGTGTTGGAGAAGTGAAGACCGCTCCGCAGATAGCAACCGACAGCATGCCCTCGCCGACAAAGCCAGCATGGGAAGGTTCATGACCGCTGCCACCGCCAGAAATTAAGCCGACCTTGCCTGTCTTCTCACTCTTGCGGGCAATGATATCAAAGCCCTCCACCCGATAAACCAAATCGCTGTGAATATAGGCCAAGCCGTCTAGCATCTCGTCCACAACTGCTGTTGGATCGTTGATAATTTTCTTCATAGGTGTCCTCCGTTTCTCAGCGCTTCTCTAAAATGAGCAATCTGCCCTAAAAAGAAAGCGCTATCATTTTAATGTTATTTTAACATTTTATCTTACCGAAAGCAAATTCTGCCACATCTTAGACTAGAAGAAAACATCAAATTAGTTGACAAGAAAAAGTAGACAGTGTATACTAAAGATAGATAAGTAGACAGTGTATACTTTTCGGAGGAGATACATGAAACGCAATACTGCCCAGCTGAAAGAACAGCTCATCCAAACAGGGATTGACGAAATCGGAAAACATGGAATTGAACAGCTTTCGCTCAGGACTGTTGCCAAGGCCTGCGGTGTGACTCACGGCAGCCCTTACCGCCATTTTGAGAGCAAGGAAGGCTACCTTAAGGTCGTTTTGACCCAGCTTTCGCTGTTTCTCAATCAGGAAATCAATGAAAAGATTGATGCGACAGGTTCTGCGCGTGATCAGCTGACCCAGCTTGGTCTTAATTTTATTATTTTTGCCAAGACCTACCCTCATTTTTTCGAAGCTCTCTTTATCAAATTTCCTTTTAAATATATGAAGGTGACGCAGGACACCATTCTCTTGGAGTCTGACCTGCCTGGATTTGATAAATTTAAGGAGCTTGTTTTAAAGCTTCGCGAGGAGGAAAATTTTAGCAATAGCGAAGCGGAAAGCCTTTTTCACTTTTGGAGCTTTATCACAGGTCTGGCCGTTCTAGCCAACAGTCCTATCGGACAAGACCTTGATGCTCAAGCTATCCAAAGCACTATCGAGCACATGCTTGACATTTATATCAAAGGAGAACGATCATGAAAACCTTGATTATTTACACCCACCCAAGCCCAACTGGCTTCAATGCTGCTATTCTCAAAGAAGTTCAAAACAATCTTTCTAAGAAGCATGAGGTGAAAACCTTGGACTTGTATGCTGAAAATTTTGACCCAATCTTGCGCTTTGACCAAGAACACAGACGCCGTGACCTGCACAAAGACCCTAAAATGGCCAAATACCGGGATTTGATTACTTGGGCAGACCATCTGATTTTCATTTTCCCTATCTGGTGGAGCGGTATGCCGGCCATTCTCAAAGGCTTTATCGACCGTGTCTTTGCGGCTGACTTTGCCTACTCTTATAAGAAAGTCGGCATGCAAGGTCACCTGCAAGGCAAGTCTGGCTGGATTATCGTCAGCCACAACACACCAGGTTTTGCCCTGCCTTTTGTCCAAGACTACGGCAAGGTACTTAAAAATCAAATCCTGAAACTTTGTGGTATTTCTCCAGTCAAACTGACCGAGCTCAACGGAGTAGAACGCAAAACAGACCAACAACGCCAAGAAATGCTCAAGAAAATCGGGCAGCTGGCCAGTCAGATCTAAGACAAAGAAACAGGCACTTCTTTTGAAGTGCCTATCTTTTTACGTTTAATCCAGCCCCACGCGCTTGAATATTTCATCTACGCGCTTGGTGTAGTAAGTAGGATTGAAGATTTCATCGATCTCTTCCTGAGTCAGACGAGAAGTGACTTCTGGATCCGCTTCGAGCAGAGGCTTGAAGTCTACTTGATTGTCCCAGGACTGAGCAGTCTTTGGCTGCACCAGATCATAAGCCTGCTCCCGAGTCATGCCTTTCTCAATCAAGGTCAACATAGCCCGCTGGCTGAAGATAAGACCAAAGGTCGAGTTCATGTTGCGCTTCATATTTTCAGGGAAGACGGTCAGGTTCTTGACGATATTCCCAAAGCGGTTGAGCATATAGTCGATGAGAATAGTCGTGTCCGGTGCAATAATCCGCTCAGCTGATGAGTGGGAAATGTCGCGCTCATGCCAGAGAGAGATATTCTCAAAGGCTGTCACCATGTGGCCGCGAATAACACGCGCCAGACCAGTCATATTTTCAGAGCCGATTGGATTGCGCTTGTGCGGCATTGCTGAAGATCCTTTTTGACCCTTGGCAAAGAACTCTTCGACTTCGCGCTGCTCAGACTTTTGCAGACCGCGGATCTCGGTCGCCATGCGCTCGATAGACGTCGCAATCAAGGCCAAAGCAGAGAAGTATTCAGCATGGAGGTCACGCGGCAAGACTTGGGTCGAAATCTCCTGCGGACGGATGCCTAATTTCTCACAGACATAGCTTTCCACAAATGGCGGAATGTTGGCGAAGTTCCCAACCGCACCAGAGATTTTCCCGGCTTCCACACCCGCAGCCGCAATCTCGAAACGCTCGATGTTGCGCTTCATTTCGCTGTACCAAGTCGCAAGCTTAAGACCAAAGGTCGTCGGCTCCGCATGCACCCCGTGGGTACGACCCATCATGATGGTGAACTTGTGCTCCCGCGCCCGCTCTGCAATGATGTCAGTGAAGCGGCGCAGATCCTCACGAATGATGTCATTGGCTTGCTTGTAGAGGTAGCCGTAGGCCGTATCCACCACGTCGGTCGAGGTCAGGCCATAGTGCACCCACTTGCGCTCATCGCCCAGCGTCTCAGAAACCGCCCGCGTGAAGGCCACCACATCGTGGCGCGTCTCCTGCTCAATCTCCAAAATGCGGTCAATGTCAAAGCCAGCCTTCTCACGAATCAAGGCCACATCTTCCTTGGGAATCTCACCCAGCTCAGCCCAGGCCTCATCAGCCAGAATCTCTACCTCCAGCCAAGCCTTGTACTTATTTTCCTCAGTCCAAATGTTCGCCATTTCGGGGCGAGAGTAACGGTTGATCATTGTTGGTTCTCCTTACCTAATATTTTGAGAGACTTAATAATTTTTCTACCTCAGTGTTCAACTTGTTTTTATAGTTAACATCATTTTTAAATCTCCTTACATCATTTAATAATTCTGGGCTTAGGTTGAACCTAATCTCATTTAATAAACCGTGATCAAGTTGATTTGAAGATAGTATAGATAATACATCACGCATTACTTTATATCTATGATGATTCGTAGCTAAATTTATTAAAGCAGAAATTATAAGAACCCTCACATTAGACTCCAATGCAACATTAAAAGCTAAATTAGTTATTTCATTACTTATTTGGTCACATTCTTCATAAGGATATAGTGTATACTCAAAAGATTCTAGGTAATTCTGTAAATATTTTCCTAAAATAATAGGTTCATTCTGTAATAAATCATTTTTTATAAGATCGGAATTAAGAACTCTTCTAAACTTTTCTTCAAATTCCTCTTGAGATAGATTACCTAATATCTGTACTATATTCAACCTAATATTGTTATCAACACCCGTTCGCTTTGCCCTCTCAATTACTAAATCTATGTCATCTAATAATGCTTTTTTTAGTTCCTCATTTCGTAGTATAGCGTTCCTAAATTCTGAAATACTTTTAAATCTTTGTTCTGAGTTTTCTTGTGTAGATTTTTGTAAAATATACTTTAATCCATCGTCCATTTCGATATCCAGCTTATCCATAGTCCATTGTAGAATTTTACCTAGACTAAAAATATCTGACCTTTCATCAACATGTTTGGAATCTATCAATTGTTCTGGAGACATAAACCAGGGTGTTCCTATAACATCTCTAGTTTGCGTTAATGATTTTATAGCCATCAAATCTTTACTCAATCCAAAATCAGATAAGACTACTTCTCCATCTTCTGATAGTAATATATTTTCGGGTTTTAAGTCTCTATGTAATATGTTTTGACTATGTAAATATTCAACACCATCCAAGATTTTTAAAAACACTTCCAAAGGGATACTTGATTCCTTTAATTTATCAATATAAGAAGAGTAGTTATACGTGTACATCTTCATAGTATAAGAAAATTCATCTGATTCTATAATTTTGATTATATTTGGATGGTCTACACTTCGTATAATTTCAATTTCTCGTCGAAATCTCTTAATTGAATCTTCATTTTTTACTCGAAGTACCTTTTCAACAATTTCATCTGAAACTTTATATACATCACAGAAACCTCCAGAGCCAATTGTAACCTTTTCAGAAAATACTGTATTCTTCTCCAAATACTCAAGAGCTTCAGATTCTGAAAAAAAAGCTCTATGCTCTGCGCCAGAAAAGCCATCTACTTGTCGTTTCGCATCTTCCCAGATGTAATACAAACCTGGTTGTCTACCTTTTCGTACAGCATAATATTTTTTGTACAACTTATATACCTCAACTTCTATCGTAATTTTATATTACGTTTTATAATTAATCTAATCAGTGTTCAATAATTTCTATACTTATATTTTATATTAATTCTCAAACTTCTCTTTCCCAATAAATACTGATGGGTAATGAGAAAGTGTATTCAAATTAGTATCCAATGGCAAATCATAGATTGCTATATAATTCAGGGTATTGAACAACTAATTCATCATATTTATCTTACACCTTGTCACGATCAACACTTGCAAATAAGACTTCAACGATTGCTTCAGTCTTATCTTTCTCAACAAAAGCATTAACAATTTTGTGAATCATAAGAACATCCCTTGTAATTAAATTATATAGTTAAAGTCAAAATTTTAGAGAAGAATAGTTAATTTCTATCAATTTTTTTGAATAAGACAGTAAATGTATTTAGTTTTGATGAATAGGAGCCTCCTTGTGCCTTCCTTTTTTGGTTATTATACTCCATCAAAAATGTGATGTTTTTATTTATACAAATTCAATATTCTATCGCTTCTCTTTTTTCAAATTTTATTTTAATAACTCCTGCACAGCTTTATCTAATAAAGTGAACGTACTAGACAAAATTTTATAAGCCTCCACGTTATTATCAGGATAATTTAATCCAAAATTTTTAATAGATATCCTCAAACCTTGAACATTAGAAATATTAGTATCATTCCAATCTCTAATAATAAGTTCACTTCCTATTTTCTCGGAAAGAGATTTTTTATTTAAAACTAGAAAATCATAGAAATTCTTATCTGTTTTCTTGCCATATATAAAGCCTATTGTTTTAGCTCCAACAGAAAACTCACATTTAATATCATCCTGTCCTACTCTTGATATTGTATAATATGAAGCAATTTTCTTTGTTGGTAACTTATAATTAAATTCCTCTAATTCGTTCAAGTATTTAGTGAATCCATTCCAAAATTGTTCTTTATTATTTGTGTTCAAATTTTCTTCAACCTGTTTATCTTTTCGTTTCTTTTCAACTATAAAAATTCCTTGTACCTTCCCACCTAAACTTTTTATTTTTTTGATAACTTTTTCCTTAAACGATGGTTGCAAAAATTTTCTAGCTTCAGTCGTTTCTTTCTCTGGAATATAATTTATAAGAACATCTTCCAAAATATCAATTATTTCTTTAACACTCTTCTCTTGCAAACAACGTTTCATGAATAAAACATAGTAAGCCTTTTGTTCATAATAATTATATTCTGTCATTTGATATTGTTTTCCAATCTCAGAATATAATCGAATTTGCTCAATAATTTTCTCAAACAATTTAGAATCTTCATTAAATATTCTATCGTAATAATTACTAAAAATTACTGCCTTACTATTAGCTGCAGACTCTGGACGTCCTTCATAAGCAAATAGCACTTGTCCTAATTTCTCCATAGATATTGTATAATCATATTTTTTACTAAACTCCTTTCCACTTCCTCGTTTTCGATCATATCTAATACCTTCCTGATCTAGACGTTGCTCAATAGCTAATTGAATTTTATCTACAGATCGCAGATCTATCTCTTTGATTGGATTCTGACTATTTGTATATTCTGAAATTTTATTTGTTAGTTCCAAATTTTTTGAAGTTACTAAGAGCCTAACTATTACACTAGCTCTAACTAAATTAGAAATTATATCTTCAACTTTATTTTCGGTTTTATACTTAAAAATTGAACGAAGTGTTTGACCCCCATTAACTATCTGATAATTTTTTAAAATCAGCTCTGTTGACTCATCAATTGCATTAGGTTTGCTAGAAATTTCTTCTGCAACAATAGTTACTCCATTATTATATAGAAAAAAATTTGATGGTTCTTCAGATAATGTTTTAATAATCTTTTTATTTATTTTATTGTTTCCTAAATACTCTCGAACATTATCAAATAGTAAATTAAAATCTAATGTTAAAGAATTAAAACAATCAAACTCCTCTACTTTTGTTACTTTTCGTAATGCATTATTACTACTTGCAATTCTAATTAAATTTACAAGATTTAATTCTATAACATATGATTTAGTATCATAAGATACATTGTGTTCTAACATCATTATGTTATCTATACGGAGTCTAGCCTCATTTTCTGGACTCTGTATAGATAAATGATCCATTATATTTAATAAATTAAAATCTCGTAATTGCAAAAAATTTTCATATCTTTTCAAAAAAGGTCTAGTCCCTGGATCATTTTCGTCAATTTTTGATTTATCATTTGTAACCATATAAAGAACAATATTATAGCTGCTGTCCTCAATCATTAGTTCTCTAATTTCATCAATTTTATCAAGAGTCTTCTGATAATCTTTTTTATCTTCTCGCTTAATAAAATCATCATATTCTTTTAGATTAGTCACAATATTTAGAAACGATTCTGCACTACGAATTTCACTATGCTTGGGTTTTTTATTCGCAGTTACAAATTTCTTTCGGAACTTAAAATTTAAGAGATAAATCTGCTTTTCATCTCTATCAATATATACCGCATCTATTCCTAAATCCTTATTCTTATTGTTTGGAGCTTTGTAAACCAATTCAACAAAATGATCATCTATAATAAAGTTATTAATATCTTGGACTTGAGTTTCACCAAACAACAAATCAAATACTAAATAGTAAAAACCTAAGCGTGCCTTTTCTGTATCATTTTGAACTTTCAAGTTTACAATTTGATGTGCCGCTCGCTCAAAATATTGTAACGATTCTTGATACATAATATCATAATCTAAGCCAGTTACTTTTTTATTTAAAACTTCTACCATTGCATTCTTCTCCTAAAAATCAATCCCTTTCCCAAACTCAACCACGCTATCCGGCGCATCACTAAACAAAGTCACATGTCCCATTTTGCGATTGTGCTTCGCTTCTATTTTACCATACAGGTGGAGGTGAGCGCTTGGATTTTCTGTGACATATTTTTCAGCGGCCGCGACATGCTGGCCAAGAACATTGAGCATGACGGCTGGCGCATGTAGTTTGATAGCTGGCAATGGTGCTCCCAGAACGCCCAGAATATGAGTATCAAACTGCGAGAAGTCGCAGGCTTCGATAGAGTAGTGGCCAGAGTTGTGTGGCCGTGGGGCACTCTCGTTGACAATGATGTCATCAGCTGTCGCAAACATTTCCACGCAAAGAGTTCCAGACAGCTTGAGCTGCTCTGCGATTCGCACCGCCATGGCCATGGCCTTGTCAGCCAGACTTTCTGAAATGCGAGCTGGCACGATCGTCTTAGACAAGATATTGTTGCGGTGGATATTTTCCTGAACTGGGAAAACTGTCACGTCCTTGCCATTTCCTGATACAATAACAGAAATTTCAAGGTCAAAGTTGACGAATTCTTCCAAAACACAGTCTGCTGAGTCAGCTAGCGCATGGGCTTCTTTCAAATCTTCTTCCGAGCGAATGACCTTTTGACCATGTCCGTCATAGCCACCAGTCGCAGTCTTGAGGACATAGTTTTTTGATAGATCGATATCTGCCAAATCTTGGCTAGAAGTCACGACCTTGTAGGGTGCAACGGTGACTTGGGCCTTGTTTGAGAGAAAGTCCTTTTCAAAGATACGATTTTGAGAAATGCGGAGCAGGTCCGTCCCTTGAGGGAGCTGACTATCCTTGATAACGGCATCCAAACCATCAGCATCAACATTTTCAAACTCATAGGTCAGGACATCGCAACGTTCCGCCAACTGACGGAGGGCGTCCACATCGTTATAAGGAGCTACGATGATTTCCGCCACACGAGAAGCTGGGCAATCCGCCGCAGGATCCAGCGCAATGACCTTGTGCCCCATGTAGATAGCAGAAATGGCCATCATCTGTCCCAGCTGACCGCCACCGATAATTCCGATTGTTTTAGATGAGCTCATTACTAGATTCCTCAGCGATTTTTCCTTGTTCTTCTGCGAAATCCGCTAGCGCTGCTGCCAGGTCTTGGTCTTCAATGGCCAAGATCCGAAGGGCGGTCAGGGCAGCGTTAGTTGCTCCAGCTTCCCCAATAGCCATAGTTGCCACAGGCACACCGCCTGGCATCTGCACAATCGAATAAAGTGAGTCCAGACCGCTAAGAGCACGAGATTTGACTGGTACACCGATGACAGGCAGAGTGGTTTTAGCCGCTACCATTCCTGGCAAATGCGCGGCACCACCAGCACCAGCGATGATGACCTTGATACCGAGACTGCGGGCTTCTTCTGCATGCTGAAACATGAGGTCTGGTGTACGGTGGGCAGAGACAACCTTTTTTTCGTAGGTTACACCGAAGCGATCTAAAACTTCAGCTGTTTTTTGCATGGTGGCCCAGTCGGATTTAGAGCCCATGATGATGGAAATAATTGGTTTCATTTTTTCTCCTTTTTTAATAATCGTCTAATGTAGTGCGGACGTAAGCGACCGCCTATGGCGCTCCATTACTAAAACTGGAGCCTAAGTCTCCAGTTTTCCGCTCCTAGTAGCAAAGCTACTAGGAGTTCCACTACTGCGACGATTATTCTATAGTGGCTCGCTTTCTCTCGCCATGACAACTTTAATATCTGTTAATCTTTTGTCGCCTTGCTTCCGATGTCTGTTCGGTAAAAGAGGCCTGTGGTGTCTTGTTTTTTTAGTTGGTCGTAAATTCTTTCCTGCGCAGCTGAGACGGTATCTGCTGTGGTGACCAGCATGTAAACTCGGCCACCATTCGACAGCAGTGCTCTGCTATTTTCCGCAAATTTAGCCCCAGCATAGTAGGTGATGATGTCGCCAGCTGTCTTCTCCGGCAGAGGCTTGCCTTTCTCATAGTCCAGCGGGTAGCCCTCTGAGGCGACAACCACGCCAAGTGTCACGCCCTCATCCAGCCAAGTGATAGCAGGCTCTTTTTTGTCTAAAATGTCCGTGATATTCTGCGCAAAGTCAGACGTCAGGCGCGGCAGGATAATCTGTGTCTCTGGATCGCCAAAGCGCGAGTTGAACTCGATAACCTTAGGGCCATCGGCTGTCAAAATCAGCCCAGCGTAGAGCACGCCAAGATAAGGTCGGCCCTCAGTTATCATACCTTTGAGAACGGGCTTGATAATCGTCTCAACTGACTGGTCCACCACGCTTTGTGGCAGGTGAGGAACTGGCGCATAGGCTCCCATACCACCTGTATTGGGTCCCTTGTCCCCATCATAGGCCCGCTTATGGTCCTGGGCCGCCGGCAGGATGTAAAACTTATCGCCATTGACAAAGACAAAGAGGGAGAACTCCTCGCCGTCCAGGAACTCTTCAATAACCACGCGCGCACCCGAGTCGCCAAATTTATTATCCAAGAGCATATCGTGAGCTGCTTCAACTGCCTGCTCTACTGTCTCTGCGACGACCACGCCCTTACCCAGAGCCAAGCCGTCCGCCTTGACCACGATAGGTGCTCCCTGCTTTTCGATATAATCCTTGGCTTCCTCAAAGTCGGAAAATGTGCCATAGGCTGCTGTTGGAACACCGTATTTGACCATTATTTCCTTGGCAAAATCCTTGGACCACTCCAGCTCCGCTGCTAAACGAGATGGGCCGAAAGCCTTGAGTCCAGCTTGGTTAAAATCATCTACAATTCCAGCTGCCAGGGCATCATCCGGACCAATAAAAGACCAAGCAATGTCATTCTCCTTGGCAAATTCAATTAGTTTAGAATGTTCGGAAATTCCAATGTTTACTAAATCCAACCCATCCAAGGTCATGCCATCATTTCCAGGAGCGACAAACACCTGCTCCACATCCTGAGACTCTAATAACTTCTTGGCAATCGCATGTTCACGACCGCCTGAACCAACAACTAAAAGCTTCATAGCTAAGATACCTCAATATCAAATATCACAGGCGCTTACGCACCAAGCTAACACATCACGTAAAAATCATTGCCATTTTTACGAATTATTTATCTAAATTATAACATAATCGTTCGTTTTATTCCATTCTAATGAGAAAAAGAATATCTCTTCTATATGATCGCCGTAATTATTGTTGTCTTCAGCCTTCTCCTTTTTGAGTGGATTGTACCCATTGTAGACAAAAAATATTCAGGGCTTGTCAAATTTACTATCATTTTCAAACAAGTTTTCCGAATAATACAGGTGGGCCCATCCAAAACCATTCTCACAAAGGAGTTTTATGAAGAAATATCAAAAACTGTTTTTATTATCCGGAGCTGTCCTAGGTCTCTTTGCAAGCCACTCAACAGTTCATGCGACCGAAACGCCTGAATCTGAAGTCAAAATTCTAGGCCCTACTGATCGTGCCAGCAATGTTGATGTGACTGTGAACGATCGTACAGCCTCTATTAGTTATACCCGTTCCCAAGCTCAAGAACCTCATCGTATTCTCCACGCTGTTTGGTCTGACGAGAACGGACAGGATGATATCAAATGGTATGAAGCACCGTCAACAACTACTACTAACACTGACATTGACCTGAGTAACCATCCAGGTTACGGAACCTTTCATGTTCATACCTATATTGACCTCTATGGAAAATTAATTGGGCTGAATGGAACGACCTTTACTCTCGATAAACCAGCTGTTAATGTCACTTCTAATATCCTAGGGAAAACCGCTCAAATTCACTTTAATCGCAACAAAGACCAACTAAATTCTAATATTTTACATGCTGTTTGGTCTGATGAAAATGGACAAGATGATATCAAATGGTACAATGCAGGACAAGATATTACTGAATTTGAACTTTCAAATCACAAAGGCTATGGAACTTATCACATTCATACTTATGAAAATAAAGATGGTAAGATGATTGGCTTAAACGGAACCACTTTCAATTTAGAAAAACCTAATCCTACTTTTGAGACCAGCTTCCCTCAGACCGGTATCATGGAAATTACTGTCAAAAACGTACCCGATACTATGCATCGAATTGTTCTTCCAACTTGGTCTGAGAAAAATGGGCAAGATGATCTGCAATGGTATGAAGCAAGCAAAAATCCAGATGGTAGCTACAGCGCTCGGGTGGAACTCAGAAAGCATAACTACGACACAGGGATTTACAATATCCACCTTTACGGTGAAAGTTATGTTAAGCCTGACTTAACAGGTCTCTCAGGGACTACTGCACAAATTGATAGTGGAAAATTGCCTTCTGAAGAGGAGCAAAAGCCGCTTTTTACTATAGAAAATATCAACCCCAAACAAGGAACCTATACTGTAAAAATCGCTGAAACAGCTTTATCTAAACCCATAAAGTCTGTCCAAGTTCCCATTTGGAGCACTAGCAATCAGAGCAATCTTAAATGGTATAAGGCAACGCCTAACGGAGACGGAACCTTCAGTGCGACCTTTGATATCCGCAATCATCAGGCTTTGTCTGGAACCTATAACAACCATGTGTATGTCACCTATAAGGACGGCAGTGAGCGCAGCTACGCAGCAGATTCCGTCTCAATGTCTACCGACCAAATTCAAGCCAAGGTTGCAGTCAGGAAAACTGAGGCTAATCGCTATGAGGTGACAGTAACAGACGCCTACGGAGATGGCGATATTATTCTGCCAACTTGGTCAGAAGCCAATGGACAAGATGATTTACAATGGTATACCGCCAATAAGGTTGGCAATGGAACCTACAAATTCACCGTGGACACTCAGAAACACAAGGGGAGCGGTCTATTCCATACCCATGTCTATCGTAGAAAAGCGGGACAACTAACTGGTCTGACTGGAACTAGCTATCAGGTTGAAAAATCAAGCGTTCAATCAGCTAATATTCAGCCTAACTATGCCGCTGCTAATGCGACAACCTATCCTGTCGGTCAATGTACTTGGGGAGCCAAGGCTCTAGCTCCTTGGGCTGGAAATTACTGGGGCAACGGCGGTCAATGGGCAGCTAGTGCCAGAAGAGCTGGATTCCGTACTGGCAGTACGCCTGAGGTTGGCGCCATCGCCTGCTGGGATGACGGCGGCTACGGCCACGTCGGTGTCGTGACTCATGTCGAATCCAATACCCGCATCCAGATCCAAGAATCTAACTACCTTGGCAAGCAGTACATCAGCAACTTCCGTGGCTGGTTTGACCCAACTGCTTCCTACTGGGGCCGCCTGACCTATATCTACCCTAAATAAGTCTCTTTCGCACTCCTCAAAACCACTTCAAACCAGTGCTTTGAGCAGACTGCTCCTGCTTAGTTTATTCATGAATTTCATTGAGTATAAGTCTACTCAAAAATCCTCGTCTCATAACGAACCGAGGATTTTTTATATTTCTTAATGCCTAAAATGCCGTACGCCAGTGAAAATCATGGTCAAGCCATGCTTGTCAGCTGCGATAATAGACTCCTCATCACGGACAGATCCACCCGGTTGAATGATAGCTTTGATGCCAGCGGCTGCGATTTCTTCGATATTATCCGCAAAGGGGAAGAAAGCGTCAGAAGCCAGAGCGGCACCGTCAAGGCGATCTTTGGCTTGCTCAATAGCAATCTTGACAGAAGCCACACGGTTAGTCTGACCGGGACCGACTCCCAGCACCTGACGGTCATTGGTAATTATAATACCGTTGGATTTGACATATTTGACGGACTTCCAGGCAAATTCCAAAGCTACACGCTCCTGCTCGTTCGGCTGGCGCTTGGTCACGACCTGCCAATCAGCTGGATTTTCCTCGATAACATCTTGGTTTTGCACGAGGAGACCACCCAGAACACCTGTCACTTCCTTCTCTGCTCCAGAAGCTGCCTGAGCATCAAAGGCCAACTCCAAAATCCGCAGATTTTTCTTTTTATTGGTCAAAATAGCTAGCGCTTCTGACGTGTAGCTCGGTGCGATGATGATTTCCAGGAAAATACCGTGCATCTTCTCAGCTGTCGCAGCATCCACCTCACGGTTGAGAACGACAATCCCACCAAAGATAGAAACTGGGTCAGACTCATAAGCGTAGTCCCAAGCAGTCTCGATGTCATCAGCCTGGCCAATACCGCAAGGATTCATATGTTTAAGTGCCACAACGGTTGGACGGTCTTTGAAATCTCGAATAATCCGAATGGCCGCATCCGCATCGCGAATGTTGTTGAAGGACAACTCTTTTCCATTCAGCTGCTTAGCAGAAGCGATGGAATAGTCCAGTGGCAAAGCAGTCTGATAGAAATCAGCATCCTGCTGGGGGTTTTCCCCGTAGCGCATGGGCTGCTTGAGCTCATAGGTCAAGGTCAGCTTTTCAGGCTTGCTTTCGCCCACCTGATCCGTGAAATAGTCCGCAATCAAAGCATCATAAGCCGCTGTATGACGGAAAACCTTAGCTGCCAAACGTTGACGCGTTTCATAGGTCGTTTGGTCATTTGCTGCCAACTCTTCCAGAATAAGAGCATAATCAGCCGGATCTACAACAACCGTCACGCTGGCATGATTTTTAGCCGCAGAGCGCAGCATAGAGGGCCCGCCGATGTCAATATTTTCCACCGCATCCGCATACTCTACACCTGGCTTGAGAATGGTTTCCTTAAAAGGATAGAGATTCACCACGACAAGATCAATGAGCTCAATCTGATTGTCCTTGGCCGCCTCCAAGTGGCTATCTAAATCCCGACGAGCCAAGAGACCGCCGTGAATGTTTGGGTGGAGGGTCTTGACACGGCCATCCATCATCTCTGGAAAACCAGTCACATCATCAATGGCAATGGTGCCCACCCCAGCACTATCAAGGGCAACCTTGGTCCCACCGGTTGAGATAATATCCCAACCAAGTTTTTTAAGTTCTTGGGCAAATTCTACAATGCCTGTCTTGTCTGATACACTGATCAAGGCTTTTTTCGTCATTCTATTCCTCTTTCTCTAGATCCAAGCGCATAGCGACTTCGTTATTTTCTTCTATAAATCCTGTTTCCTGAAAACCCAGACTAGTCAGCAGGTGCTTCATTTTTTCATTTCCAACCACATAATCTGCAACAATATGACTGCAATCTCTATTCATCTGAGCCTCTTTGATCAGAACTTCCAAGGCTTTTCGACCATAACCTCTTCCTTGGTACTGCTGGCCAATCATTATCCGCCAGATAAAGTATTCCGCTTCATCCTCGTCTATTTCCAGCAGAAGAAATCCAACCACTTGCTTATCCCAATAGATTGCCATCGGAAACACATCTTCATTTTTCCGGTAGAGCCATGCGTCAGCTAAAGAGCGTACATTTGGAGCTACGAAACCTGCTCGTTCATCAGCTTCAGAGATTTTCAAATCCAGCACTGCCTGAAAACTGCTCTCATCTACTAATTTCAGCTCAATCATTTTTTCTCCTAGCAATATTGCACAATCAAAACTTGATTTACTTCTTATCTTCTCCCCACCCCTAAACTCTCCAACACTTGAGGATAGAGCTGATACTCGGCGGTATGGATGCGTTTTTCAAAACTTTCCAGCGTATCTTCGGCTAAACGCGGCACGCGCACTTGCTGAATAATTTTTCCAGTGTCCACACCCGAGTCCACCCAATGAATGGTCACGCCACTTTCAGAGACACCAGCCTGCCAAGCATCCTTGATGCCATGAGCTCCTGGAAATTCGGGCAGGTAGGCCGGGTGGATATTGATAATGCGTCCTTCATAGGCCCCAAGCAAGGTTGGTCCAACGATTTTCATGTAGCCTGCTAGGCAAACTAAGTCAATCTTGTGCTCTTCTAGCAGGTCTACAATGGCTTGCTCGTAAGCCGCCTTACTGTCAAACTCTCTAAGCTCAAAGGCATAGCTTTTGACACCTAGCTTATCCGCCCGCTCGAGCACATAGGCATCTCGATGGTCTGAAAAGACAAATTCAACAGGAAACTGCTCAGCAATCACTTGGAAATTTGACCCGTTTCCCGAAGCAAAAACGGCAATTTTTTTCATTTGATAAGGACACTTTCACTTTCTTTTTTGACAATCCGCCCAACTTCATAAACAGGCTCGTCAAGAAGTTCTTTGACACGATCCACATTTTCAGGAGCTACGGCCAAAATCATCCCTAGCCCCATATTGAAGATTTCAAACATTTCTTGGTGCTTAATGTGACCATATTTTTCTAAGGCCTTAAAAATCGGCAAGACTGGAATCTTGTCTTCTTCAATCTCAGCAGCCAAGTCAGCAGCAAACATGCGGGGCACATTTTCGATAAAACCGCCACCGGTAATATGGGCAATCCCATGAACCAGCTTTTCCTTAATCAGCGGCAGCAAAGCCTTGACATAGATACGAGTCGGCTCAAGCAACACTTCCTTAAGTTTCTTGCCTTCCAATTCTGGTAAGACTTCTTCACCCGTATAGTCCGCAAAAACACGACGAACGAGAGAATAACCATTTGAGTGAATACCGCTGGAAGCCAGCCCCAGAAGGACATCCCCCTCTGCGACTTTAGAGCCATCAATAATCTCTGACTTTTCAGCAACCCCGACAGCAAAACCAGCTAGGTCATAATCATCTTCACCATACATGCCAGGCATTTCAGCGGTTTCCCCACCAATCAAGGCAGCCCCAGACTGAACGCAGCCTTCAGCTACACCAGCCACCACTTGCTCTAGTTTTGCTGGTTCATTTTTCCCAGTGGCAATATAGTCTAGGAAGTAAAGGGGCTCAGCCCCTGCAGCGACGATGTCATTGACACACATAGCCACACAGTCCTGCCCAATGGTATCGTGCTTGTCATACTGAATGGCCAGCATGAGCTTGGTTCCGACCCCATCCGTACCAGAAATCAGCACTGGCTCCTTGACCCCAGTCTGAGACAGGTCGAACATTCCGCCAAAGCCACCCAGCGCCCCCATGACGCCAGCCCGCTCTGTACGTGCTACATGTTTTTTGATTCGCTCAACAACTTCGTAACCCGCTTCAACATCCACACCGGATTGAGCGTATGCATTTTTATTTGTCATAATTTTCTTCCTTACTCTTATTTTTGAAAAAGATTGCGACAACTACCGCTGACCTTGTTTTAATAAAAACTCGTCTTCTCTTTCAGGCTTTCCAGATAGCGCTCTTCATAGTCATAGAGCGGAGTTGGGTACTGACCGTCAAAGTAAGCCACACAAAGCCCGCCATTCGGAGCGTCCGTCTCAATACCAACTGATTCAATGAGACCTTCCAGCGACAGGTAAGTCAGGCTGTCAGCCCCGATAATCTCACAGACCTCATCAACCGTATGGTTGGCCGAGATGAGCTCGCGCCGATTCTGAATATCAATGCCGTAGAAACATGGATATTTAAGTTCTGGACTGCCGATAGCCACATGGACTTCAGCAGCACCTGCATCTCGTAGGAGCTGGACAATACGTCGGCTGGTCGTTCCCCGCACGATAGAATCATCCACCATGACCACGCGCTTGCCCTTGACAATGCTGGAAACAGCAGATAATTTCATACGAACTCCTTGCTCTCGCAACTCCTGCGTCGGCTGGATGAAGGTCCGTTGGATGTATTGATTTTTAATCAGACCCATTTCATTTGGCAGACCAGACTCTTCGGAAAAGCCAGAGGCCGCTGACAGGGAAGAATTAGGCACACCGACAACGATATCTGCCTCATGCTGGAATTCCTGAGCCAGTCTGCGGCCCATCCGCTTGCGGGCTGCATGGACATTGACCCCGTGAATGACGCTGTCCGGCCGAGCAAAATAGACATATTCCATTGAGCAAATAGCCAGCTGGGTATCTGCCGTATAGCTATCGTAGGTCACGCCTTCATCATCGATAATCACGATTTCCCCTGGCTCAAGGTCACGAACCCATTCGGCACCCACCACTTCAAAAGCACAGGTTTCACTGGAAACGACCCAGGCCCCATTTTTCATACGGCCGATGGACAGAGGACGAAAACCGTTAGGATCCAGCGCAGCGTAGAGCTTGTCCTCTCTCATGATGAGGTAGGCAAAGCCGCCCTGAACTCGTCTCAAGGATTCCTTGAGTTTGTCTAAGAAATTTTCCTGCTCGCTATGGCGAATCAAGTGCATGAGAATTTCCGTATCAGACGAACTGGCAAAGATGGAACCTTTCTTTTCCAACTCCCGTCTCAGTGAATGGGCATTTGTCAGATTACCATTATGCGCCAAGCCCATCTGCATATCATAGAAACTGAAGAAGAAAGGCTGGACATTGTTGATGGAGGCCCCACCAGACGTTGCATAGCGGACATGGCCGATGGCTGCTTCTCCTGTCAGATTATCCAAATCTGCTGGGTTTTTAAAGACCTCTGCAACCAATCCCAAATCGCGGTGGCGTTTGAGCTTTCCATGGTCGTTTGACAGGATGCCTGCTCCTTCCTGACCGCGGTGCTGCAGGCTATGAAGCCCGAAATAGGTGACCTGAGCCGCCTGTGGATGACCCCAGATTCCAAAAATACCGCACTCTTCATTCAGTGACTTTACTTCGTATGTCATTGTTTTACCTAAATTCTTTTGTCTTGTAAAAGGGAGAAAACCTGGCCTAACAGGCCAAGCAGACTCCTTCTTTGATTGCTTGCTCTTGCAAGCCAGCTTTATTCGTGACTCGCTTGGAAATAACGAACGGCGCTTTCAAACAATTTCTGGTCTTTCTGACCTGGAATATTTTGGAAAAGGCCGTCTTCATAACGTTCTGAGTGGCCCATCTTCCCGACGATTTGGCCGTTCTTACTCATAATTCCTTCGATAGCGTAGAGAGATCCGTTTGGATTATACTTACTGTCCATGCTTGGCTGACCGTCAAAGTCCACGTACTGACTCCAAATCTGACCATTATCGCGCAGCTCAGCAAACTCCTCAGCCGTCACAACAAATTTCCCTTCACCATGAGAAACCGGAATGGCATGGATATCTCCCACTTGCACACCAGCCAGCCAAGGCGAGTTGGTATTGGCAATGCGGGTTTCAACCATCTTAGCCACGTGCTGGTTGGCATCATTGTAAAAGAGAGTAGGACTGCTAGCACCTGCTTCTTCAAAGTTTCCGTATGGAAGAAGACCGGATTTTACTAACGCTTGGAATCCATTACAGATACCAATGATGAGACCGCCGCGAGCGATGAAAGCATCGATGGCTTTCTTGACCTTCTCGTTGAGAAGGATGTTGACGATAAACTTAGCTGAGCCATCTGGCTCATCTGCAGCAGAGAAGCCGCCTGCAAAGAAGATGATATTGGCCTTGTCAATGTTGTCAACCATGCTGTCAACGGACTGAACAATGGCTGCTTCATCCAAAGTAACGAATGGAACTAGATTGACCTTGGCTCCAGCTGCTTCAAAGGCTTTGGCTGAGTCGTATTCTGAGTTGGTTCCAGGGAAGACTGGAATGTAAACTAACGGCTCCGCTACTGTCTCTTTGGCTTTGATAACTGTATCAGAGACAAGAGCCGGCACTTCTTCAATAACTGTTTCCTGTTTAAATTCTGTCGGGTAGATAGACTCTAGTCGGCCTTCAAAGCTTGCCAAAAGCTCTGCTCCCTCAAGCTGGACACCATTGACAATCAGGGTAAAGTCTGGCTTGGTCTGACCGATCTTCACTGCGCCTGGAATATCCTGCTCCGGACTGGTAAAGACAAATCCGCCCAGTTGCGCCTGCAAAACAGAAGGCAGTTCAGCAACATCCACTTGAGCACCAATACGATTACCAAAGCTCATCAAGGCCAGACTCTCTGCCAGACCACCGTATTTAACAGCGGCAGCGGCTGTAATCTCATACTTGGCCTGAACATCCGCAAAATTTTCAAAGTTATTCTTGATTAAGTCAAAGTCAATATCCTGAGACAGGATCTGACCTGGCAGATAGTAGATGGACTCTCCTGCCGCCTTAAACTCTGGAGACAGGATGCGTCCAGCAGTAGAAGTTGTCACTCCAAAAGCTACCAAGGTCGGCGGTACGGTCAATTCTTCAAAAGTTCCGCTCATGGAATCCTTGCCACCAATAGACGGCAAACCGAGCTGAATCTGAGCTTCAATTGAACCAAGCAGAGCAGAGACCGGCTGTCCAAAACGCTCAGCCTGCTTGTCCATCCGCTCAAAGTACTCCTGATAAGAGAAGCGAGCCTTGGACCAGTCCGAACCAGCAGCAACCAAGCGAGCTGTCGCTTCAATCACTGCATAAGCTGCTCCATGATAAGGCGACCAAGCTGCCACATAAGGATTGTAGCCCTGCGCCATCACAGAGACCGTCTCAGTCTTACCATGTTCAACTGGCAGTTTCTGCACAGAAGCCTCAGTCGGCGTAATTTGGTAGCGCCCACCAATTGGATGATTAACAGTAGAACGGCCAACAGAGCTATCAAAGATAGTCTGCAGACCCTTTTGACTGGTATGATTGAGGTCGCTGAGCAAGCTCTTGAGGTCCTGCTCCAAAGTCGCTTTAGAAGTTACAGCCTGCCCTGGTAATGCTGCTTGGGCATCCACAACCTTAGCATCCACAACCACGCGCACACCATTAGTGTCCAGAAAACTCCGCTCAATATCAACGATGGTTTCCCCGTTCCAGTGCATAACCAGATTTGGCTTTTCTGTCACTTTAGCCACAACGACTGCCAGCAGATTTTCCTTAGCTGCCGCAGCGATAAATTGTTCCACATCTTCTGGGCGGACCACCACAGCCATTCGCTCCTGCGATTCAGAAATCGCGATTTCTGTACCATTAAGTCCTTGGTATTTGAGCGGTACCTTGTCAAGGTCAATTTCCAGCCCGTCTGCCAATTCACCAATAGCTACGCAGACTCCGCCAGCCCCAAAGTCATTGGATTTCTTGATGAGACGAGTCACATTGCCATCGCGGAAGAGGCGCTGAATCTTACGCTCCTCTATAGCATTTCCTTTTTGGACTTCCGCACCAGCCGTCTCCACAGACGCAGCTGTCTGCACCTTGGACGAGCCAGTGGCTCCGCCGACACCATCACGACCCGTCTTGCCTCCCAGCAAAATGACCACATCACCTGCTGCTGGTTTTTCACGGACAACATTTTCCTTAGGAGCTGCACCGACAACCGCTCCCAGCTCCATCCGCTTGGCTACAAAGCCTGGATGGAAATACTCACGGACATAGGTCGTTGCTAGACCAATTTGATTCCCGTAAGAAGAATAGCCATGTGCAGCTGTTTTAGAAATGACCTGCTGAGGGAGCTTGCCAGTCCGCGTTTCAGCAATCGGTTGGGTAATATCGCCCGCACCTGAAATCCGCATAGCCTGATAAACATAAGAACGACCAGAAAGCGGATCACGAATGGCTCCTCCGATACAGGTCGCAGCCCCACCAAAAGGTTCAATTTCTGTTGGGTGGTTATGGGTTTCATTTTTGAACATCAGCAGCCAAGGCTCCTTGACACCATCCACATCCACTTCAATCTCTACGGAGCAGGCATTGATCTCATCAGACACTTCCATGTCATCCAGACGGCCATTGGCTCGCTCGTAGCGACCAAAAATAGTCGCCATATCCATAAGAGTCTGCGGCTTTTCCCCACGTCCCAGCTCATCACGCATAGCCAAGTATTTATCATAAGTATCCTGCAGCTGCTTTTCAAACTTAGAAGCTGAAAAATCAATCTTCTTCAACTCCGTCTCAAAGGTCGTATGTCGACAGTGGTCAGACCAGTAAGTATCTAAAACCTTGAGCTCGGTCTCCGTCGGGAAACGGCCAATCGACTTGAAATAGTCCTGAATAAAGAGCAAATCTGCTACTTCCATAGCCAGACCATGCTCCTGCTTGTAGGCTTTAAAGTCCGCTTCCGTATAGTCCTTAAAGAAGTCCAGAACCGGAATGGTCTTATCTGACTCTGAGAACTGCTCCAGCTGAATCGGCTGCTCAATATCTTTAAAGCGTGAATCAACTGGATTCAGCAAGTATTTCTTGATTGCTGCCAACTCGCTGTCTGAGATGTCTTTATTGACCAAATAAAGCTGCGCGGTCCTCACCAGAACATCTGTCCCAGCACCGAGCAAAAAGAGAGCCTCCTGAGAGCTGGCTGCCCGCTGATCAAACTGACCCGGCAGCGCTTCAATGGCAAAAAACGCTGTCTCTGCAAGTGCAGCCTCTACTTCCTCCTCCGTCAGCAATCTATCAGTCACCTGCTCGGAGAAAATATGCTTTTCAGCACGAGAAACCAAGTCTTCTGCCAGATGAAAGACATCATAAACTTGAATCATCCGAAGATCTGACAATGTTTTCAACTGAAGATTATGCGTCAGCTCTCTCACCAAGCTCTGTGACTTCACACCGAAGTTGCTCTTCTTCTCTACAAAAATACGCTTGTCCATGATTTTTCACACCCTGTCCTTACTTAATCGCCTGCAATTTTTCCCAAACAACCTGATAGACATCTGTCAGTTCACCAAGGCCACGCCGGAAAACATCCTTGTCCATGTGATGGCCTTCCGCATCCCAGAGGCGGCAATTATCTGGTGAAAATTCATCCGCCAGAATAATCTTGCCATCTTTGTCAAAGCCAAATTCTAACTTGAAATCAATCAATTTCAGTCCGATTTGGCGGAACCAATCTGACAAGAATTCATTGATCCGGCGAGTCTCCTCTTTCAAAAAGGCAATTTCTTCGTCGCTAGCAATCTTCAAAAATTTCACATGTTCGTCATTGATGAAAGGATCGTCCAAATCATCATTTTTGTAGTAAAATTCCACAATCGGAGTTTCAAGCGCGATGCCCTCTTCTACTCCAAAACGTTTGGAAAAAGAACCCGCTGTGTAGTTGCGCAGCACCACTTCCAAAGGAATAATCTCTACTTTTTTATTTAACTGGTCCGTATCCGAAACCTTCTTAATGAAATGCGTCGCCACACCAGCTGCATTGAGTTTCTCAAAAATAAAAGATGAAATCTGGTTGTTGAGCACTCCTTTACCAGCAATCTGCTCTTTCTTGACTCCATTAAAGGCCGTTGCCTGGTCCTTGTAGCGCGCCAGAATGACTTGCTCATCATCTGTAGAGAAAATATCCTTAGCTTTTCCCGAATATAACAACTTATTAGACATTTTAATATTCGCCTTTCGTGGTTTTATACCCTCATTTTATCATCTTTGAATACATTTTACAAGAAATTCCGTATAAACTTTCTATATCCAGTTAAAGAAATCGTTTCCTTTCCAAGATACGAAAAAAGACCGGAAGATACCGATCTTTGATTTTTAATGTTGCTTCTTCAGTTTTTCGTGGATATAAGCCACCACATCGGAAATTGTTTTGAAGTTATCCATATCCTCATCAGGAATCTCAATATCAAAAGCTTCTTCCAGATTGATGATAAATTCCATCAAATCAACAGAGTCCACTCCCAGCTCCTCTTTCAAGCTCAGTTCTGGAGTGATATGCAGCTTGCTGCTGTCATGTTCTTGAATGATTTCGACAATTTTTGCATAAATTTCTTTTTCGCTCATGTTTACTCCTTTGCATCTGAAAATTCAATGACCGATTTACCAACAACATCCGTTTCCAACATGGTCCGAATCTGACGAATCGTGCTATAAACAGCCTTAGCATCACTAGAGCCATGCGTTTTGACAACAGGTGCTTTCAAGCCGAATAGAACTGCACCGCCTGCACTAGAATAATCCAGACTATTTTTGAGCCCTCGCAGGCTATCCTTGAGCAACCAAGCTCCCAATTTAGCTTTGAAACCACCGCCTAAAATAGACTTCTTCAGCTGACCCATGATACTGATAGCAGTTCCTTCGATTGATTTCAGAACAGCATTACCAGTAAAGCCATCTGCAACGACAACATCCGCCACATCATCCATTAAATCACGCGCTTCCACATTGCCGATAAAGTTAAGTGATGAATCCCCAGATAAAAGCTCGTAGGCTTCTTTGCGCAGAGGGTCGCCCTTGCTGCTTTCTGTTCCGTTATTCAAGAGACCCACCCTCGGCTTCTTGATTCCTCGGACATTTTCAGCATAGAAAGAACCCAAAGTCGCATACTGGTGTAAATGATGGGCTGTGTTTTCAGCATTGGCTCCGAGATCCAGCATATCAAATCCCTGACCGCCAACCGTTGGCATAGTAGATAGGAGCCCCGGTCGGTCAATATTCTTGATACGCCCTACGATAAAGAAACCTGCCGCCAAAAGCGCTCCAGTATTTCCAGCAGACAGCATGGCATCTGCTTCCCCTGCCTTCACAGCCTTAGCTGCCAGCACCATACTAGCCTCTTTCTTCTGACGAATGGCCTTGGTCGGCTCGTCGTCCGAGTCAATCTTCTCCTCCGTGTGGATGATGCGGACCCGCTCACCAGCAGTCAGATAAGGCTTGATTTTCGCCTCATCGCCATAAAGGAGAATTTCAATATCCGAAAACTCCTGTACTGCTTGATTGACTCCTTCGACTAGAGCCTGAGGGGCATTGTCCCCTCCCATAGCATCAACAGCTATTTTTTTCATTCGATTTATTCCTCGTTCTTATCTTTTAAAATGTTTCCCCAGTCACCTAGAGAATCTATAAATTTTTTGGATTTGAGATGGATGCCGACATATTCATCATAGAGCAGGTCGATAAAATCCCGCAGCTGCTTTTTAATATCTGGCTTCAAAGAAATGGTCTCCAATTCGCTAAAGCGGACCGCCTGAAATTGGTCCAGCAGAAAAGGAAGATTAGGATTCAGATGACAGCGCCGTTCATCCTGATGGTAATGATCAGGGCAAAGGACTCCGCTATATTTGAAAGAGAAGTCAAAAGGCAGACCCGTCCGATGACAAAAGGCGCAGTCATGGAAGTTCAGCGAAACTCCAAAACGTGACAAAATCTGAATCTCAAAGATATTAGTCAGCACTTCATAGTCCAGACCATTATTCATCAGCTCCAGGGTTTTCTGCAGAAAGGCAAAGAGCGCCGGATCTGGCTGATTGTCCTGAAGACTGGCATCTGCCAAGGCCGCCACATAACTGGCATAGGCCATGATGAATAAGTCCTCATTGATGCGATGGTAGGTGACTACATCCTGATAGTCCTCGATATAGCTAAGGCCATCATCATTGATTTTCATCAGCAAGTTCGCCGCAGTCAAAGGCTGAATGACGGGTGCTAGCTTGGATTTACCAGCATGCTTGACGAAAAACATACGCTTACCAGCCTGTTCCGTAAAGATCTTGACCAGCTTATCATCCTCGCGGAAATTGCGGTTATAGAGAACCAGACCTTGACTTGTTAGAGATTTAAGCATAGTCCTCCATGTAGTCCTTGAGGCGTTTCAGGGCTTCTCGAATCGTCTCCATACTAGCCGCATAGGACAGCCGGATATAACCTTCCCCGTATTGACCAAAAGCCGCTCCCGGGATAAAAGCCACAGCCTTCTTCTCTGCAAAATCCTGCAGAAAGGCGAAAGATTCTTGATTATAACCGTCTGGTATCTTAGCAAAAATATAAAAAGCCCCGTCTGGTTTGATAATCTTAAAGCCTAGCTCAGCCATTTTCTCTATGATATAATCGCGACGCTGGATATACTCAGCCTTCATTGGCTCCGCATCATCTTTCCCAACTGTCAGAGCTTCAATGCCGGCAAACTGAGCCATGGTATTGGCCGCTGTTACGAGATACTGGTGGCTCTTAATCAGCTGAGCAGTGAAAACTTCTGGAGCAAAGATAAAGCCCAACCGCCAGCCAGTCATGGCATGGGATTTAGACAGGCCGTTGATGACAATGGTTTGGTCTGGCAGATACTCCGCGATGGAGACATGCCCCTGCTCCGTATAGGTCAGCTCAGAATAGACCTCATCGCAGACCACAAATACTTGGTATTTTCCTAGGACATCCGCCAGAGCTTTTATCTGCTCCCGCGAATAAGTCACGCCGGTCGGATTGGCTGGATAATTAAGAATGACCGCTTTTAGCTGCTCCTCCTGTTCTAAAATAGCCGCTTCCAGCATCTCTGGAGTAAGGACAAAGTTATTGGCTGTTGTATCAATCTCGACAATCTCCGCCCCCACTAGATTGACAATGGGCTCATAGCCTGGATAAGCAGGAGCTGGCAGCAAGACCTTGTCACCTTCTTCTAGAATGGCTGTCAGTGTAGCCGACAAGGCCTCTGTTGCCCCGATAGTGACTAAGACCTCATCTTCTGGGCGATAGTGCAGATTGTACTTTTCTTTCACAAAACTGCTGGCCGCCTGACGCAGCTCCAAGAGACCGCTCATACCAGTGTAGTGGCTTTGATTAGCATCAATCGCTGCCTTGGCTGCTGCTTTGATATGATCCGGTGTCGTAAAATCCGGCTCTCCTAAGGTCAGCCGAAGAACCCCAGGAATTGCAGAAATCGATTGGTCAAATTGACGAATCAGTGAAATTTCTATTTTTCCTAAGTTTTTATTAAATTTCTTACTTAAATCCATACATACCTCCAGCCGCTCAATAGAACTATTATACTATAAATGCAGAAGCATAGCAAAAGCTATTACATGATTTCTTATGCAGAAAAAGGACTATGCTTGCACTCAGTCCCTTTTGGCCTTGCCTTAAAATTCTTCTCTGGCAGATAGTGGATATAGCTGCATCTCACGTGACTGGCCATTCAACGAGTCGGAGTATAGGTCAATTCCTTACCATGCTTGGCCAGAAAATCTGGTAGTTCTGAATCAGGAATCTGCCGCAAATAAAGGTTAGAACGAATCGTATCATCTTCCTCACGGCAGGTTGAGAGAACTAAATACCGGTCGCTCGCCTTAATCTTTATCTTAGGATCCTTTGTCCGAGCAGCCTCATAGATATTTCTAAGCTGAGTCGTAAAGTCCTCGTCGTCCTTAAACTCCGTCCGATAAAAAGCAGTCTCTTCCGGCACGATGACCAGTCCCATAGCTTGATAATAATACTTACGCTCAGGAGTCTCAATCACGACATATCTATGTTTGTCAAAATAATCCTGACGATCATAGTAGTTGACATCATTAAACATGCGATGATCTCCTGCCTTGCTGCCCCGAGCATGCCCGAAAAGCCAGGTAAGTCGATCACTGAAATCTTTATGATTGTCCTTATCCATGAAGACCGCTCCCATATAGGGCTCTTGCTTTCCTTCAAAAGTCTTCAGCAGATAAGTCTCATTATCTTTCGTTTGCACCACTGGCTCATCCAGCTGCGTACCAGGAGCATAGACATAGCCTATCGTTTCTGAATTCACAGCCTTCAGTTTAGCAAAACGCTCTGCTAAATATTCCTTTTCTGTCTGACTTGAAGATGCAGATGGGCTTGACGTTTCAATCCTGCTGGGATGCGAAACTCGAAGCTTGCTGCCTGATGTTGATGAACGGAAAGAATAAAAGACAGAAAAAATAACCAGAACAATCAGCAGGAGGCAGATACCAACAACAAGGAGCTGTTTCTTATTTGAAGTTTGACTCCTATCTTTTTCTTGCATAATCTAAAAATCCTTTATTTTTCATTTTTTACAAAAAATATCACCGAACAAAGGCTCAGTGATATTTAGGCGTTAGCACAAATTAAAGACAAAATTATTTGACTGCACTTGTCTTAGGAAGTGACTTGTCTTCAGAGTTTTCCTCATTTTCCTTGTTCTCTTCTTTTGCTTCCGGAGCTTTTTTTGCTTTATTTTCTGATTTTTTAGCCTTCTTTTTACCTGCTGCTGAAGAGGATGCCGCCGAAGATTGAGACGGTGCTGGAAAAGTTGGAACTGATGAAGAGGCTGTGGAGTAAGGTGCTGCCGAATAAGCCGGTATTGATGGATCTGTAGTAGATGGTGCCACTGAAGGCTGATCCGCATTAGCCGACTCTCCCTCACCAATAACAAGAACTTTGTTACCAGCTTGATCCTCCATCACAGCACTTTTGCCAACCGGAGCTTTCTTAGCTTCAGCAACTTGCTGATCCAGAGCTGATTGTGCATCTCTATAGGCCTGCAACTCATCCATAACTTTATTAGATTCTGAGTCCGTACTGCCTTGGGGAACTTCATTATTATCAATGTCATTAACCCAAAGACTGGCTGTACCCTCAGCAAATACTGGTGCAGCAGCCGCGAAAAGTGAAAGGGCCACAGCACTTGAAAGCAAAACCTTTTTCATTATCTCATCTCCTCGTTACTTTTCAAAAATAATTGTAACTCCCCGTTACCTAATATTACCTACTACTAAGTATAGTTCGAACTCTTAAAAAAGTCAAGAATTTTACTACATAAAAATTTTTAAAACCAAATAATACCAAGGGATGAGACAAATTGTCAATTTACCAACTATTTAAATGGTCATTTATTTATATTTGAAACATCAAGTAATTTGAGTTTTCTTTTAAAGTGAATGTTGGACTTTTTTTAAAAAAGATAGTAGGAATAAAATAAAAAAGAGGCCAGAAATCAAGTATCCCAGCCATATATCTCAGATTATTTTTTGCCTATTTCAAACAAGGGTGACAGTGGCCGCTTTTCATGAATACGGACAATGGCTTCTCCTAAAAGATGCGCAATTGAAATCTGCTCAATCTTATCAATCAAGCGCTCTTGAGGCAGATAAATTGTATCCAGCACAACCAATTTTTTAATCGCCGACTTTTGGATATTATCCATAGCTGGACCAGACAAGACTGGATGCGTACAGCTAGCATAGACTTCTACAGCCCCTGCTTCAGCGAGAGCGTCAGCTGCATGGCAGATAGTCCCTGCTGTATCAATCATATCATCAATTAAGATACAAGTTTTTCCTTCCACCTTACCAATGATGTTCATAACTTCACTGCTATTCATCTTGTCCACACTGCGACGCTTATCAATAATCGCAATCGGAGTTTTCAGAAACTCTGCTAACTTACGAGCCCGACTCACACCACCATGGTCAGGACTGACTACCACATAGTCTCCTCCTGTCATATTACGGCGCTCAAAGTAATCAGCAATCAAAGGTGCACCCATCAAGTGATCCACTGGAATGTCAAAGAAGCCCTGGATTTGCGCTGCGTGCAAGTCAATAGTCAGCATCCGATCCACACCAGCAATTTCCAACATATTAGCAACTAATTTAGATGTAATTGGCTCACGAGCTCTAGCCTTGCGATCCTGTCGAGCATAGCCATAGTAAGGCATGACAACATTGATTGATTCAGCACTAGCCCGTTTCAAAGCATCTACCATAATCAAGATTTCCATCAAATTATCATTGACTGGCGAACTGGTAGACTGCAAAATAAAGACGTGTTTCCCGCGAATAGATTCTTCAATATTCACTTGAATCTCTCCATCAGAAAACTGACGGACAGTTGATTTCCCAAGTGGCAATCCAATCTCTTGAGCAACACGCTGCGCTAATTCTTGATTAGAAGAAAGAGCAAAGAGTTTTAAATCAGAAAAAGACATGATTCCCTCCAGATTCTAAATCGTCTTTCATTGTCCAATTACAACTTTTCCCAACTACCATTGTAACTTTTTTCAGTTGATTTTTCAATTAAAAATAAAAAACGCCAGAGGCGCTTTTTACTGATTAGTTCGGATAGATATATGAAACTGTACCTTGTGCAGTTGTTGGGTTAAACCATCCACGGTAGTTACCGATTGATTGTTGTCCAAGGTAGTTTGCTTCTGATACTTGGATGCTTGTAGTAGATTGAACAGCTGTTACTACTGCAACGTGTCCGTATCCACCGTCAGTCCAACATGCAATTGCGCCAACTTCTGGCTGTGAACCAACACGGAAGCCTGCTGCTGCTGCGCTTGCTGACCATTGTCCACCATTACCCCAGTAATCGCCAGCCCAAGGAGCTAATGTCTTAGCACCCCAAGTACATTGACCTACTGGATAAGAAGAGGCAGATGAGCTATAAACTGGTCTATTTGCACGGGCAACAGATTGAGTTACTGCAGGTGCTGCTGGAGCCGCTGCTTCAGCTGCTGGAGCTGAATTAACAACTGCTTGAACCTGAGCTTGCAGGGTGGTATTTCCCGAAGCTTCAATTGCTTGGCGTTTTGATTCTTGCTCTGCTTTATAAGCTGCTTCACGAGCCGCTGCTTCTGCTGCTGCTTTTTCAGCTGCTGCTTTTTCTTCAAGAAGAGAATTCTTTTCGTTTTCAGCAGTCGCTTTTTCAGCTGCAAGACTTGCCTGAGCTGCTTTCAGTTCAGCTTGTTTTGTTGCCAAAGCTTGCTCATCATCAGCTAACTTCTCTTGGTTAGCAATTACAGTATTGATAGCTTCATTATTCGCAACTTGCTTTTCAGCAATTACTTCTTTATCTTTCTTTTGTTGTTCCAACATTTTATTATTTGCTGAAACAATTTCGCTCATAGCTGCTACACGAGAAATAGCTTCTGTGATAGAGCTAGAATTTACAACTGTATTGATGTAGCTAGTAGCAGTTCCATTTGTTTGGGTACTGCGCGCTTGATTTGCAAGTGACTCATTACGAGCTACAATATTTTTAGATAGTTCGTCAATCTCTGCAGAAAGTTTTGCAGATTCAGCAGACAATTTTTCATTTTCTGCTTTAAGCTCTTCTTGTTGCTTTTGAATAGCAGATACTTGGCCTTGAATCTCGTTGACTTGTGCCTGAGCTGATTGTTGTTGCTCTGTCAAACTATTAATCTTGCTGTCTTGTGCAGCAATCTTTTCATCAGTTGTCTCTGCTTTAACGCTCACAAGTGCAGCTCCTTGTGAAAGGATAACTGTACTCAATAAAATTGATGTGAGTAGTTTTTTCTTCATAAAAATAATACACTCCTTCTTATAAGACATTAACTAGTATACCAGAAAATGCTGTATCATATGTTACGCCTTTATTACATTTTTATTTCTTGTTTATCATAAATACATTTTTTCGAAAATAGACTGAAAAATGAGGAATATCAGGCCATTGAGAAGGATACTCGGTACTAAACTGCTAAGGACAAAATCCTGCAAATTCAGACTAGAAAGATTCAAAAATACTGCAAAAGCAAAACTGGTTAATTCAAATAAAAATACAAGAATCAAAACAGATAAAAAGCGAGTAAATTTATTTAAAAGCATAGTCGGACTAGACTGACAAACCAAGAGACTTAAAAGAGGAAAAAGAATAAGAGCAATACCGATGGTATGAAAATAGTAAACATCATAAATCAGCCCCAAACAGCAAAATAAGAGAATATTGTAGTTTTTAGAGAGGTTGATGGAAACAAAAAGCATGAAAATAAAGATAAAATGACTGACTAAGTGCCATTGTAAAGGCAGAATATTAGCCAGAAAAGTCGAAATCTGCCCGTCGATCAATAAAACAAAAAATAAAGTAATAGGAGTCAAAAGATGTTCTTTAATATCTCTCATATTAGTTCCCTACCAACATTACAGCACGGATATCCGACAAATCAGCAGCCGGCTTAACTAGGACAACTTTGTTTAGCTGATCCTTAGCCTCAGACACGGAAAGTACCTTACCGACAGGAATATTTTCTGCATTATAAGCACCCAAGCCACTGGTTGCAACCTCATCTCCCTCTTTTATATCTTCAGCACTATTTAACTGACTGATGATATAAGCAGAGTTTTTTTCATCATAACCCGTAATAATCCCATAAACTAGACCAGACTTAGTTTGAATTCTAACAGAAATTTTAGTTGAGTTTTCCTCGTTAGTCAGTAGAGAAACTAAGCTAGACTGACTACTAGTTTCAGAAACACTTCCGACCAGACCACCATTAGCGACTACTAGCATAGCATCTGTCACATTATCAGATGTCCCCTTGTCAATAGTCAGCTCATTTTTCCAAGATGCTGGCGTACGAGCAATCACTTCGCTGGCAATCTGTATTTGATTTTTATCAGCCTCTTTAAATTCCAGAAGTTTTCGCAACTGCTCATTCTCATCTTCTAAGGAATCTGCCTTCCCAGCCTTTTCCTCAACCTCATAAAGATTTTTCTTGAGCTGCTGATTCTCTCTATAAGTAGACATCAAATCTGACATTTCTTCTTTTTTATCAGCTACAAAAGCAAAAGGAGAGCCGAGAAGTCTATCTACCAATGAAATAATATTTGAAGTAGTTGATACAAACCAACTAGAAGAGGTAGATAAGATAAGTATCGTCATTGCAACAACTAATACAAAAAAAGAAAGCAGAAACTTAGACTTTTTAAATCGATTCATCAGAAAAACCTCACTAAACAGGACGAGAAAGTATAAGAAAAGGAGATAGCAAATGCTAAACTCCTCATTATACGGAGAATGGGGGATTCGAACCCCCGCGCCGGTTACCCGACCTAACGATTTAGCAAACCGTCCTCTTCAGCCTCTTGAGTAATTCTCCAATATTTTATGGGCACGAGTGGACTCGAACCACCGACCTCACGCTTATCAGGCGTGCGCTCTAACCACCTGAGCTACGCGCCCAAGTTCGAAAACTTGGTATGAACTTTCGTTCAAAGCGGGTGACGAGAATCGAACTCGCGACAACAGCTTGGAAGGCTGTAGTTTTACCACTAAACTACACCCGCATTTCCAATACGATGATGTATGGCGCGAGACGGAATCGAACCGCCGACACATGGAGCTTCAATCCATTGCTCTACCAACTGAGCTACCGAGCCAATTATTGCGGGAGCAGGATTTGAACCTACGACCTTCGGGTTATGAGCCCGACGAGCTACCTAGCTGCTCCATCCCGCGTCAATACTATTTGTCCCTAAGGAGGATGTGGGATTCGAACCCACGCACGCTTTTACACGCCTGACGGTTTTCAAGACCGTTCCCTTCAGCCGGACTTGGGTAATCCTCCAAGATAACACTATGGACCTTGTAGGACTTGAACCTACGACCACTCGGTTATGAGCCGAGAGCTCTAACCAGCTGAGCTAAAGGTCCGACAAGATCATTATAGCGGCGAAGGGGATCGAACCCCCGACCTCCCGGGTATGAACCGGACGCTCTAGCCAGCTGAGCTACACCGCCATCTATCGGGAAGACAGGATTCGAACCTGCGACACCTTGGTCCCAAACCAAGTACTCTACCAAGCTGAGCTACTTCCCGAACTTAAGTTATTCACT